>JAPLQZ010000008.1 GCA_026399415.1 Rhodocyclales bacterium | reverse complement strand
AGCACGAATTCGTTGCGCACATCCTCGGCAATCCCGAACATTTCGGGACGATCCGGATCGCAAACAATCTGCGCCAATCCTTCGCGATCGCGCAGGTCGATAAAAATCACGCCGCCGTGGTCGCGACGGCGGTGGTTCCAGCCGCAAAGAGTGACAATCTGATCGACATGGGAGGCATTGACCTCGCCGCAGTAGTGGGTGCGCATAGGATTTCCGGACTGTTATGGACCCCTTGGGGCCTTACTGATTCTGGGCGCGCCCGTTGGGATTTCTCATGGGCGGGGCGACAACACCCATCGAGACGATGTACTTCAGGGCTTCGTCGACGTTCATGTCGAGTTCGATGACATCTGCCTTTTTGACGAAGAAGAAGAAACCATTGACCGGGCTGGGCGTGGTCGGGATGAAGACCCCGACGTGTTCATCCGGCAGCATGTCGGCGACATCCCGGGCCGGATGCCCGGTCTGAAACGCCACCGACCATGCTTCGGGATGCGGATAGCGAACCAGCAAGACCTTGCGGAAAGCCACACCGCTGCCCGAGAAAAGCGTATCGCTCACTTGCTTGACGCTGTAGTAGATCGACTTCACTACCGGAATGCGGGCGAGCACCCGTTCCCAGAAACGCACCAGCTTCTGGCCGACGATGTTCGTCGTCACCAGGCCGGTGAGGAACACTATCAGCAGAGTGAGCAGCGCGCCGAGGCCGGGAATATAGATTCCCAACAGGTGCTCCGGCTGAATCGCCTGCGGCAACAGCAACAGGGACTGATCCATGGAACGAACGATCAGGGACAACACCCATGCGGTGATTGCCAGCGGGATCCAGATCAGGAGCCCGGTAATGAAGTATTTTTTCAAGGCAGACGCGGTCAACTGTTGGCAGCACAGCTTCCGGTACCGCCCTGACAGGGTGGCGGGTTGGTGCTCTTGGCTTCCGCCGGCTTGCCGCCGCCGCCCTTGAAATCCGTGGCGTACCAGCCGCTGCCCTTGAGCTGGAAGCCCGGCGCAGTCAACTGCTTGGCGAAGTTCTCGGTCTTGCATTCGGGGCAGATAGTCAACAGCGGATCACTGACTTTCCGCATGACATCTTTCTCAAAGCCGCAATCGGTGCAGCGATAAGCGTAGATCGGCATGACATTCTCCGGCATTCTGGCAAAGAGGAAGATTATAGCTGAAGCCCTTGGCGCGCCAGCCACGACCGCACCATCCCGATGCCTTCAAAATGGGGCCTAATGCCTGATTTGCAAGGGGCTACAGGACGGTGCCGAGGTAGGCGCGGGTCAGGGGCTTGCCCCAGATCAGGGCAATTGCACCCGCCGCAGCCAGATAGGGGCCGAAAGGAATCGGCACGTTGCGGCCGTGACGCGCAAACGCCATCAGGGCAATGCCGACCACGGCACCTACGAAGGAAGACAGCAGGATGGCCAAGGGCAGCATCTGCCAGCCCAGCCAGGCACCGAGCGCCGCCAGGAGCTTGAAGTCACCGTAACCCATGCCCTCCTTGCCGGTGAAGAGCTTGAACACCCAGTACACGCACCACAGCGACAGATAACCTGCAATGGCACCGATCACCGCGCTTTTCAAATCCGTGTAGACACTGAAAGCATTCAGCGCCAATCCCAGCCAGAGCAAAGGCAAGGTGATGTCGTCGGGCAACAGCTGGGTATCGAAATCGATACCGGTCAGGGCGATCAGCGCCGCGATAAACACCAGGGCGCCCAAACCCGCCGCGGTGAAACCAAAATGCCAGGCGACAAGCGCAAACAGCAGTCCGGTCAGTGCCTCTACCAGCGGGTAGCGGAAAGAAATCGGAGTGGTGCAGCCCTTGCACCGTCCGCGCAGCAGAAGCCAGCTGATGACGGGAATGTTCTCCAGCGCGCTGATCGGATGGCCGCACTGCGGGCAACGCGAACGCGGCCGGGCCAGTGAAAGCGGCTCGACTACGGGTGGAGTTTCGCCCCTTAGTTCGGCACACTGTGCGGCCCAATCGCGCTCCATCATGATCGGCAGACGATGGATGACGACATTGAGAAAACTGCCAACCATCAGGCCGAGCAATCCGGCGGCGAGGGCAAACATCGCCGGATCGGCGAACAGCGCGATCATCCGTGGCGCTCAGTTGCCACCCTGGTTGCCAAATTAATTGACAACCGAACCGAGTTTGAAGATCGGCAGGTACATGGCTACCACCAGACCGCCGATGAGAATACCCAGAAACACCATGATCATCGGCTCCATCAAACTCGAAAGAGCCTCGACTGCTTCGTCAACCTCGGCTTCGAAGAAGTCGGCGGTCTTGCCCAGCATTGAATCAAGCTGGCCGGACTCCTCGCCGATGGCAACCATCTGGGTGACCATCGGCGGGAACAAGCCGGAATTTTCCATGGCCACCGTCAGACTCGTCCCGGTGCTGACCTCGTCCTGAATTTTCTTGGTCCCCATGGTGTAGACATAGTTGCCGGCGGCGCCACCCACCGAATCGAGGGCGTCAACCAGTGGTACGCCGGCAGCAAACATGGTGGACAACGTTCGCGTCCAGCGCGCGATGGCTGATTTGGTAAGCATGTCGCCGAAAACCGGAGCCTTCAGGGAAATTTTGTCTTTTGCGATCTGCAGCGCGCGGGAACGTTTGAAGGCTTGGCTTATTCCATAGATCACCGCATAAATGCCGCCGAAGATCAGGTGCCAGTTGGCCGTGAAATAATCCGAAATCGCAATCACGATTTGAGTCGGGGCCGGCAGTTCGCCGCCGAAACTGGCAAATACGTTCTTGAACGCGGGCACCACGAAAATCATGATCACCGCGGTGATGATAAAGGCGATGACGAGGATGGCGACCGGATAGGTCAGGGCGCTCTTTATCTTTGACTTGATGGCCTGGATTTTCTCTTTGTAGGTCGCCAGTCGATCCAGCAGCGTGTCGAGAATACCCGCCTGTTCTCCGGCCTCGACCAGATTGCAGAACAGGGCATCGAAGTACTGGGGATATTTGCGAAAGGCGGAAGCGAGGTTGGAACCGGTTTCGACGTCGGACTTGATGTCGAACAGCAACTTGGCCAGGGCCGGATTGTTGGTGCCCTTGCCGACGATGTCGAAAGATTGCAGCAGCGGCACGCCCGACTTGACCATGGTGGCGAGCTGGCGTGAGAAAAGTGTAATGTCCTTGTCGGAAACGTTGCCGCCGCCACCGACTTTCTGCTTCTTGAGCTTGGTGACGTTAATGCCTTGCCGCCGCAGTGCAGAGTTGGCTGCGGCCTCGCTGGCTGCCTTGACCTCGCCGCGAACCGTCTTGCCCGTCTTGTTCTTGCCTTCCCAGGAAAAATTGAGTTCCTTCGGACCGTCTTTTTTCTCTGCCTTGCCCGCTGTGGCCATCGGCTTCTCCCGCGTGAATTGTGGGCATTCTACGCCCTGACTATGCCGAGAGTATCACTCTCCGGCGGGACGGTGAAGACGTACCATCTTGATCTTTCGGTCCTGTGTTTGCACGATCTCCATCGGTACGCCGGCTACCCGTACGCCAACGCCCACTTCCGGGATGTCCTGCAAGTGCTCGACAATCAGTCCGTTAAGCGTACGCGGCCCATCCAGGGGAAACTGCAGGTCGAGCAGTCGGTTGAGTTCCCTGAGGCTCGCCGCGCCATCCGCCAGCGCCACTCCGTCATCGTTCCAGGAAAGCGAACCACCAAAATCCGACTGGCGAGTAGTGAATTTTCCCACAAGCTCTTCGATGATGTCTTCCAGTGTTACCAGCCCCTCGATCTCGCCGTATTCGTCAACCACGAGGCCCATGCGCTGCCGGTTTTCGCGAAAGAACTGAAGCTGGGTGTAAATCGGCGTTGCAGCCGGAATGAAATAGGGATCGGACATGCGTTCGCGCAGTGTGGCGTGGTCGATCTCTCCGGCAAAGGCCTCGGCCAGCAGTCGTCGTTGGTGCAAGACACCGACAATGTTGGCCGGGTCATTCTCGAAAACCGCGACCCGTGTGTGAAAACTGGTTGCCAGTTGCGCCTTGATGTTTTCGATCGGCGCGGCAATGTCGATAGCCTCGATTTCACCCCGCGGCGTCATGATGTCGGCCACGGTCAGCTGTTCCAGTTCGAACAGGTTGAGCAGGATGGAGCGGTGCTGCTTGGGAATAAAGTTGCCGGATTCGAGCACCAGGGCGCGCAATTCTTCGGCGGACATCCGGTGGCTGTCGTGACCCGCCTTGGGTTGCAGATGCAGGATCCGCAACAGGGCGCCGACAAACAGGTTGACGAACCAGATCACCGGATACGCAACGCGCAGCAGCGGCGTCAGGATGTAACTGATGCGCGGCGCCAGCCAATCGGGATAGTTGGCACCGACCACCTTCGGACTGATTTCAGAGAACACCAGCAGGCAGAAGGTGACGAACAGCGTGCCCGCCTCCAGCGTCCATTTCTCGTGGCCAAAAACCTGCAGCGCAATGTGCCCGGTGAGCATCGCGGCCGCCGCGTTGATCAGGGTATTGCCGAGCAGGATTACGCTGATCAGCCGGTCGACGCGGCTCAGCAGGGCTTGTGCCAGTTGGGCACCGCGGTGTCCCGAATCCGCCAGGTGTCGCAGCCGGTGGCGGTTCGCCGCCATCATCGCCGTCTCGGCCATGGCGAAGAAGCCAGACAGGATCAACAGCACCGCCAGAGCGGCGAACTCGGCTGACAGCGGTATTTCGTCCATCAGCGGCCGAGGATTACCTCAAGCACGAAGCGGCTGCCGACATAGGCCAGCAGCAGCGCGGCGAAGCCGGTCAGCGTCCAGCGCAATGCCACGCGACCACGCCAGCCGCGCAAGTGCCGGCCGGTCAGCAGCGCTGCAAAAATCAGCCAGGACAGGATCGCGAAAACTGTCTTGTGATTGAAGGTCAGCGCTTTGCCGAACAGGGCTTCGGAAAAGAACACGCCCGAAATCAGCGTGAAGGTGAGCAAGACGAAGGCGACATGGATCAGGCGGAACAGCAGCGCCTCCATGGTCAGCAAGGGTGGCAAGCCCGCCAGGAGCGGCGAAATGCGGCCGCGATGCAGGCCCTTTTCGGCAGTTGCCATCAGCAGGGCGTGCAGGGCCGCCAAGGTAAAGAGGCTATAGGCCAGCATGGCCGTCAGGAAATGCAGGCGAAACGCCATTGACCCGGCGTTGGTCAGCACATGGGCCTCGGAGAACAGTGCCGGCAGCATGGCCGCCACGGCAGCCGCCGGCAGACCGATCACCTGCAAACCGTCCATCCGGGCATAGAAACTCTCGATCCAGTACAGCGCAATGGCCAGCCAAAGCATCACGGACAGGGCAATGGCAAAACCGAAGTGCATGCTGTTGCCATCGAATATCGCCATGCGCAGACTGACGCCATGCGCCGCCAGTGCAATCAGCAGGAGGCCGCGCTCGCCGAGTTTGAGTCCGCCCGCCGGTTGGCCGAGCACCGGTCCGCGCCAGCGGGTGCGCCAGAGATGTACCGCCAGGCCGGCATAGAGGGCTGCGGCCAGCAGATGCATTAAGATTGCGGACATGGACGAAGTCTACACCAAGCCCCTCATCTCATTGTGCATCTGACCGCCCTATCCATCCATGCTAGATAACCTGACCCAGCGTCTTGGCCGCGTCGTAAAAAACCTGCGCGGACAGGCCCGTCTGACCGACGAGAATATTTCCGACATGCTGCGCGAAGTGCGCATGGCGCTGCTGGAGGCCGACGTCGCTCTGCCGGTGGTCAAGGATTTCATCGCTCGCGTCAAGGAAAAGGCGCTCGGACAGGACGTTATCGGTTCGCTGACTCCGGGCCAGGCGCTGGTCGGGGTCGTGCATCGGGAATTGACCGAGTTGATGGGCGGCGCCAGCGTCGGCCTGAACCTCGCCACGCAGCCACCGGCCGTGATCCTGATGTCCGGCCTGCAGGGCGCCGGCAAGACCACGACCACGGCCAAGCTGGGCAAGTGGCTGAAGGAACGGCAGAAGAAGAAGGTGCTGACGGTCAGCTGCGACGTCTATCGACCCGCCGCCATCGAACAGCTGAAAGCTGTTTCGGCCCAGGCCGGGATCGACTTCTTTCCCTCCTCGGGCGAGCAAAAGCCCGCTGACATTGCCGCAGCAGCACTCGATTACGCCAAGCGGCATTACTACGACGTTATCTTCGTCGACACCGCAGGACGCCTCGCCATCGACGAAGTGATGATGGCCGAAATCAAGGACCTGCACGCTCTGTTGAAGCCCATCGAAACCCTGTTCGTGGTCGATGCCATGCTCGGCCAGGACGCGGTGAATACGGCCAAGGCCTTCAACGAAGCGCTGCCGCTGACCGGCGTGATCCTGACCAAGCTCGATGGCGATTCGCGCGGTGGCGCCGCGCTGTCGGTGCGCCATGTCACCGGCAAGCCGATCAAGTTTGCCGGCGTCGGCGAAAAGCTTACCGGCCTCGAGGAGTTCCATCCCGAGCGCATGGCGTCGCGCATCCTCGGCATGGGCGACATCCTCGGCCTGGTCGAGGACGCCCAGCGCGGTGTCGATCAGGACAAGGCGCAGGAATTCGTCAAGAAGATGAAGTCGGGCAAGGGCTTCGATCTCAACGATTTCAAGGAGCAGATCGGCCAGATGAAAAAAATGGGCGGCATGGCCGCCATGCTCGACAAACTGCCGGCGCAGTTTGGCGCCATGGCGCAAAAGGCCGGTGGCGGCATGGAGGACAAGACGGTTCGACGCCTCGAAGGCATCATCAATTCGATGACGCCGGGGGAGCGCAGCAAGCCAGACATCATCAAGGCCAACCGCAAGCGCCGCATCGCCACCGGCGCCGGGGTATCGGTGCAGGAAGTCAATCGCCTGCTGAATCAGTTCGAGCAGACGCAGAAGATGATGAAGCAGTTCTCCAAGGGGGGGATGCAGAAGATGATGCGGGGCATGAAGGGGATGATGCCGGGGATGCGGTGACGTTTTTTGCCGTGCCGTCAGCGCCGACTCTTGGGTTCTTTGTTTGCAACGGCCGTTGCCGGGACTCGCCCCGGCGGGCGACCGACTTTCTTGCTCGTGCAAGAAAGTCGGCAAAGAAGCACGCCCCGCCGCCCCGGCCCTGCGGGCTCCCCTCGCTGCGGAAGGTCCGCCGGGCCGGTCGCTAAACTCGCTGCGCTCAGACAACGCGACCGGACAACCCCCGGCGAACCTTCCTCGCTCGGCGGGTCAGAGGGGAATGAAAACCGGACCGCGTGGTAGGCTGTGCCGAAACAAATCCGAAGCCGAACACTTATCACTCCTATCCACGGATGGCCCTGCTGTGCCCCAACGTGGCTGGCGGCAGGGGTGTTGGTAGATAATGCTGGATCACGAATTACGTCAATCCAAGGAGGCACTGCTTTGAAAGATATCACCATAAAGCGCATAGCGGTTAAGGTACTTCCTCCGGTTGTTGCGGATGTAGTCCGCGCTTTGCGCCGAAAGTTCACCCCCCCCCCCCGAACTCGAGTACTCGCCTAGTGGCTGGGATGAGAGTCTTGTTGGAAGTACCTCTGAGGGTTGGAATGCGGATAGCGTAGTCGAGGCTACTCGTCTCGAAAACGAGGCAACGGTTCAGCATCTGAAAGATGGCGGCCCTCTCGGTGTAGGTCATCAGCATAACCTCAACGTTACTTTTGCTTTTGTTGTAGCTCAGGCGGCTCGCGATAAAAGCTCCCTGTCAATCTTGGACTACGGCAGCGGTCTCGGCCACTATTACCTGATAACAAAGGCTGTACTTCCGAATGTGTCCATCGACTACCATTGTAAAGAGATGCCCGCTCTAGTGGCCGCAGGCCGTCAGATCGTCCCCAATGCCACTTGGCATAGTGATGACACATGCTTGGATCGTGGTTATGACTTGGTTATACTTAGCGGGGTATTGCAGTGCATGAAGGACTGGGAGAGTCAATTGCGAGCAATTGGCGCGGTGGCAAACGAGTGGCTATTCGTCACCCGAACCCCAATTGTCGAGTCAGCCAAAACATATGCGGCAGTCCTTCACACCTATGGTTCAGCTATGCTGCATTGGCAATTCAATCGCGCTCAATTGCTCAGTTTTGTTAAATCGCTCGGTTTCGCGATCGAGCGCGAGTTCGATATTGGCGATCGACATCAGGTAAAAGACGGGCCGGAACCATTCGAGCTGAGAGGCTGGCTATTCAAGCGGGTCAATACCTAACGTAAGTACGTAAGTACGTAAGTACGTAAGTACACTAGCCAAGTATGCGATATGGGGTCGGCTACGAATTCAATTTTGGTGCAATAAAGTGCAATAAAGGGTCAGCTTCGCTTTTATTTTTGGCATACCCCGCTACGCGCGATGGTTTTCCTTCCCCTCTGTCCCGCCGAGCGAGGAAGGTTCGCCGGGGGTAGTCCGGTCGCGTTGTCTGAGCGCAGCGAGGTTAGCGACCGGCCCGGCGGGCTTTCCGCAGCGAGGGTAGCCCGCAGGGCCGGGGCGGCGGGGTGCGCTTCTTTGGGTACTTTCTTGTCGCATCACAAGAAAGTATCTCGCCCGCCGGGGCGAGACCCGGTATCTCCCTTGAGAGGAAAACCCAAGAGTCGGCGCTGGCAATACGGCGAACTACTCGCCTATGCCTTTCAACACCGCATCGATAATCGTCGGATGAATGAAATACCCCGTCGGCCGGAGCCGCCCCAGAACCGGACGCGCCGCTGGGATCAAGCCTCGCAACTTGGCGAGGCCGATTACCGCTGCGGTGCCGATGATGGCGACATGGTGCGATTTGGCTTCCGCTCGCCCGGCGCGATCGTCGATGATGAGCAAGCATCCGGGCATCTGCACCGCCGCCGCAATCGCGCTGCGCTCGCCCGCATCCAGGCCCGGATTCGTGGGTTGCCATGAAGTTTCGAAAGGTCCCGGACAAGCCAGCCAGCCTGCATCGAAAGCGTGGGCGATTGAAGTCTTGCCGGGATAGTCAGTCGCCGGCAAGGCTTCGTCGCGCACCTCCTCGGTGACCAGGACCTGCCCGAACAGGCCGCGCAACAAATCCAGGGCGTCGATGCGAGACAGGGCGATCAGCGGCCCTGCATCGGCGATGACGACGCTACGCAAGCGTCAGGCCTTTTGCGCCAGCCATTGCTTGCCTGCGTTCAGATCGTCGCGGGCGTCGGCTGGATTGGCTCCGGTCAGGGGGATGCCGAGACTGGAGAGCAGGGTCAGCATCTCGGCCAAGGGCTTGTAGGCCATGCGTGCGGCAAACCCGGCGGAGATCGCGCCGCTGCGAAACAAGGACACCGCAAGCGCCACTCGCACCGAGCCAAGATCGGGCAGGTCAAGCTTCTCCAGATCGACCAGCAGGGCTTGCGGATGATCGCGGTTCATCACCACGACCATGTCGTCATCCTTGGCACTGCGCAGGGCAGTCGAAGGGTTGGTCTTGAGTTGGCGGATATTGACGGTCTGCATAATGTTCTCCTTGCATGTAGGAACATTCTAGTCCTGCCGATGCCGGATATCAATCGGTGGCGAAATCCCCAGAAGTCGGCGCTGGCGGTACGGCGATGAAGTGACTACTGCGGCCCTATCACTCGCGGTCCCCAGCCCCATTGCTTTTCCCACGCTCCGCGCACCATGTTCGGATACTCGGGCTGGCCCAGGCTGCCGTTGTAGCGACCCAGCGCGCGGTAGATATCGCCGTTTTCGATGTCGAGATAGTGGCGCAGGATGGTGCAGCCAAAGCGCAGATTGGTGCGCATGTGGAAGAGGTTGCTGTCCTTGCGGCCGATCTGCCGTACCCAGAAGGGCATCACCTGCATGTAGCCGCGCGCTCCGGCCGATGAGACCGAATACTTCTTGAAGCCGCTCTCGACCTGGATCAGTCCGAGCACCATCTGCGGATCCAGGCCGGCGCGTTTGGCTTCGTAATATACGGTCTTGAGGAACTCCAGCCGCGCCTCGCGATCCGGCATGCGGTGGGTCAGGCGCGACGACATGTCGGTCAGCCAGTTGACCTTCTCCTGGATCGAGGGAAATTGTGGTTCGGGTGCGGCGCGGTCGGCAATCGCCTCGTGCAATGCCGCCTGCACGCTGGCAGCCAGCGGTTCGTACTGCTGCGCTCCGGCCTCGACCGCTGTCGGCAAAAGCGCTGCAAGACTCAGCGCAAGGCCAAGAATCAGCCGCACAACTTCTGTTGCAGGAAAGCCGTCATTTCGTTGGCGGCAACCAGGGTTGCCTCGGCGTCGCTGCGGCCCTTGTATTCCAGCTTGCCTTCCTTGAGGCCGCGCTCGCCGACCACCACGCGATGCGGGATGCCGATCAGTTCCCAGTCGGCGAACATCGAGCCGGGTCGCTCGTCGCGGTCGTCGAGAATCGCGTCGATGCCGGCGGCGAGCAGTTCGGCATGCAGCGCGTCGGCCGCCACACGGACGGCTTCCGACTTGGCATAATTCATCGGCACGACGACGACGGCAAACGGGGCGATGCTGGCGGGGAAAACAATTCCGCGTTCGTCGTGGCCCTGCTCGATGGCGGCGCCGACGATGCGCGAAACACCGATGCCGTAGCAGCCCATTTCCATGACCTGATCCTTGCCCTGTTCATCGAGGAAGGTACATTTCAGTGCTTCGGCATATTTGGTACGCAACTGGAAGATGTGGCCGACTTCGATGCCGCGACACAGCTCCAGCGTGCCCTTGCCGTCGGGCGAGGGGTCGCCCTCCACCACGTTGCGGATGTCGGCAACGGTTCCCGGTTGTGGCAGGTCGCGGCCGAAATTGACGCCGGTGAGATGGTAGCCTTCTTCGTTGGCGCCGCAGACGCAGTCGCTCATCACCGCGACGCTGCGGTCGGCGACGACACGGCCCGAGAACCCTACTGCGCCGATATAGCCGGCCTTGCAGCCGAGTGCGGCGATGATCTCTTCGTCGCGGGCGAAGCGGAATTCGCCGATCACTTTCTGCGCCTTGATTTCGTTCAGGTCGTGATCGCCGCGCAGGAGGAGCAGGACAAACTCGCTGCCGTTTTCCTGTGCGGCCATCACGGCGATGGCCTTGACGGTCTGCGTCAGCGGCAGACCGAGAAAAGCTGCAACGTCTTCGCACTTTGTCCGGTTCGGCGTGGCCTTCTTCTCCATGATCGCCGTACCGCCAGCGCCGACTCTTGTGGGTGCAACAGCTTCCGCCAGTTCCACATTGGCCGCATAGTCCGATGCCGGACAGAACGCAATCGCATCTTCGCCCGAGTCCGCCAGTACGTGAAACTCGTGCGAGCCGGTGCCGCCGATGGCACCCGTATCCGCGGCCACGGCGCGGAATTTCAGGCCGAGCCGGGTGAAGATGCGGCTGTAGGTGTCGTACATGTTGCGGTATTCACGTTCCAGATCGGCGTAGGAGGTATGGAAGGAATATCCATCCTTCATGAGGAACTCGCGGCCGCGCATGACGCCGAAGCGCGGCCGGATCTCGTCGCGGAACTTGGTCTGGACTTGGTAGAAATGGCGCGGCAGCTGGCGATAGCTCTTGACGTCGCGGCGCACCACGTCGGTTATGACCTCCTCGTGCGTAGGGCCGATGACAAAGTCGCGCTGGTGTCGGTCCTTGAAGCGCAGAAGCTCGGGGCCGTACTTCGGGCCGCGCCCGGATTCCTCCCACAATTCAAACGGCTGCACCGCCGGCATGAGCAGTTCGATGGCGCCAGCGCGATTCATCTCCTCGCGCACGATGTGCTCGACCTTGCGCAGCACGCGCAGGCCCATCGGCATCCAGGTATAGATGCCGCCGGCGAGGCGACGGATCAGGCCGGCGCGCAACATCAGCTGGTGGCTGACGATTTCGGCATCGGAAGGAGCTTCCTTGAGGGTGGCGATGAAGAACTGGCTGGCGCGCATGGCGGTAGGCTGAAAGGCGGAAAGTGCGCATTTTACCTGTGGCCGGGAATTTGCAGAGGCAGCAGATGCGCCTTTCCAGCGGCCCGCGATTGTGAAAGAATGGACCCCAATCAATCATTGGAATATGCATCATGCTCGATCGTGAAGGCTTTCGCCCAAACGTCGGCATCGTTCTGGTCAACAGTCGCAACGAGGTTTTTTGGGGCAAACGCATTCGCGAACATTCCTGGCAGTTCCCGCAAGGGGGCATCAACAAGGGCGAAACGCCCGAACAGGCAATGCTGCGCGAGTTGCAGGAAGAAACCGGCCTCAAGCCCGAGCATGTGCGGATCATCGGCCGCACGCGCGACTGGATGCGCTATGAAGTGCCGAAGCACTGGATACGCCGCGAATGGCGCAGTACCTACAAGGGGCAGAAACAGATCTGGTTTCTGTTGCGACTGGTAGGGCGCGACACCGATGTCTGCCTGCGTGCCAGCGACCACCCGGAATTCGACGCCTGGCGCTGGAGCAGCTACTGGGTGCCGCTGGGCAATGTGATCGAGTTCAAGCGCGGGGTGTATGAGGCCGCGCTGCTCGAGCTGGCGCGGCTCTTGTTTACGCATCCGGACGAGCGCATCCCGCGCTGGGAGACAGACGCAGTGGACGACGCAAAATGAAGCTCTGGGCGGTTTTTGTTCTGGCCGGTGTCGCGGGAAGTGCCACCGCGCAGTCGCCGATTTTCCCTGGGTACAACACCAGCTATCGGGAGGCGGAGCCATGGCAGGAGCAGCAGGAAGTAGAGCCGCCCGCCTTTCCCAAACAGGAAAACCTGCGCGAGTTCTACGTTAGTGCGGTAGCCACCAACACGTACCTGATTGACGCCAGCACGCTGGTCGTTGGCGCCGATGGTGTGGTGCGCTACGTGCTGGTGGTGCAGACTTCGGGCGGCGCCACCAACGTCAGCTTCGAGGGAATGCATTGCAAGGAACTGAAATGGAAACATTACGCCACCGGCCGTAGTGACGGCACCTGGACGAAATCGCGCGCCACCCGCATCGAGTGGCGTCCCATCGAAAACAAGCCCGTCAACCGTCATCACGCTGCACTGAGCCGGGACTTTTTCTGCCCGCTCGGGAATGCCATCAGCACGGCTGACGAAGGGCGCAATGCCTTGCGTCTGGGTAAGCATCCCAACTCAAGTTGATGGCGGGGATATGGCGTTGATCGACACCCTCATCCCGGAATTGGACAAGGCGCTTCGCGCCGTTTTTGCCGCCGCCCCGACCCGGCGCCCGATGCCCGGCCAGGACCTGCCTGAAGCCGAAATGAGCGAGGCCGAGAAGCGTCATGTGGCGGCGCTGATGCGGGTCAATCACTGCGGCGAAATCTGCGCCCAGGCTTTGTATCAGGGCCAGGCGCTGAGCTCGCACGATCCTGCAGTCAAGCGCGAACTGGAGCAGGCGGCCTGGGAAGAAACCGAGCATCTCAACTGGACCGAGCGGCGCATCGCCGAACTTGGCGGGCGCAAGAGCCTGCTCAACCCCCTCTGGTACGCCGGATCGCTGGCGATCGGCTTGTTCGCCGGGAAATGCGGCGATGCATGGAGCCTCGGCTTTCTGGCCGAAACCGAACGGCAGGTCGAAGGGCATCTTGAGAGCCACAAAGCCAGTTTGCCGGCACAGGATCGCAAGTCATGGGAAGTGCTGGAGCAGATGAAAGTCGACGAGGTTCGCCATGCCGAAACGGCGAGTCATTTCGGCGCCCGGGAGTTGCCGTCGCCAGTCAAACTGGCCATGAAGATTTCATCGAAAGTGATGACCAGGCTGTCGTACGTCGCCTGACTAGATCTCAATCACCTCGAAGCTATGGCTTATCTCGGCGGTCTTGCCGAGCATGATCGTGGCGGAGCAGTATTTCTCCGCTGACAGTTTGATGGCGCGCTCGACAACTTCGGGTTTCAGATTCTTCCCGGTCACCACAAAGTGCATGTTGATACTCGTGAATACCTTGGGATCGATCTCCGCGCGCTCGGCCTGAAGCTTCACTTCGCATCCGCTGACCTCATGACGGCCGCGTTTCAGGATGAGGACAATGTCGAAGGCCGTGCAGCCCCCGGTTCCGGCCAGCAGAAGTTCCATCGGCCGTGGCGCCAGATTGCGCCCGCCCGCTTCGGGCGCGCCGTCCATGCATACCAGGTGGCCACTGCCGGTCTCGGCAACAAAGCTCATTCCATCATGCCAGCGTACGGTGCATTCCATGCTCTTTACTCCTTCGACAGCCGGCATTTTAGCCGTGGTGCGGAAGTGCGGATATGGCATTGCACCAAACCGGGCCGGTTTGCGGCTGCCGGCGCCGCCATAGATAAATCTGCTGGCCAGAAATAAAAAAGTAATACGTATATAATCAATACAATCAATCAGTTTTAGGCGCAACGGAATTGTATGTGGAGAGTCGATTGCGCAACGCACAAAAAGTCTTGCGCTGCAGCAAAAGCTGTGCAAGAATTTGTGCATCGTGACACCGATTGATGCAATGCGTAATTGAAGTCAATCCGTGTTTGACCTCTGTCTCCTCCACCCTCCTCCTTTGGTGTGGATTAAGCGCAACCCCACTCGGGTTGCGTTTTTTTTTGGTGCGCCCGGCAGGGCTCATTCACTTGGAGGTGGATTTACTCTTTTTGCGTTAGTGGAAGCTTGGTTGGCGGACCCCCGCTGCGGAAGGTGTTTCGCATCGCGTCCAGCTCCTGCGGCAGAACATCCAGTTTCTTGGCGTTGAACGAGGACGGATCCGGCGTAAACATCAGGTAGGCCTGCACTTCATTGATGAGCAGGTCGTTGTCCTTGATCGAATAATTGTACTTTGTCAAAAAAGCACGAAATTTTTCGCGTTGTTCGTCGTTGAGCGATTCGTTCCAGAAATGCTGGCAATAGGTCGCGTAGGGCGGGTTGCTGAAATACTCACCGTGGGCCATTTCGTGAAGCAGCACGGTGTAGCGAGCGAGCTTTGTAACAGGTGGTTCGTCGTCGCGCTTGTCCTGCACCTGCGGTACAGAAAGGATGACACCGAGCGGTTTCAACGGCAGCCATATTCTGCGCCAGAAGCCAAGCAGTCCTTGCTCCACAAGGAAGTCACGCAAAGCGGTTTCTTCGGGGCTGAGTTCAACCTTGTCGTGGTCCGCCATGGTGAAGAACTGAGCCAGATCCCACACCATGACATCGTGACCGAAGGCAAAATCGGCAACCGTTCGCTTGGCTGCTGCGATGTGCTGCGCCATTTCTGCGTCATTGAACACGCGTAGTGCAGGAGCACCTGACTGCTGCTCCGTAAAGTGTGTGATGCGATTGAAGGTGCGCCCCTGCATGGTCAGATTTGGGAAGTCGAATACGTATATCTCTGGATTGACGACAGTACGCCAAATCACCAACTGGTTTGAGCGCGCATCGTTGATGGTAGTGAAATCGCCGCTCACTGGCTCGATGCCCGACGCCGTGCCAACAAAGCACAGCACTGTCAGGCAGAATCGCCACAACTGGTTACGGATGAGTTGCAGTGTCACTGTCTTGTCCTGGAAGTCAGCTTGTGAGACCGTGCGGAATACTGCGCGCAGTATTCCGCAAGTGCGCCCGAATACAAAGGTACATCTTTATGCCGGGACGTGTCTGGACTTGCTGGGCACATAATTTCGGTGGGGGATGCGCTACCGGACCCAAGACACTGCAACGACCGAGTAAACAAAGGGCTGCAGTTTGACAGGGGGAGGGGTAGCCGCTAACATTCGCCCCTCTTAAAAAGTGGGTTGGTAGCTCAGTCGGTAGAGCAGCGGACTTTTAATCCGTTGGTCCCGAGTTCGAATCTCGGCCGACCCACCACCGTAATATATAATTGACGCGCAGTTCGGGGTTGTTAGCTCAGTTGGTAGAGCAGCGGACTCTTAATCCGTAGGTCGAGTGTTCGAGCCACTCACAGCCCACCAGACATCGAGCCGAATCAACCTAACCAGTTGATTCGGCTTTTCCGTTGCGATCACTTACGCATAACGGAGCTGCCTTCCTGTTCTGTTCAGCTACAGGCTTCGCATCGTCATCAGACGCAGCCAATCGCCAAGAAGTCGGCAAGCGACAAGTCTCAGCGCCAATCCTCACCCGCAACCGGTTACTTCAGGGCATCGTTGAGATCCTTGTCGCCGATCTTCCCGGATCGATGCAACCACAGAAGAATTGCCAGAGGCTTGGGAATATTTCGGCCGGATTCATATCTCGAGCCGCCCGACTGCGTGACGCCATACCTCGCCCAGAAATCCTTCTGATTGAGGTTTTCTTTTTTGCGATCTGTCGCGATGTCACTGAAATCAAGTTTCTTCTTGCGTGCCATGACGTTCTCCTGCTGGTGGGTGGTCAAGTCGCTATGCTATCGTTTTTTTTCAAACCCTGCATCAGGTGATGCTGATGGGTGCTGGCGGCATGTTCATGGCTGAATTCAGCCGCCGCACGATTCCTGATTCCGGAGGCGCATCCTGACTGTGTCAGGAGAGAGTGATCGCCAAGCCCAGCAGCAGCAGCAACAGGCCACGTACTCCGCCCCAGCGGCAGAGTCTGGCACGCAAGAGCTGATGCCACGGGCCTTGTACGCCTGGCCGCAGCCAGACCGGCAATAGATGCGCCGCGGCCCCGCTCACCAGCGGCAGCAGAAAAGCGATTACAAAACCGGCGACTGCGGGACGCGCCGGCAGCCAGCCGAAGCCGTGCGCAACACCCAATGCCGGCAGGCCGAGTAGCCCCAGTGCAGCTGCCGTCAAGGACGGGGCCGCACCGTGTAGTTGCAACAGGGCCTTGCCGAACCGCGATTGCCATGCGCGCAGCATGCGCAGGACGACCCAGCCGTAGAACGCGGTGCCCAGCAGCGCCAGCGCCGGCCCGACCTTGAAAACAGATGTCGGCAGAAGTGATGAGGCGCCGACGGCGATGAACAGCGTGCCGACGACTGCCCATTTGAGGTCGCGCCGCAGACGCAGCGCGGCATCCGGATCGGCCTGCGCCAGGCAGGTCGGCAGCAGCACCTGCAGGGTGCCCAGTGCGGTGAGTCCGACAAAGCCGAGCAGATTGGCATGCAGGTGAAACAGCCGCAGGGCGTTGCGCTGGGCGGGGAACAGGGGCATCAGCAGAACCGCCAGCAGTGCCAGCAGCAGAAAACCGAGCGCGGCCAGATACCAGTCCAGTCCCCGATGACGCGGACCGAACATGTGCCGTGCCCGATTTGTCGCCCAGACGCCAAGACTCAGTGCCGCAAGCCCGCCCAGCGTTGCCGCCAGACTCAACGTGACCGGTGAAAAATTGCCGGCAAACGAGAAGACGGTCAGCGCCCCGCCAGCCCATGCCAGTACAGAGGGCCACCAGGCAGCGAAGCCCGCTGTGCCGCTGCGCGTCAGCACCGGTATGAAATAAATCATGGCGGCCAGAATCAGCGGCAGCACTCCCAGCGCGAATGCGATGTGAGCCGCCAGTTGCGGTGCGCCCTGTGCCGTGATCAGCAGCAAGCCGGCCGTCGCCAGCGACAGCAAGGCGGCGAAGGCCAGTACGGGCAGCAGGGTGAGGGGCGACATGTGTCGATTGTAAGGGCCGCATCAGATTGAAGCACTCGGCCACGCTTTCATTCGACCCTCTTGCGACAAGGGCTTTCATCGAGGGAGTGCGGCTTGACCCTGCGCAAGACGCAGCGGACCGGATTCGGGCACAATTGGATCATGCTCAATGTTTCAGGTCTCGCCTGTTCGCGCGGTGAACGGCGCCTTTTCTCCGACGTCGGCTTTTCGCTCGCCGCAGGCGAGTGGCTGCATGTGCAGGGCGAAAACGGTTCCGGCAAGACCAGCCTGATGCGCCTGCTGGTAGGTCTTTCGCCCGCCGATGCGGGAGAGATACGCTGGCGGAATGAGCCGACGCCATCGACCGAGTTCCGTCGCGACCTGATTTATCTCGGGCACCATGCTGCGGTCAAGGAAGACCTGACGCCGCTGGAAAATTTGCGCCTTGCCGCGGCGCTGGACGGCATTGCGCTCGATGAGAGCACCGCACTGGCCGCACTGGTCAGGCTCGGCCTGCGCGGTCGCGAGGAACTTCCAGTGCGCGTGCTGTCGGCCGGACAGAAGCGGCGCGTGCTGCTGGCCCGCCTGTTGACGCGTCCGGCGGTGCTGTGGGTGCTTGATGAAGCCTTCAACGCACTCGATGTCGCTGCGGTGAAGCTGCTGGGAGAATTGATCGCCGAGCATCTGTCCGCGGGCGGGATGGCGGTGCTGACCAGCCACCAGCCGCTGCCTGTGCCGGGCGGCAAGGCGCTGGTGCTATGAACGCTTTTTTTGCTACGGTACGCCGCGACCTGCTGCTCGCCCTGCGACGCAAGAGCGAGGTGCTGACGGCGGTATTCTTTTTCGTCATCGTCACCAGCCTGTTTCCACTGGGAATCGGGCCGGAACCCGTGCTGCTGAAGAAGATCGCTCCCGGCATTCTGTGGGTTGCCGCGCTGCTGGCCACCCTGCTTGGTTTGCCGCGCCTGTTTGCGGCGGACCATGTCGATGGCACTCTTGAGCAAATGGCTTTGTCGCCGTCTCCCTTGGGCCTGCTGGTTGCAGGTAAAATACTGGCCCACTGGTTGTTGTGCGGTTTGCCGCTGGTGTTGCTGGCGCCCGTGCTCGGTCTGCAGTTCGATCTTGATGCCCCGGCCTTGGGCATCCTGACACTGGCACTGCTGCTCGGCACACCCCTGCTGTCGCTGATCGGCGCGATCGGCGCGGCGCTGACACTGGGTTTGCGTGGCGGCGGCGTGTTGCTGGCGCTGCTGGTATTGCCGCTTTACATCCCGGCGCTGATCTTCGGCGCGGGAGCGGTGGAGGCCCATATCGCGGGCCTTGATGCGGGTGGTCATTTGTCATTGCTGGCAGCGATGCTGGCCTTGGCTGTGTTTTTTGCGCCGTGGGCGACCACGGCCGCGGTGAGGATTGCATTAGAGTGAGTCAGTCGATAATTCAGTGGTTCAGGTTTGGCAGCCCGCAGGCCCTCTATCCGTTTGCCGGGCGCATGATCCCGTGGTTCTGGGCCGCGGCTGCCGCCTTCGGCATTGCCGGCTTGTGGATCTCCTTCTTTGTCGCACCGACCGACGCGCAGCAAGGCGAAGGCTATCGCATCATCTTCGTCCATGTGCCGGCTTCGTGGATGTCGATGTTCCTCTATCTGATCATGGCGTTCTGGGCCGGCCTTGGCCTCGCGCTCAACACGCGGGTGTCGGGCATGATGGCACAGGCGATCGCGCCTACCGGGGCCCTGATGGCGGCACTGTCCTTGTGGACCGGCGCCCTGTGGGGCAAGCCGATGTGGGGCGCGTGGTGGGTGTGGGATGCGCGGTTGACCTCTGAACTGATCCTGTTCTTTTTGTATCTGGGTTTCATGGCGCTACAGGCCGCGATTGATGACCCGCGCCGCGCCGACAAGGCCGGGGCGATTCTGGCACTGGTCGGCGTGGTGAATATTCCCATCATCTATTTTTCGGTGAAGTGGTGGAACACCTTGCATCAGGGCTCCACCATCAACATGAACAAAGCGCCCTCGATGGCGCAGACCATGCTCTGGGGCATGCTGCTGATGGCGCTGTGCTTCTGGATGTATTCGATCGCGGTGGCGCTGACCAGGGTTCGAGCCATCATCCTGGAGCGCGAGCGACACACGGAATGGGTGAAACATGCACTGGAATAGCGCAGGCGAGTTTTTCGCCATGGGCGGCTACGCCCTTTACGTCTGGGGCAGCTTTGGTGCCTGCCTGGCGCTCATGGTCATGGAACCTTTTCTGGCAAAGCGGCGTCTTAGCGAGGTTCGCAAAAGCCTGATCCGCGAACGCCTCGCCGACGAACTCGAACTCCAACAAAGAACTCAATGAAACTCAGACACAAACGCATCGCCCTGATTGTCGGCGGGCTGGCCTCATTGGCCGTTGCCGCCGGGCTCGCGCTCAATGCCCTCGACAGCAACATCGCGCTCTACGTGACCCCTTCGGAGGTTGTTGCAGGCAAGTCGCCGCAAGGCAAGGCCTTCCGCATCGGCGGGCTGGTCAAGGAAGGCTCGGTCAAACGCCAGGACATGACGGTGCGCTTCGTTGTGACCGACACGGTCAAGGAAATCCCCGTTGCTTATACGGGCATCCTTCCCGACCTGTTCCGCGACGGCAAAGGCGCGGTGGTGCAGGGCCGGCTCGGCAGCGACGGCGTCTTTGTCGCCACCGAAGTACTCGCCAAGCACGACGAGAACTACATGCCCCCCGAAGCCAAACACGCCATCGACCAGGCCCAGAAAAAACAATGACCCCTGAACTCGGACACTTCGCCCTCATCCTCGCCTTTGTCGTCGCCCTGTTGCAAGGCGTGCTGCCGCTGGTCGGCGCACAGCGGGGCAACGCGCAATGGATTGCCCTGGCGCGGCCGGCATCGCAAACCCAGTTTCTGCTGATCGCGGTTGCGTTCGGTTGCCTGACGCAAAGCTTTCTCGTCAGTGATTTTTCCGTGAGCTACGTCGCCCAGCATTCCAACACGCAACTCCCCACTCTCTACCGCTTCTCCGCCGTCTGGGGCGGCCATGAAGGGTCCCTGCTGCTGTGGGTGCTGATGCTCTCCGGCTGGGGTGCGGCGGTGTCGCTGGCTTCGCGCCAATTGCCCGAGGCCATGGTGGCGCGGGTGCTGGCGGTGCTCGGATTGGTTGGCATCGGCTTGCTGGCCTTTATCCTCTTTACGTCGAACCCTTTCGATCGTTTGTTGCCGGCCGCTGCGGAAGGGCGTGACCTCAACCCGCTGTTGCAGGATCCCGGCCTGGTTTTTCATCCGCCGATGCTCTACATGGGCTACGTCGGCTTCTCGGTGGCGTTTTCCTTCGCCATTGCGGCGCTGATTTCCGGCCGGCTGGATGCGGCCTGGGCGCGCTGGTCGCGGCCGTGGACCACGGCGGCATGGGTGTTCCTCACGCTCGGCATCGCGCTCGGCAGCTGGTGGGCGTATTACGAGTTGGGCTGGGGCGGCTGGTGGTTCTGGGACCCGGTGGAAAATGCTTCCTTCATGCCCTGGCTGGTGGGCACGGCGCTGATTCATTCGCTGGCCGTGACCGAGAAGCGCGGGGCGTTCAAGAACTGGACCGTACTGTTGGCCATTGCGGCGTTTTCGCTGTCGCTGCTGGGCACCTTCCTGGTCCGTTCCGGCGTGTTGACGTCGGTGCATGCCTTCGCCTCGGACCCGCGTCGCGGCGTGTTCATCCTGGTGCTGCTCGCCGTCGTGGTCGGCAGTTCGCTGACGCTGTTTGCCTGGCGCGCGCCCAAGGTCAGTGCCGGCGGCAGCTTTGCCCTGGTTTCGCGCGAAACCATGTTGCTCATGAACAATGTCCTGTTGGTGGTTGCCTGCGGCAGCGTCCTGCTCGGCACGCTTTATCCGCTGCTGATCGATGCACTCGGCATGGGCAAGCTTTCGGTAGGCCCGCCTTATTTCAACACTGTGTTCGTGCCGGTCATGGTGCCGCTGCTGCTGCTGATGGCCGTCGGACCCCTGGCGCACTGGAAGCACGCCGACCTCAAGGCCATTGCCCGCCGCTTGCGGGTGAGCATGGCGCTGGCCGTGGTTGCCGGCATAGGCTTTCCCTTGCTGATGGGCGCCTGGACGCCGCTCACCGCGATGAGCTCATTGCTGGCCGTGTGGATCACCTCCAGCGGCGTCTTCCAGATTATTGACCGCATGAAGACAGGCAAGCCTTCTGCTTCATTCTGGGGCATGCAAGTCGCCCACCTTGGAATTGCAATATTCGTCGTCGGGGTGGCGATGGTCGGCGGCTATCAGGAGGAGAAGGACGTGCGCATGGAACCCGGCGATACCGTGCAGGTCGGCGGTTACGGTTTTCGTCTGATGGGGGTGACAGAGGCTCCCGGGCCCAATTATCGTGCCTCCGTCGGCAGTGTCGAACTGTCGAAGGACGGCCGCGTGCTGATGACCATGCATCCCGAAAAGCGCAATTATTTCTCGTCGCAGATGCCGATGACCGAAGCTGCCATCGACGCCGGATTCACGCGGGATGTGTATGTCTCGCTCGGCGAACCGCTCGACAAAATGGGTGCGTGGAGTGTGCGGGTCTACTACAAGCCCTTCGTCGACTGGATCTGGGGTGGTTGCCTGTTGATGGGCCTGGGCGGCTTCATCGCCATGCTTGATCGCCGCTACCGACTGCGTGTCAAGGCCGGCGCCAGCCTTCCGGCAGGAGTTCCGGCGTGAAGCGCTTTCTGATTCCGCTGGCTGCGTTCTTCGTCCTGGTGATCTTCCTTGCCATTGGTCTCACCCGCGATCCGCGCGATGTGCCGTCACCGCTGAAGGACAAGCCGGCCCCCGCATTCACGTTGCCGCAACTGGCTGCGGCCGACAAGAATTTTTCGCCGGCCGACCTGAAAGGCAAGGTCTGGTTGCTCAACGTCTGGGCTTCCTGGTGCGTCTCCTGTCGTCAGGAGCATCCCTTGCTGGTGTCTTTTTCGAAAGAGGGCAGCTTGCCGATCGTCGGCCTGAATTACAAGGATCAGCGGGCCGATGCAAAAAAATGGCTGGCAGCCCTGGGGGATCCTTATGTATTTTCCGTCGTCGATGCCGACGGCCGCGTCGGTATCGACTACGGCGTTTATGGCGTGCCGGAAACCTATGTCATCGACAAGGCCGGCATGATTCGCATGAAGCACACCGGTCCGATCACGCCGGAATCCCTGAAAAAGCAAATCCTGCCACTGGTTGCGGAGTTGTCAAAATGAGGTTGCGTACCTTGCTGGTCTGTTGCTCCCTGATTTTCACCGGTGCGGCAATGGCGAAGGAAGCCGCGCCGATGGCGGCCGATGTGGCAGTGGAGAAGCGCATGGTGGCGATCAGCGAAGAGCTGCGTTGTCTGGTTTGTCAGAATGAATCGCTGTCCGGTTCGCATGCCGAACTGGCACAGGACCTGCGCCGCGAGATTCGCAAGATGATCAGCGAAGGCAAGACGGACCAGGAAATCCTTGACTTCATGGTTGCCCGCTACGGCGATTTCGTGCGCTACCGGCCGCCGATGAAGCCGACCACCTGGCTGCTCTGGGGCGGCCCCTTCCTGCTGATGGCAGGCGGCCTTGCCGCACTGATCGCCTTCCTGCGGCGACGCGCCAAAGAAGACGCTGCACCTGTGCTTTCCGAAGAAGAACATCGCCGCGCCGCGGCCCTGCTGGACCAGTCCAACTCATGACCAACTTTTATCTTGCAGCGGCGACGCTGGTCGTCGTCGCCTTGGCGCTCCTGTTGCGTCCGTGGTGGCGAGCCAGTCGCCGTATCACCAGCGCCGACTCTTTGCCGGTGCTCAACGCCGCCATCCATCGCGACCGCCTCGGCGAACTGGAGCGCGACCGCAGCAATGGCACGCTGTCGGCTGCCGATCTGGCCGAAGCGCGCGAAGAATTGCAGCGGCAACTGCTCGACGACACGGCCGCCACCGAAGTTGTGGTTGCCGACAGTTTCAGCCGCGGCAGCGGCATCGCGATCGCGATCCTGGTACCGCTGATCGCCGTTGGCATGTATGCGCTGCTGGGCAGTCCCAGGGCGGTGCTTCCCGGTGAGGTGCAGACGCAGCGTGCCACGGCCGACATGGATCAACTCGTCACCAAGCTGGCAAAGAAAATGGAGCAGAACCCGGACAATCCGGAAGGCTGGGCGATGCTGGCACGCTCCTACAAATCGCTGGGCCGCTGGGATGATGCCGAACGTGCCTTCGGGCGTATCGGGCCGGCGCTCAACAGCAATGCCGAACTGCTCGCCGAACTTGCCGAAACACTGGTACAGAAGAACAATGGTTTCGATGATCGTTCGCGTGCGTTGATTCAACAGGCTCTGAGTCTGGAACCCAACAACATGCTCGCCTTGTTCATGGGTGGCGGTGACTCCTTTGACAGTGGGCGCTACGGCGAGGCGGCAGCGCGTTGGGAGAAACTGTTGCCCCAACTCGAGCCTGGCGGTGAAGATGCGCGCATGGTTGAATCCAGCATCGCCAGGGCACGCGAGCGCAGCGGCGCTGCGCCACCGGCGGGCCCCAAAGCCGGCGTCATGGCGGGAGCGGTCGCACCGCAGGATGAGGTGCATCGGGCTGCCGCCAAGGCGGCGGAAGGCGCGCCTGGCGCCGCGGCGGCTCCGGTAGCGGCTGCGACTGCGACATCGGTCAGTGGCCGCGTCGAACTCTCTCCGGCATTGAAGGGCAAGGCCAGTCCGGATGACGTGGTCTTCATCTTTGCCCGCGCCATCGAGGGCCCGCGCATGCCGCTCGCCGCGAAACGCGTGCGGGCCGCCGATCTGCCGCTGGACTTCATGCTCGACGACTCGCAGGCAGTGATGGCGGGGGCCACCATCTCCTCCGTGCCGCAGGTACGCATCGAAGTGCGCGTCTCGAAATCGGGCATGGCGCAAGCGGGCAAGGGCGATCTCACTGGCAAGAGCGCCGTCGTAAAGCCCGGAGCCAAGGGGCTGAAGATCGTGATCGACCAAGTCGAGCCCTGAGCGAGCCCTGAGAGAAATCAGCCGCCGGCAAACAGCCTGGCGGCTGATCCCGGAACTTACTGCTTGGCAGCCTTTATGTCGCCATCGGCGCCGATGCCCAGGGTGTAGCCCATGGAGACGTGGTGGAAGCGTCCCGAAGCGTTGTCGGCATGAATCGCAACACCAAAGGGGACTGCCTTGCCCTCACCGGGGTTCTTGCGGGTGAAGGTGATGGTATAGCCATCACCGCTCTTGCCGCCCTCGGCCTTGGCCCCGGTCGCGCCGCCGCTCATCTTGCGTTCCGTCGTGACGCTGCCATCGGATACCTTGTTGCCCTTGCTGGCCCACTGCACCAGTTCATAGGCGCCTTCCTTCGTGTACTTGGTCTTCTTGTCGTCGGCGCCCGGCATGCTGCGGGCGTCGGCGTGACAGGTCTGCCAGCAACCGAACTGCGCAGCCTGCGGCACCTTGGCATCGGCGAACAGCAGGGTCGCCTTGACCTCGTTGTCCTTGTCGCCCTTGTCGGCGCCGCCTGAGGGTGCCTTGAAACTCAGCCGGATATAGAGATTGTCCTTGTCGTAGGCAGCCTGGAAGCCGACCGGAAAGGTCATGGTCTTGGGCGCGCCCTTGGGCTCCAGTTCCTTGTCCGCCAGACGCTTGAAGTTCAGATTCAGTGCGCCCTTTTCCTCATGGCATCCGGCGCAGGTCTCACCCTTGCGCATGCCTGCCGTGCCGCTGTGATCGGACTTCTTGACCATCCATTCAATTGGCGTAACGCCGGCGTGAAAGACGTGGATGTCGCGCTTGGCCACTTTGCTCCAGTCGGGTGCGGCCATGGCTGCCTGGGAACCGAGTGCGAGCAGAGCGCCAGCGACAGCGGTGGAAACGATGGAATTACGCATTTGATACTCCTCTCGAAAAGTACGAATCGGGTTTGAATTCGGGCCCGGCCTAAACGGTGACTCACTCGTTCTTGTGGGCGATACCTTTGTGGCAGTCGATGCAGGTCTTCTTTTCGGCAATGCCGATCTTGTGCATCTTCGAGCCGCGCAGTTTTTGCTTTTCGACATCCATGGCATCGAAGGTGTGGCAGTTGCGACATTCACGCGAATCGTTGCCTTTCATCCGCGCCCATTCGCTTTCGGCCAGTTTCAGGCGCTTGGCCTCGAACTTCTCGGGGGTGTCGATGCTGCCGGTGATCTTGCCCCACACCTCGCCGCTGGCCTGGATCTTGCGAATCATCTTGTGCGTCCAGTCCTTGGGCACATGGCAATCGGAACAGACGGCGCGCACACCGGTACGGTTGGTGTAGTGGATCGTCTTCTTGTATTCCTGAAAGACGTTGTCATGCATCTCATGACAGGAGATGCAGAACTCCAGCGTATTGGTGGCTTCCATGCCGGTATTGAAGCCGCCCCAGAAAAAGATGCCGGAGAAAAAGCCGCCCACCACCAGGGTCAGCAGCGAATACTTTACGCTCGGCTGTCTGATCATCGCCAGGAATCCGGATTTCTGGTTTTCTGCCATGAAGCTATCCCCTATTAGTTGCTACCGCTACGTGAAGCGCCAAAAACCGATCTTGGCTTTCTTTTACCGAAACTTCGTTTTCTTGAGGGGCAATGATAAAGGGGCATGGCCCACCCTATCCTTGCTGCTAATCAAGTTTTTGTCCTGCCACATGACGTTTCCGGTGAGCTGGCTTGCCTTTGGTAACGGCATGATTTCGAAATTATTGATTGCAGTCAATTGGCGAAGCGTCTTCTTGGGTTCAAATAGCCGAGTCTCGGCGGAATGCCATCCATCGAAGTAGGAGCTCAAATGAAAAAACGATATCTGTTGCTGGCTTTGGCCGGCTTCGTCGCTTTCCCGGTTCATGCAGAAGGCAAGCTCTCGGCGAAGCAGTCCGAGGTCATGAACAAGCTTCTCGTGACCTATGCCGAAAAGGCCAAGCTTGAGGTCAAGGAGGAGAAGGGACGGGGTGCGGTTTCGGACAAGCCTTTCACGGCAGAGGCAGGGCGTAAGTTCTACCTCCTTCGACGTACCTGGCAGTCGGGTGACTTTACCTGCTCCGGTTGTCATACCGAGGATCCGAGGAATGAAGGCAGACACATTAAGGCCAAGGCGCCCATTAAACCGCTGGCGCCTTCCGCAAATCCGGAACGTTTTATCGATGTCCAG
>JAPLQZ010000281.1 GCA_026399415.1 Rhodocyclales bacterium | reverse complement strand
TGATGGCGCTGCTCGAAGTCGTCAATCTGTCCATCGCGTTCGGCGGCGTCAAGGCCGTGCAGAACGTCAGCTTCGCCGTGGAGCGGGGGCTGGTGTATTCGGTGATCGGACCCAACGGGGCCGGCAAGACCACGCTGTTCAACCTGATCACCGGCGTCTATACCCCGAGCGAGGGCGAAATCCGCCTGGCCGGCGAATCGATTGCCGGCACGCCGCCGCATGAACTGGCCCTGAAGGGAATGGCCAGAACCTTCCAGAATCTGCAGATATGCATGAACATGACGGCGCTGGAGAATGTCATGGTCGGCGCGCATTTGCAGCTCGACCGCAACCTGGTGAAAGCCATGCTGCGCTTTCCGGGCCTTGCCCGGCGCGAGCGCCAACTCAAGGACGAGGCGCGCGAGTTGATGCGCTTTGTCGGCCTCGACGGCTACTGGAATCTCGGCGCCAGTTCGATGCCCTACGGCGCCCTGAAGCGGCTGGAGATTGCCCGCGCGCTCGCCGCCAAGCCGCAGATACTCTTCCTCGACGAGCCGGCCGCAGGACTGAATTCGAAGGAAACCGCCGAGATCGACGAACTCGTGCGCAAGGTCGCCGATAACGATGTCACGGTTGTGCTGGTCGAGCACGACATGAAAATGGTCATGAACATATCCGATCGCATCCTGGTGCTCGACTACGGCAAGAAACTGACCGAGGGAACGGCCAGGGAGGTCAGGGAAAATCCCGACGTCATCGCCGCGTATCTGGGAAGCAACGTATGACACGTGCTCCGGGGAGAACTCTGTAATGGAGGCGCTGCAGATCATCAGCAACGAGCACCGCAGCATGTGGCAGCTGACGGTAGTGCTTGAGGAGTTGTGCAAGCAGCTCGGCAAGCCGGAGGAAAGGCCGGATGAAGAGTTGTTCGGCATGATCCTCGACTATATCGAGCAGTACGTCGAGCGGGTGCATGAGCCGAAGGAGGAAGCTTTTCTTTACAAGGCCGTACTCGAACGCAGCAGCGAAGGCAAGGAAATGATCGCGGAATTCACGCGCGAGCATGCCAGCACTCCCGAGGCTGTGGCGCGGCTGCGCGCCCAACTGGATGTTGTCGTGCGCAACTATCCAGAAGGAGTTCCCGCGTTTCAGCAGGCTGTCGACGAGTACATTTCGATGATGCGGCGGCACATCATGAAGGAGGAGAGCGATCTCTTCCCGTTGGCGCGCAGGATATTGACCGACGCGGACTGGGACGAAATCAACACGGCTTTTGGCGACAGCAACGATCCCTTATTCGGAGAAAGCGCGCTCGTCGAGTTTCGCGCCTTGATGTCGCGCATCGTCAATCAGGCGCCTGAGCCGATAGGCTTTGGCCTCGTTACGGAGGTGAAGCCGCCGGCGGACGCGCATCCGGTACTGCTCTCGATCCATGATCTGAGCAGCCATTACGGACGCATCCAGGCACTGCGCGGCGTCACCATCGAAGTCAGGCAGGGCGAGCTGGTGGCACTGGTCGGCGCCAATGGCGCCGGCAAAACGACGCTGCTGCGGGCGATTTCCGGCGTGCAGAAGGTATCCGGCGGCGCCATCAGTTTCGCCGGCGAGGACATCACGCATGCCCGCCCGGACCAGCGCGTGCGGCTGGGCATCTGCCAGGTTCCCGAGGGGCGCCAGGTGTTCGGTCCGCTGTCGGTGGAAGACAACCTGCGCCTGGGGGCCTATACCCGCAGCGACAAGGAATCCATCGCGGAAGACATGGAGCACATGTACGCCATGTTTCCCATCCTCAAGCAGAAGTTCAGGCAGGCGGCCGGAACGCTGTCCGGCGGACAGCAGCAAATGCTGGCGATGGCGCGGGCGCTCATGGGCCGACCGAAATTGCTGTTGCTGGACGAGCCGTCGATGGGTCTGGCGCCACTGCTTATCCAGGAGATCTTCAATGCCATCATCAGTCTGCGCGAGCACGGCAAGACGGTTTTCCTGGTGGAGCAGAACGCCCAGGCAGCGCTTTCGATAGCGGATCACGCCTATGTGATCGAGACCGGAGAAACCGTTCTTTCGGGTACGGGCAGTGAATTGCTGTCGAACGAGCGGGTAAAGTCGGCTTACTTGGGCATCTGATTTGAAGACGTTCCGTATGGTTGCATGCTGTGAAATACTCTTTAGAATCACCTTGTAAACATCGCTGTTATTAAAATTACACACTAGGAGGAATCAACCGTGGTCAAACACTCATTACTCAAGATCGTTACCGCTGCTGCGATTGCAGTCGGTACCAGCCTGTCCGCCTTTGCCGCCGACCCGATCAAGATCGGCTCGATTCTTTCGGTCACCGGCCCGGCCGCTTTCCTCGGCGACCCCGAACTGAAGACTCTTCAGCTGTATATCGAGAAGATCAACAAGGAAGGCGGCGTGCTGGGGCGCCAGCTGCAACTGGTGCACTACGACGACGGTACGGACGCCAGCAAGGCCAACGGCTTTGCCAAGCGTCTGATCGATGACGACAAGGTAGACATCATCGTCGGCGGCACCGTAACGGGTTCCACCATGTCGATGATCCCGTTGGTCGAGAAGGCGGAGATACCCTTCATCTCTCTGGCCGGCGCCGTAGTCATCATCGAGCCGGTGAAGAAGTGGGTTTTCAAGACACCGCATACCGATCGCATGGCTGCCGAGAAGGTCTTCGAGGACATGAAGAGGCGCAACCTGACCAAGATTGCCCTGTTCTCCGAAACGAGCGGTTTTGGCGCCTCGGGCAAGAAGGAAACGGAAGCCATGGCCGGCAAGATGGGGATCACCCTGGTGGCCAATGAAACTTACGGGCCCAAGGACACCGACATGACGCCGCAACTGACCAAGATCAAGAACACGGAGGGCGTGCAGGCCGTATTCGTCTTTGGTTTAGGCCAGGGGCCCGCCGTGGTCAACAAGAACTACAAGCAACTCGGCCTGACTTTGCCGCTGTACCATGCGCACGGCGTGGCATCGGAAGAGTTCATCAAGCTTTCCGGAACGGCTGCGGAAGGTGTTCGCCTGCCGGCGGCTGCTTTGCTGGTGGCCGACAAGCTGGCCGCCAACGATCCGCAGAAGCCCGTGGCTACAGGCTACCGCAAGGCCTATGGCGACCGCTACAAGGAGGATGTCTCGACCTTCGGCGGTCACGCCTATGACGGCCTGATGATCGCGGTCGATGCCTTCAAGCGTGCCGGTTCCACCGACAAGGCCAAGGTTCGCGATGCCATCGAGGCGACCAAGGGCTACATCGGCACCGGCGGCAAGGTGAACATGTCGGCAACGGATCACATGGGCCTGGATCTGTCGGCCTTCCGCATGCTGGAAATCAAGAACGGAGACTGGTCGCTGCTCTATTGAGTCTCGCCGACCAAAGAAAAAGCCCGCGCGATGCGGGCTTTTTTTTCGTGTGCGCTCCGTTCGGTCGGTTCAGGAAGTCTTTGCGGTGGCTCGCTTGCGTGAGCGAGTTGCCGTCGCGGTTCGCGCCGGCTTCGGTTTTGGGAAGATCGCGGTTTCGAGTTCCTGCAACGCATCCGCCGCATACACCGCCAGCCGTTGCATGCTCGGCAGCGACGAGTGACAGCCGGTGAAACCGAAGTTCATCGAACCGGCGTAGCTCTGACAGGTGATGTTCAGTGCCTGTCCATGCGTCACGATCGACGCCGGATAAGTCGCCACGAGTTCGGCGCCGCGGAAATACAGCGGTTTGTCCGGTCCGGGTACGTTGGAAATGGTGATGTTGAACATCGGCCGTGTGCGCCCGCCGATGCCGGTCAGCAGCGTAATGATGGTCGGCGCCATCAGCAGTATCGTGTATTGGAGCATGGCCTGTTTCGGCAGGCTCTGGACATGGTTCTTGGCATGGCGGACCGAGTTGCGAATTGCCTCCAGGCGTTCCCTGGCATCGTCTAAATCGGTGCCCAGCGTGGCGATGATGAAAGTGATCGCATTGCCGCTGCCTTCATCATCCTTGGGTCGCACCGAGACAGGAATGCCCGTCGTCAGGGATTGTTCCGGCAGGCTGTCGCTTTCCAGCAGGAAGCGCCGCAGGGCGCCCCCGCAAATCGCCAGCACCACGTCGTTGAGCGTGCATTCCGCAGCCTTAGCCAGGGTGCGCAGACGCTCGATGGAGAACTGCTGCGTGGCGAAACGCCGCTTCTCGCGCACCCGACCGTTGAGTATGGAGCGCGGCGACGCAAAGGGTACGATCATGCCCTCGCCCGGATCCCCCACGCGCTTGAGCATCGTGGCGAAGGCCGCAACCAGTTGCGGAACCGTCTGCGCCTGACCGCGCAAGGCCTGTATCGCCGCGGCCGCTGCATTGGCGACGGTCGGCAGCGGGATATCACGCCCTGGCCGCGCTGCGCTCTCGCTTCCGGCGGCCCAGAACGGCGGCAACGAAAGGCTCTTCGCGCAGTCGGGCGACATGGCCCGCTGCAACAGCTTTATCCCGCTGACACCATCGATCAGCGAATGGTGCATCTTGATGAACATGGCAAAACGGTCGTCCTCGAGCCCCTCGATGATCGTGCATTCCCAGGGCGGCCGGCTCAGGTCCAGTGGCGTGCTTTGCAGGCGACCGACCAGTTCGCCCAGTTCGCGTTCGCCGCCCGGCCAGGGCAGGGCGGCGTGCCGCACGTGGTATTCGAGGTCGATGTTGTCGTCCTCGATCCAGACCGGCACGGGGTTCTTGTTGAAAGCGTATTTCAGGCGCCGGTTCCATGGCGGACTGAACTCCTGGTGGCCGCGGAACTCGGCCATCAACTGGCGCATGAAGTCCCTCGGCGCACCTTCGGGCAAGCGGAACTCCAGCAGGCCGCCGACATGGTTGGGAGTTGCCCGCGACTCGGTGAACAACCAGGCGGAATCCAGCGGATTCAAACGTACGGAAGCCATTGTGTCAGCCCTCATGTTGGCCCAGGAATTCGCGCACCATAGCCCATTTTTCGACATCCGGTGCGCAATGCTTTTCCGCGGCCTTGCTGTTGATCAATACTCAAGGTTTGGCCTGATGCCTCCACCGCCAACTCTCCGCGTAATATACGGCTTCCCAACCGCATATCTCCCAGCGCACCACTCATGGCCGACCCGAACCTCTCATCCTTCATCTGGTCCGTCGCCGATCTGCTGCGCGGCGACTACAAGCAATCCGAATACGGCAAGGTCATTCTCCCCTTCACCGTCCTGCGCCGACTCGATTGCGTGCTGGAAGCCACCAAGCCCGCGGTACTTGCTGAAAAAGAAAAGCGCGAGAAAGCCGGGCTGAATCCAGAGCCTTTCCTGCTGCGCACCGCGAAACAGCTTTTCTACAACACCTCGCCGCTCGACCTGAAAAAGCTCATGGGCGACCAGGACCACATCGGCGAAAACCTGCGCGCCTACCTGCAGGCCTTCTCGCCCGCCGTGCGCGACATCTTCGAGAGCTTCGAGTTTCACACGCAGATCGACAAGCTGGCCAAGTCCGGGCTGCTCTACCTCGTCACCGAAAAGTTCGCCAACATCGACCTCCACCCCGCCGCCGTCAGCAACGCGCAGATGGGCGCGGTATTCGAGGAGCTGATCCGCAAGTTCGCCGAGCTGTCCAACGAGACCGCCGGCGAGCACTTCACCCCGCGTGAGGTGATCCGCCTCATGGTGAATCTGCTGTTCATCGAAGACGACCAGGCGCTGACCAAGCCCGGCGTGGTGCGCTCGCTCTACGACCCCACCGCCGGCACCGGCGGCATGCTGAGCGTGGCCGGCGAGCACCTCGCCAGCCTCAACCCCGATGCCCGCCTCGTCATGTACGGGCAGGAACTGAACCCCGAGTCCTACGCCATCTGCAAGGCCGACATGCTGATCAAGGGGCAGGACATTGCCAATATCATCTTCGGCAACACCCTCTCCGCCGACGGCCTGCTCGGCAAACTCTTCGACTACATGCTCTCCAATCCACCCTTCGGCGTCGAGTGGAAGAAGATCGAAAAGGAAATCCGCAAGGAATTCGAGCAGATGGGCTTCAATGGCCGCTTCGGCCCCGGCTTGCCGCGCGTCAGCGACGGCTCGCTGTTGTTTCTGCTGCACCTCGTTTCCAAGATGCGCCCCGCCGTCGATGGCGGCAGCCGCTTCGGCATCGTGCTCAACGGCTCGCCATTGTTCACCGGCGGCGCTGGCAGTGGCGAGAGCGAGATTCGCCGCTACATGCTGGAAAACGATCTGGTCGAGGCCATCATCGGTTTGCCCACCGACATGTTCTACAACACCGGCATCAGCACCTATGTCTGGATTGTCAGCAACCGCAAGCCCGCCGCGCGCAAGGGCAAGCTGCAACTGATCGACGCCAGTAGCTTCTGGCAGAAGATGCGCAAGAGTTTGGGCAGCAAGCGCAAGGAACTCAGCCCGGAACACATTGACGACATCACGCGCCTGTTCGGCGATCACGCTGATGTCAGCCGTAAGGTCGGCGCTGGCGAGACGGTGCCAATGGCACCAATTAGCCGCATTTTCAAAAACGAGGACTTCGGCTACCGCAGCATCACCGTCGAGCGCCCCGAGCGCGACGCGGCAGGCAAGATCGTGCTCGGCACCAAGGGCAAAGGAAAAGGCAAGCCCGTGCCGGATGCCGCCCTGCGCGATACGGAAAACGTGCCACTCTCTGAGGACGTGGAAACCTACTTCAAGCGCGAAGTCCTGCCCCATGCGCCGGATGCCTGGATCGACCACGACAAAACCAAAATCGGCTACGAGATTCCCTTCAACCGGCACTTCTACGTCTTCAAGCCGCCGCGTCCGCTGGCCGAAATCGACGCCGAGCTGAAAATCGTCACCGACCGCATCCTGACCATGATCGGCGGGCTGACGAAATGAGTTTTCCGCGCTATCCGAAGTACAAGGACAGCGGCGTGGAGTGGCTGGGGGAGGTGCCGGAGCATTGGGAAGTTAGGCCGATCAAGAAAATCGTTGCTGTCCCGATCACGGATGGTCCTCACGAAACACCGCAGTTTATCGATGAAGGCATTCCCTTCGTGTCAGCAGAAGCTGTTTCATCAGGTCGCATTGATTTCTCGAAGGTTCGAGCGTGCATCTCAACCGAAGATAACGCTCGATACTCCCTGAAATACTCCCCCAAGCGGCACGACATTTACATGGTGAAATCCGGGGCAACGACCGGCATCACTGCGATTGTTGAAGACAGAACGGACTTCAATATCTGGTCTCCACTTGCGGTGATTCGGTGCGGTCGAGAGGCGGTCCCACACTTTGTTCTGAATTTTCTGCGCTCCCGAAATTTCTTGGAGGCTGTCACGCTGAATTGGAGTTTTGGCACTCAGCAAAACATCGGAATGGGGGTCATCGAAAATCTCTCCTGCACATTGCCACCTCCAGCCGAGCAAACCCAAATCGCCGCCTTCCTCGGCCGCGAGACGGCGAAGATTGATGAGCTGGTGGCAGAGCAGCGGCGGCTGATGGAACTGCTGAAAGAAAAGCGCCAGGCCGTCATCTCCCACGCCGTCACCCAAGGTTTGAACCCCGACGCCCCCATGAAGCCTTCCGGCATCGAATGGCTCGGGGATATGCCGGCGCATTGGGAGGTGCTGGTGATCAAACGCTTTTCGACACTTCAACGAGGACACGACCTCACGGACGCAGAGCGAACAGAGGGGCCATATCCCGTCATAACATCAGGGGGCATCAGCGGTACCCATGGTTCATTCATGGCACGCGGCCCCGGTGTGGTCACTGGCCGATATGGCTCTACGGGACGCCTCTTTTACATTGAAGATGATTTCTGGCCGCACAACACCGCGTTGTATGTGTCCAACTTTCACGGCAATTGCCCTCGTTTTGTTTGGTATTCACTTCAAACGGTGGATTTCGCTGCGCACTCAGCAAAGGCCGCCGTTCCCGGCATTGATCGAAATGACATTCATGTGCTCCCTGTTGCTGTTCCTCCAAAAAACGAACAAGCCGCGATAGCCGTCTTCCTCGACAGCGAACTTGCCAAGCTCGACACCCTCACCGCCGAAGCCCAGCGCGCCATCGACCTGCTGCAAGAACGCCGCAGCGCGCTGATCTCCGCCGCCGTCACCGGCCAGATTGACGTGCGTCCGCATTGATCGCTTGCTTGATCGCACGATTGATAGTATTCTTTTGCGCACGCACCAACCATTGTTCAGGAGTTTCCCATGTCCAGCATCAGCGCCAACGATCTTAAAACCAAGGGCGTCTCGGCCATCGAGGCTGCTCTTAGCGAAGCGCCGGAAGCCATTGTCTCGGTGCGCGGCAAGGATAAATTCGTGGTGAT
>JAPLQZ010000255.1 GCA_026399415.1 Rhodocyclales bacterium | reverse complement strand
GGCGCGGTGCCGCTGGCTGGCAGCAACGGCGCGGTCGACGGCGAATTTCGCCCCGCCCACGGGTCAATGCTGGTCGCCGGACGGCCGAAGGAAGGCGGAAGGCTCACCGGGCTGTTCCAATATACGGTCGAGTAGCCAGGCACGCGAACGCGGCATGCCAGAAGGGCATTGAATAGCTGAAACGTCTTATTGCATTGCAGCAATTCCGCGCTAAGATAGTAATGTCAGCTCAGGGAGCGCGCTCATGACCCAGATTCAGGCCATCAATTCCGACTACATCGAAAATCGCACCTTCGACGAAATCGCCATCGGGGACAGTGCCACGCTGGTGCGCACGCTGCGCCACGAAGACATCCAGATGTACGCGATCATGTCGGGCGACATCAATCCGTCACACGTCGATCCGGAATACGCTCATTCCTCCATGCTGCGCGAGGTGATTGCTCATGGCATGTGGGGCGGCGCGCTGATTTCCAATGTGCTCGGCACCCAGTTTCCCGGTCCGGGCACGGTATATGTTGACCAGACACTGCACTTCGCGCTGCCGGTTCGGGTCGGCGACACGCTGACGGTCACCATCACCTGCCAGAAGAAGTTTCCGCGTACGCATCACATGGAGTTCGATTGCCTGTGTACCAATCAGGACGGGCAGAAGGTGATCAGTGGCACCGCCGAGGTGCTGGCGCCCACCGAAAAAATCAAGCGCCTGAAAGCCAATCTGCCGGAGTTCAAGCTGTCGAAAAACCGGAAGGCGCGCTTCGAACACCTGCTGGAAATCACCAAGGGGCTCACGCCGATATCGATGGCCGTGGCCCATCCCTGCGACACCGAATCACTGAAAGGCGCACTGCTGGCGCGCGATCGCGGCCTGATCATCCCCACCCTGGTCGGCCCGGAAGACAAGATTCGCCAACTGGCTGAAGCCAGCGAGCTCGACCTCTACGGCTGCACCCTGATCAACGTCGCCCACAGCCACGCCGCGGCAGAGGTCGCCGTATCGCTGGCGCGCGAAGGCCAGGTCGAGGCGCTGATGAAAGGCTCGCTGCATACCGACGAACTGATGAGCGAAGTCATCGACAAGGTCACCGGCCTGCGCACGGCGCGGCGCATCAGCCATGTCTTCCTGATGGACGTGCCGACCTATCCGCGCCTGCTGTTCATCACCGATGCGGCGGTCAACGTGGCGCCCGATCTCGAAGCCAAGGTCGACATCGTGCAGAACGCCATCGACCTGGCTCACATGCTGAAGATTGCCGACCCCAAGGTGGCGATTCTGGCCGCGGTGGAAACCGTCAATCTCAAGATGCAGGCCACGCTCGACGCCGCCGCGCTGTGCAAGATGGCCGACCGCGGCCAGATTACCGGCGGACTGCTGGATGGCCCGCTGGCCTTCGACAATGCGATTTCGGTGGTCGCCGCGCGCACCAAGGGCATCAAGTCGGCGGTGGCCGGCCAGGCCGACATCCTGCTGGTGCCCGACATCGAATCCGGCAACATGCTGGCCAAGCAACTCGAATATCTGGCCGATGCACTGACCTCGGGCATTGTGCTCGGCGCCCGGGTGCCGATCGTGCTGACCAGTCGCTCCGACTCAGCCGAAACGCGCACCGCCTCCACCGCCGTGGCGATGGTCATGGCGCATGCAAAACGCAAGAAGATCTAGCCCGGCAAACCCATGGCCGACGCCATTCTTACCCTCAATGCCGGTTCGTCCTCGATCAAGTTCGCGCTGTTTGCCCGGGGAGATGTAATTCCACAGCAACCGGAACTCGTCGGCCAGATCGATGGCATCGGTACCGTCGGCGGTCGGCGTGCGCACCTCAAGGTCAGCGACGCGAGTAGCCGCGCACTGGACGATATTGATCTAAAGCTCGAAGGTCCGGCCGAAACCCAGCACAGGACCGCATTGAGTTTTCTGGTCGATTGGCTGCATCGGCACGAAGCGGGCTGGCGCATTTGCGGCGTCGGCCATCGCGTGGTGCATGGCGCACAGAAGTTCTCGCAACCGATCGTACTCGACGTCGCCATTGTCGATGCCTTGCGCGACTTCATTCCGCTGGCCCCCTTGCACCAGCCGCACAATCTGGCCGGCATTGAGGCGCTGACCACAGCATTGCCCGGCATACCGCAGGTGGCCTGCTTCGACACCGCCTTTCACCGCAGCCAACCGGAGGTCGCGCAACTCTTTGCCCTGCCCCGCGCCATCACTGCGCAAGGCGTGCGCCGCTATGGCTTTCATGGCCTGTCCTACGAATACATTGCCGAAGTCCTGCCGCAGCACCTCGTTGCGGATCGCGCCAACGGCCGCGTCATCGTGGCGCATCTGGGCAATGGCGCTTCGATGTGCGCCATGAAAAACCTCAAGAGCCAGGCCTCGACCATGGGCTTCACCGCCGTCGATGGCCTGATGATGGGCACCCGTACCGGCAATCTCGATCCCGGCGTGCTGCTGTATCTGATGGACTACCGGCAGATGGACGCCAAGGCCCTGACCCGGCTGCTCTACAAGGAATCGGGCCTGCTGGGTGTGTCCGGCATCAGCCACGACATGCGCGTTCTGCTCGATTCGGCAGCGCCCGAAGCGCGCGAGGCTGTCGATCTCTTCTGCTACCGCATCGTGCGCGAAATCGGCTCGCTGACGGCCGCGCTGGGCGGACTTGATGCGCTGATATTTACCGGCGGCATCGGCGAACATGGCGCTCCGGTGAGGGAACAAGTGTGTGCCCGACTCGGCTGGCTCGGACTGAGGCTGGATCCCGTCAAAAATGCCGCCAGCGCGTCGAAAATTTCGACCCCTGACAGTCAAATCGACGTCTGTGTCATACCCACTAACGAAGAATGGATGATCGCGCGGCACACAGCGAAACTCGTCGCCTGACGCCGGCCCGCGAAGCGGTATACCCGGTGCGCAGAGCGGTCACTTTCATCAGTTTCCAGTCCTGTCAAGTCTGTCAACCCCCTTGACGGACAGAGACGAATCCACCCTAGCAAAAAGCGTCCCACATTGCCCTCATGCCAAGTCTTGAAAAGCAGCGCCATCCCCCTGTTTTTCTTCCCATTTCAGGCAGGCAAAACATACTATATCTAGTAGGGCGTACCCAACACCTGCACTAGCCGTTTTTGTAAGCTATTGTTTTATTTAATGTAAAAATTTTCTGCTTTTCACACCAAGGAGCCGGGGGTATGCTTCGACGCTCACTGGACACTTAACTGGGACCTAGCCTTCGGAAAAGACCATGACTACCACTAAAAATAATATTGAGGAATCAACGGACTACGAACACACAGGGCAGATGGGCCTGCCTCTGCCGCAGGAAATTTCGGGCGAAGTGCTGCTCGAAAAATATGCCAAAGGCACCGAACGCGACGTGCGCGACGTGCGCAGCCGCGTGGCCCGCGCATTGGCCTCGATTGAAGTCGAAGACAAACGCAGTTACTGGGAGGCGCGCTTCCTTGAAGCCCAGGAAAACGGCTTCGTTCCCGCCGGTCGCATCAACTCCGCTGCCGGCACCGATCTGTGCGCCACTCTGATCAACTGCTTCGTGCAGCCGGTGGGTGATTCGATTTCCGAAATCGTCGACGGCCGACCCGGCATTTACACCGCCTTGCAGCAGGCTGCCGAGACCATGCGTCGCGGCGGTGGCGTCGGCTACGACTTCTCTTCCATCCGTCCGATTGGCGCACGCGTCAAAGGCACGCAATCGCGCGCCTCCGGCCCGGTCTCGTACATGCGCGTCTTCGACCGTTCCTGCGAGACGGTCGAATCCGCCGGCAGCCGCCGTGGCGCGCAAATGGGTGTGCTGCGCTGCGACCACCCGGACATCGAAGTCTTCATCCACGCCAAGGACAAGGGCGACCTGACCAACTTCAACATCTCGATCGGCGTTACCGATCCCTTCATGCAGGCGGTGGAGACCGATGGCGACATCGAATTGACGCATCGTGCCACCCCCTCGGCCGACATCAAGGACAACGGCGCCTATCAGCGTGAAGACGGCCAGTGGGTCTATCGCAAGATTCGCGCTCGCGATTTGTGGGAACAGATCATGCGCTCCACCTACGATCACGCCGAACCGGGCATCCTGTTCCTCGATCGCATGAACAAGGACAACAACCTCTACTACTGCGAAACCATCGAGGCGACCAATCCCTGCGCCGAACAACCGCTGCCGCCCTATGGCTGCTGCTGCCTCGGTTCAATCAACCTGACGCTGTTCGTCCAGGGCGCGTTCACCAAGAAGGCCAGCTTCGATTTCACCGCATTCGGCAAAGTGATCGACACCTCGGTGCGCATGCTCGACAACGTGCTCGACGCCACCCACTGGCCACTGGAGCAACAACTCAAGGAAGCGCAGAACAAGCGCCGCGTCGGCCTCGGCTACACCGGCCTCGGCGATGCACTCATCATGCTCTGCCTGCGCTACGACACAGCGGCCGCGCGCGACATGTCCGCCAGGATTTCGGAATACATGCGCGACCGCTCCTACCTGTATTCGGTCGAACTGGCGAGGGAACGCGGCGCCTTCCCGCTGTTCAACGCCGACATGTATCTGTCCGGCGGCAATTTCGCTTCGCGCCTGTCGCAGGAGGTCAAGGACGCCATCCGCAAGCACGGCCTGCGCAACTCGCATCTGCTGTCGATCGCCCCCACCGGCACCATCAGTCTGGCCTTTGCCGACAATGCCAGCAACGGCATCGAACCGCCCTTCTCCTGGGTCTACACGCGCAAGAAGCGCATGGCCGACGGCACGTTGAAGGAATACGCGGTCGAGGACTACGCCTGGCGCCTCTACAAGCATCAGGGTGGCGATGTTTCGAGTCTGCCGGACTACTTTGTCACTGCGCTGGAAATCTCGGCCCAGGCCCACGAACAGATGGTGGCCGCCGTCGCGCCCTATATCGACACCTCGATCTCGAAGACGGTGAACGTTCCCGCCGACTACCCCTACTCGGAGTTCGAGGATCTTTACATGGGGGCCTGGAAGTCCGGCCTCAAGGGGCTGGCCACCTACCGGCCCAACTCGGTGCTGGGCAGCGTGCTCTCGGTCACGCCCACCCCGGCAGAAAGCGCCCAGAAGCAGCCGCAGGACGTCACCATCGACCACGCCAATCGCCGGCTTTCCATCGGCGCCCTGCCGGCCCCCGTACTCGCCTCCCTGCGCTGGCCAAGCCGCCCGCGCATGGCCGACGGCAATGCGGCGTGGACCTACATGATCGAAGCGCCGCACGGCGAGTTCGCCCTCTTCGTCGGCCAGATCGCAAACGATTCCGGACGCGAAGTGCCCTTCGAAGTCTGGGTCAACGGCGCCGAGCAGCCGCGCGGCATCGGCGCCGTGGCCAAGACATTGTCGATGGACATGCGCGCCAACGACAAGGCCTGGCTCAAGCTCAAGCTCGACGCCCTGGCCAGGACGCAGGGCGACGATGCCTTTGAACTGCCGCTGCCACCGAATGGCGAACGCAAGCTGGTCCCCGGCGTAGTCTCGGCGCTGGCCCAGGTGGTGCGCTACCGTTGCGAAAAACTCGGCGCGCTGGAAGGCTCGGAAGCCACCCCGGTGATCGACTGCATGTTCAGTCGCGACGAACCCAAGACCGGCACCGACGGCACGCTGTCATGGACTGTCGATGTGGTCAATCCGGCCTCCGGCGAAGAGTTCGTGCTGGGCCTGAAGGAAATAACCCTGCCCGACGGCGTCACGCGGCCCTATTCGGTGTGGCTCTCCGGCCACTACCCGCGCGCGCTGGACGGCCTGACGCGCCTGCTCTCGCTCGACATGCGCGTACTCGACCCGGCCTGGATCGGCATGAAGCTGCGCAAGTTGCTGAACTACGCGGAACCCCTGGGCGATTTCATGGCCCGCGTCCCCGGTTCCAACAAGCAGCAGAACTGGCCCTCGACGGTCGCCTACATCGCACGCCTGATCATGCACCGCTACGCCATGTTGCGCATCCTCGACGAGAACGGCTATCCGACGCGCGAAATGGGCATCCTCGAAGTGCCAGAACAAAAGAGCGGCGGCGTCAAGGTGATGCAGGGCTCGCTGTGCGCCGAATGCGGCAATTACACGGTGATCCGCAAGGACGGCTGCGATTTCTGTTCGGCTTGTGGCGCTGTCGGTACTTGCGGCTGACCAAGCCGGATGGGGTCAGTCCAATAAAAGACCCCGGGAGTGATCCCGGGGTCTTTTATTTTGCCAAGTCGACGTTCGATTTCACCCGAGAGTTAATCGCAATTCGATGATTCGCTGATCCATGCTGGTTGCGCATGGGGGCCGTGTTACCTGTTGCGTTCCGGTCCTCGCTCGTCACGCTTCTCGCGGTCTTTTTCCTGTTCTTGCCTTGGCTCCTGCGACATTCCCTTGCCGCGCTGATTGCTTTCCTGCCCGGGTTTTGGGGCCTGCTGCTCGCGCTGGACCGTCCCTTGTTGTGACTGCTGCCTCTGCTCGCCGGTCGCCGGGTCTCTCTGCCGGGAGGGCGCTTGGGTTGGCGCTGATCTCCTGTTGTCTTCGTCGCCCTTTTGCGGCGACGGTGCGCGCGGGACGACGGGACCGCCCTGCTGGAACTGCGGTGGCGGGTTCGAACGCTGGATCTCCTGCGGCCTGGGAGTTCTCTCCTGAGGCGCTCCCTGCTGAGAAAGCGCGGGCCTTTGTACTGACTGCTGCTCATAGTGTTGTCGCACCGCGGCGTCGCGCGGCTGGTAACGGTAATTCCGGCTGTTGAGCTCGTGCTGCTGCTCTACGCGGGGATATCGATCCCCCGAATACTGTCGCTGGTAGATGGGCAACGGGGCGATTGCCGGAACCGAGCTACGCTGCCACCTGTCCCATCCGCTGCGACGCTGCTGCCATTCATTGCCCCAGTGATCTCCCCAGCGAGGTGGCGCATCGGAGCGCCAGCCGCGGAAGTACATCGGCGGATTGCGGTAGTAGCCGACCGGGATGCGCAGCACGAACAGCGGCACAAACTCAGGACCGACAAGTCCCCATGGGCCGTTGTACCACGAGCTCGCGTACCAGTTATCTCCCTCGTACACCCAGTACATACCATCGTAAAAGAAGAAATTCGAATCCAGCTGCGGCGCGTAATAAACCGGATAGCCCGGCACCCGGACCAGGGTCGGGAACAGCGGCAGATTGATCCCGATACTCATGCCGGGAAGCCCGATACCGATGCTTACCTGAGCAATAGCCGAAGTCATCGACCAAAACAGCGTCCACAGCACAATGGTTACGTAGCGCATTTCTGTCCTCCAGTTCGATCATGGCGGTGATCAAGGGGAAGTGATAAGTGATACCGACCCTGATTTCTTCCCCGATTTCCGCCGAGTCAGACTATCCGATTCCGCCCGGGACGTTCTGTGGGCTATCGCACATAGGACGATTGGATAGGCGCTCCAGTCGCAACTGGAGGCAACGGGATCAGGCTACCAACAAAAAACTGCCCCGTGTTACTCGCGCTGCGAAGCCACCGCATCCAGCCGCTGCATCCAGTCGAGCACCTCGCGCACGGTTTCATCGGGCCGCTCGAAGGGGAAGAGATGCGAGCCTTCCAGCCAGCTGATGCGCCCTTGCGTGACGCGGTGCGTGGCAGCAAGCCCGACCTGACGGATTTCGCGCGAGCGGCGGCCGCCGATGAAAGCCACCGGCCCGCCGGGCGGGTGCAGTCGAAGATAGGACATCAGCCGGTGAGGAACGGTCGAGTAGATTTCCGCTTCGATCGCGGGACGAAAGCTCAGGCGGCGACCTGCCCCCACGCTGTCGGCGGGATCCTGCTCGGTACCGAAGCGTATGTAGTCGTTGAGGACGTCCGGATGCCAGCGGGCGAACATCGGCTTCGCTGAAAAATGCCGATGGGCCTCACCCAGATTCGGCCAGCGGTCGCGGCGTTTTTCCGCCGCGGCGGCCGGCGACATCCGCCACATCTGGCCGGTCGCCTTGACCGCGCCGATCAGCCCGGATTTCCAGCCATACACGATGGGCGAATCGAGCAATATGATGCCGCGCACGCGCTCCGGGCGCTGGCCGGCCGCGAGCAGGCTCAGGTAGCCTCCCATCGAGTGCCCGACCAGCCAGAGGCAGGACTGCGGCAAACTGTCCATGAGCGCCGTGAGTTGCTGCGTCATGCCGCGCCAGCGACGGTCGACGGGGAACTGCGCGTCATGGCCGAAATGCTCGACGGCCGCCACCTCGTGACCGGCGGCGCGCCAGCCGTCAAACAGCTGGCGATAGGTCGCGGCGCTGTAGCTGTTGGCGTGGGAAAAAACGATCATGGCGGCAAGCGGGCTAAGGTGCGACCGAAGGAAGGGTGCTGACGGTCATTTGAGCGGCATAGGCGCGCTTTTCTGCCGCCGTGAGTTGCTTGATGCGGTACTCGGCCTTCAAGGCCGCTGAGCAGTCTGCATGGGCTTCCGCGGCCAGCATCCGCAGCGGAGGATGCAGACGCATATAGCGCGCGCCCCTGCCCTGCCGATGAGCCTCGAAGCGCGACGCCAGGTCGACGGTGATCCCCGTGTAGAGGCAGCCGTCGGTGCATTCGATCAGGTAGACGAACCAGGTCTTGGTCGATGCCATCTGCAGCCGGTCGCAGTTCAACTCACGTCAAGAGAGGATGCATCCAGACGAACAGCACCTGGCCCTGGGACTCGGCAAGCCGCGCCAGATCGGCGAGATCCATCACCAGCGCCTGCACGTCCTCCGGTTCCCATTGTTCGATTTCATACTCTTCAGTAGCCGCCAGTTCCTCCGCAACGAGCTCGAGGGCCTCCTCGTCGAGGGTGGCCAGGCGTTCCATGACCTCGTCCGCAATCCGCAGCACCACGGCGCCCTCTTCCGCAAAGTAGACCGGCTCATAGGCGCTGAGGGCCTCCTCAAATTCGTCGCCGGTGAGCAGGCAATGCAGCGTGGCGATCTTGGCCGTGTCGATGCCCCGGCGTTCGATGCCGCTCCATTCGTCGACGGGCCGCAGCGATTCGCCGATGGCGGCAAACTCATCTTCCTCGGCGGCGATGATGTTGGTGAGTATTCCCAATTCACAGATCCTGTTTGCAATGCTCGCGGATCATAGCGGAAACCGGGCTGCGTATCCGTGCAGCCGGCGTCAGAACAGGCTGGCGACGACGAAGCGATCGCGTGCGGCAAGCTTTTCCAGGCCCTTCACCACTTCCAGCGAGGCGCCCCATTTCATGATGTGCGCCAGAAAGGTGGTCAACGCCTGCGACAGCGCATAACCGGTTTCCTTCCACTCCTGGCGAAACTCGTCGAAAGCGACCGTCTTGGCCAAAAGCTTGCCGCTTTTCATCGGCACCAGCGTGACGCTGTCGCCGCGATGGCGGATCACGATGGCGGTAGTACGGTTCCCGTTGATGACGACCACATGCGTCTCCCTGTCCGGCTGACAGGGCAAAGACTAAATCCTGCGCATACTGAACGAGACTTTGAAAAACAGTCCTTTTTGGCGCCAGCTTTCATCCCTTGGCCTCCAGGGATTCCCAGCGGATCATGGCGACATCGATTTCGGCATCGAGTGCCGCCAGCCGGGTTTGCAACTCGCGCACGGCATCTGCAGGCCCCTGATAGAAGACCGGATCGGCAAGCCGGCCTTGCAGGACGGCCTGCTCGGCTTCCAGCGCCGCGATCCGATCGGGCAAAGCTTCCAGCTCGCGCTGTTCCTTGAAGCTGAGCTTCTTGCGCTCGGCGGGCTTGGGTTTCGGCGTGTCACCAGCGCCGACTCTTGAGGCCGGTTTGGCGTCCACTCCACCCGTTGCATCGAAACGCGCCGCGCCCCCTGCCGGTCGCTGCCGCAACCAGTCGCTGTAGCCGCCGACGTATTCCTTCCAGCGTCCCTCGCCTTCGCTGGCGATGGTCTGCGTCACCACGTTGTCGAGGAAGGCCCGGTCGTGGCTGACCAGAAACACGGTCCCCGAGTAGTCCTGCAGCAGGGCTTCCAGCAATTCCAGGGTTTCGATATCCAGATCGTTGGTCGGCTCGTCGAGCACCAGTACATTCGCCGGTCGCGCAAACAGGCGCGCCAGCAACAACCGGTTGCGCTCGCCGCCGGAAAGCGATTTCACCGGCGAACGGGCCCGTTCCGGGGCGAACAGGAAATCTTCGAGATAGCCGATCACGTGCTTGCGCGCGCCGCCGATCTCGACGTAATCCGAACCGGGACTGATGACTTCGCACAAGGGCGCTTCGGGATCGAGCTGGGTGCGGAACTGGTCGAAGTAGGCCACTTCGATCTTGCTGCCCAGCCGCAGCTCTCCGGAATCAGCAGCAAGCTGGCCCAGGATCAGGCGCAGCAGCGTGGTCTTGCCGGTGCCGTTGGCGCCGATCAAACCCACCTTGTCGCCGCGCAGGATGCGGCAGGAAAAATTGCGCACCACGGCTTTTTCGCCCGCAGTTGTCACAAATCGCTTGCTGACATTTTCGAGTTCGGCCACCAGCTTGCCGGATTCGTCGCCGCGCACCAGCTGGAAATCGACCCGACCCAGTTGCTCGCGCCGCGCCGCGCGGGCGGCACGCAAGGCCTCCAGGCGCTTGATGCGGCCGACGCTGCGCGTGCGGCGCGCCTCGACGCCCTTCCTGATCCAGACTTCTTCCTGCGCCAACAGCTTGTTGGCGCGGGCATTCGCCAGCGCCTCCTCGTTGAGCATGAACTCCTTGCGTTGCTGGTACTCGGCAAAGCGGCCGGGAAAGCTCACCAGCTTGCCGCGATCGAGTTCCATGATGCGCGTCGCCACGCCATCGAGGAAAACCCGGTCGTGGGTAATGACCATGATCGCGCCCTGATAGCCGCGCAGCAGATCCTCCAGCCAGAGGATGCCGTCAACATCGAGGTGATTGGTCGGCTCGTCGAGCAGCAGCAGCTCGGGCTCGGCGACCAGCGCGCGGGCCAGCGCGACGCGCTTCTTGCCGCCGCCGGACAGCGCATCGACGCGGGCATCGCCATCCAGCGCGAGGCGCGAAATGGCCTGTTCGATGCGCGAATTCAGCCGCCAGCCGTCGTTGGCCTCCAGTTGCGTCTGCAATTCCTGCAGGCGGTCCATGGTCGCCGTGTCGCCAGCGCCGACTGTGTGGGTCACCTCGTGATATTCCGCGAGCACTCGGGCCACCTCGCCCAGTCCGGCGGCAACGGCTTCGAAGACCGTGTCGTGGGTGGCAAATTCCGGCTCCTGCGGCACATAGGCGATACTCAGGCCGGGCTCCCGCCAGACCTCGCCATCATCGAGCGAACCCAGATCCGCCAGGGCTTTCAGCAGGCTGGATTTGCCGCTGCCGTTACGACCGATAAGCCCGACGCGCTCACCGGCATCGATTTGCATGGCGGCGTGATCAAGAAGAGCAACATGCCCGTAGGCGAGACAGGCACGATCAAGGGAAATAACAGGCATGGAAACCCCGTAGGCGAGACAGGCACGATCAAGGGAAATAACAGGCATGGAAACGGGGTCGGGAAATGGGTGCCGGATTATAGACGCGCAGCTTATGTCTGCGGCCAGCCGCAGACGGTATCCCCAAGTGGGATAAAATTCGCGCCTTGCGCCCTTGTAGCTCAGTGGATAGAGCGACCGCCTCCTAAGCGGTAGGTCTCAGGTTCGATTCCTGACTTGGGCGCCATGCCTAGTCAGGCGTATTATTCAAACGATGATTGCCGAGCACTCGACCCTCGAAGACGAACTCGCCCTGGCGCGGGCTGATTGCCGTGACATGAAGCGCACGGTGATTGCCCTGCGCACGGAACTCGAAACGGCGCACGCTGAAATCCAGGCCACGACGCTGCGCGCCACCCAGGCCAGCGCGGCGGAAATATCGCAACTCAGGATTACCGTCGGCGTCCTTCGCGACGAGCTTGAAAGTGCCCGCATCGAGCGCGAAAAAGCCATCCAGCAGGAACGTGTCGCCGCGAATCAGGAAGCCAACATGCTCAAGGCAACGGCAGCGGCCTTGCGCGAGGAACTGGAACGATCCCGCGTCGAACGCGACCACGCGGTACAACTGGAGCGCGTCGCCGGACACAACGAAATGCAGCAGCTGAAGGCCACCTCGACCGCCCTGCGCGATGCACTTGAACGCGCCCACGCGGACACCGACAATGCCGTGCGCACGGCACTGGTCAGCGCCCAAGGCGAAATTGCGCAACTGCGGCAAACCGTCGGCGGATTGCGTGAAAGCCTGGAACTGGCGCAGATCGACAAGGGCAATTCAATCAATCGCGAGCGCACCCTGTTCGCCGACGAGGGCAGCCAGTTGCAACACACCATCCAGGCCCTGCGCGAGCAGATTGAAACCATGCGCCGCACCTGATCAGGAACACCATGGACCAACCCGCCAAGCCTGTCGACGCCAGGAAAAAGCCGACTGAACGCGATCAGGAAGAACGCCGCCGGCTGCGGCATCTCGAACTGCTGCTCGAAGTCACACGCCGCATGGCGAGCTACGGCACGCTCGACGAAGTCCTGCAGGCGCTGGTGGAGATGACCACCACCGAACTGAACGCCGAACGCGGCTCGCTGTTCCTCAACGACCCCAACACCAACGAACTGTATTCGCGCGTGGCGCAGGGCAATATCCAGCGCGAAATACGCATCCTCAATACCAGCGGTGTGGCAGGCTACGTCTACACCTCGGGCGAGGGGCTGATCATCGCCGACGCCTATGCCGACGACCGCTTCAACCGCTCGATCGACGAGCAGACCGGTTTCGTTACCCACAACATTCTGTGCGTGCCGATCAAGACGGTGAAGGGCGAAGTCATCGGCGTGGCGCAGACGCTCAACAAGCGCACCGGAAAATTCACCAAACAGGACTTGAACCTGCTCGAAGCCATGACCAGCCAGGGCACGCTGGCACTGCAAAGCGCACAGTTCATCGAACGCATGCAGGCCATCCGCCGCCAGGAGATGGAATTCATCGATGTCGTGTCTGAAGTCACTGCCGACATCAAGCTGGGGTCCTTGCTGCAAAAGGTGATGGGCGAGGCGACACGCCTGCTGAATGCCGAACGCTCGACGCTGTTCCTCAACGAGGAAAAGACCAACGAACTGTGGTCGGAGGTGGGTCAGGGCCTGGAATCGGTCCAGATCCGCCTGCCCAACCACCTGGGTATTGCCGGCGCGGTGTTCACCTCGGGCAAGGCAATCAACATCCCATACGCCTACGCCGATCTGCGCTTCAATCCGGCCTTCGACAAGAAAACCGGCTACTTCACCCGCTCGATTCTGTGCGTGCCCATCACCAACAAGCGCGGCAAGGTCATCGGCGTTACGCAGGTACTGAACAAGCGCGGCGGCCCCTTCACCGGCGACGACGAATCGCGCCTGCGTGCCTTTACCGCACAGATTTCGATTGCGCTGGAAAACGCCAAGCTGTTTGCCGACGTGCAGAACATGAAGAACTACAACGAGGCGATGCTGGAGTCGATGTCGAATGCGG
>JAPLQZ010000301.1 GCA_026399415.1 Rhodocyclales bacterium | reverse complement strand
GTAGTAAAGGAAGGGGCGCCGGATGAATCCATCCGTGGCGCCGAGCAACTGACTCACCTCGATTTCCGCGCGATGCATGAGTGCCTGCATGCGGATGATGCTGAAGCTGATGGCGATCAGGCCGGCGCCGAGCAGTGCGCCAAGCAGCATGACCGCCGTGCGGCCCAGCTTGAGCAGCGCGTCGAGCCGGCGCACCCAGGCCGAATCGAGTTGCACATGCTCGACCTTGGGCCATTGGCGGAACTCGACGGCGAGCTTCTCCATCGCTTCGGGGCGATCGTCCGTCGCGGTGACAACGAAGGCGTCGGGGAAAGGGTTGGCCGGCAGGGCTTCGATCACATCGCGCAGGCCGGGATTGGTTTTCATACGCGCCAGCGTCTCTTCGCGCGGCAGAAACTGCACCTGCTTGATGCCGCCATACTTGGCCAGGCGCGATTCGATTTCGGTCGCCGCCCGCCGTTCCGCATTGGCGGCCATGAAAAGGGAAATCTGAGGTACCGCCGAGGTTGTGCCGGCCAGATGCAGTGCATTGGCGAGCAACATCTGGCCGCCCGCCGGCAGGGCCAGTGCGATGCCGATGGCCAGTAGCGAAAGCAGGCTGTTGACCGGTGCCGCGGCCAGTCGGCGCAGCGCCAGCCTGAAGGCATCGCGGTGGTGAATCAGCCATGCCTTCATGGCACCAGCTTTCCATGATTCAGCTGCAAGCGTCGCGCATCCGGAAACAAGTCGTTGGCATAGGTTGCAATCAGCACCGTAACGCCGACATGGTGAAATTCATGAAAAATGCGCGCCACATCCGCCGCAGTTTCGCCGTCGAGATGGGCGGTGGGCTCGTCGGCCAGCAGCAGGCTCGGCCGACTCACGACGGCGCGGGCGATCGCCAGACGCTGCTGTTCGCCGCCTGACAGCATGAGCGGCAGCGCCTTCTCACGGCTGGCCAGACCGACTTTATCCAGCGCGGCACGAACGCGCAGTGCGGCGTCGCTGATCGGGAAACCGGCAATCGACAAGGGCAACATGACATTCTCGAACACGTTGCGATCGAAGAGCAGCTTCTGATCCTGGAACACCATGCCGATGCGCCGCCGCAGATAGGGCAGGGCCGAACGCGCCAGTCCACCAACGTTCTGGCCGCCGACCAGAACTGTGCCTCCGGTGGGCTTCTCCACCGCCGCGATCAGCTTGAGCAAGGTTGATTTTCCCGCACCCGAATGGCCGCTGACCACTACCATCTCGCGCTCCGCCACCTCGAAACTGATGTCGGACAGCGCGTCGAGGCCCGGCGGGTAACGCCTGGAAACGCGGTCGAAACGAATCATTGCGAGGACCCCAGCAACGCCTCGACAAATTCGCCGGCGCGAAAGGCCTGCAGGTCATCGATGCCTTCGCCGACACCGATGAAGCGCACCGGTTTCGGACACTGGCGGGCGATGGCGGCGAGCACGCCGCCCTTGGCGGTGCCGTCGAGCTTGGTGATGACCAGCCCCGTTACACCGATCGCCTTGTCGAAGGCCTTGACCTGCTGCACGGCGTTCTGGCCGATGTTGGCGTCGAGCACCAACAGGACTTCGTGGGGCCCGGACGCATCGGCCTTCTGGATCACCCGGCGAATCTTGGCGATCTCTTCCATCAGGTGCAGTTGCGTCGGCAGGCGGCCTGCGGTATCGGCCAGGACCACGTCGATCTTGCGGGCGCGGGCGGCGCTGATGGCGTCGAATACCACCGCTGCCGGATCACCGGATTCCTGGGCGATGACGGTGACGTTGTTTCTTTCTCCCCAGGCCGTCAGTTGCTCGCGGGCCGCGGCACGAAAGGTGTCGCCAGCGGCAAGCAGGACGCTTTTGCCCTGGCTCTGGAAGTGTTTGGCCAGCTTGCCGATGGAGGTGGTTTTGCCGGCGCCATTGACGCCGGCGATCATGATGACAAAGGGTTGCCGGCCGCCAGCATCAAGCTCCTGCTCAAGCGGCGTGAGCAGGGTTTGCAGCCCCTGTGCCAGGGCTGATCGTAGTTGCGCCGGGGTTTCCAGCTTGTCGCGTTTGACCGTGGCCTTGAGTTCCGCCAGCAGCCAGTGCGTCGCCTCGACGCCGCAATCCGCCATCAGCAATGTGGTTTCCAGATCGTCGAGCAGTTCATCGTCGATCTTCGCCCGGCTGAAAAGCTCGGTCAGCGGTGTGTTGAGGGTGTCACGGGTGCGCGACAGGCCGGCCTTGAGGCGTTCGCTCCACGAAGCGCCCGGCGCCTGGGTTATGGGAGCCTTGGCGGCGGGATCGTCCTTTGTTTTCAGGAAACCAAACATGCGGAATGCGGTCGGAGGTAAGGGCCTATTTCAGTGGGAATCGTAAGACGCATGGTTTCTACTGAAATAGACTCTAAGCCGCGCTAAGATGCGCAACGCAGGATTTTAACAGAAGCCTTTTTTGAGCCTACCCAGACCCGCCATGAAACGACTGCTTGCCGCCTGTGTCGTGCTGATTTTCGCCGTACCGTCAGCGCCGACTGTTGCCAACCCTGTTGCCAGCACATTCGAAACCAAGCTCGCCAATGGCTTGCGCGTAATCGTCAAGGAAGACCATCGCGCGCCGACCGCCGTGCACATGGTCTGGTACCGCGCCGGCAGCATGGATGAAAAGGACGGCACCTCGGGCGTGGCGCATGCGCTGGAACACCTGATGTTCAAGGGCACCAGAAACCTTCGCTCGGGTGAATTCAACAAGCGGGTTGCCGAAGCCGGCGGACGCGACAATGCCTTCACCAGCCGCGACTACACCGCCTACTTTCAGATCGTGCCGAAGGCGGCGCTGCCCGAGATGATGCAGCTCGAATCAGACCGCATGGCGAATCTGACATTGGACGCCAAGGAATTCGCCGCCGAGATCCAGGTGGTGATGGAAGAGCGGCGTTTGCGCACCGACGACAATCCGCATGCGCTGGTGCACGAAGCGCTGAATTCGGTGATATTTCAGGCGCATCCCTACCGGCGTCCGATCATCGGCTGGATGGACGATCTTGAGCACATGACTTGGCAGGATGCCCGCGACTGGTATCGGCAGTGGTACACGCCGAACAACGCCTATGTGGTGGTGGTGGGCGACGTCGATCACCGCGAGGTATTTCGTCTGGCGCAGAAGTATTACGGCCCGCACAAGGCGCACGCATTGCCGGAACGCAAGCCACAGAACGAACCGGAGCAGGCAGGCATCCGCCGGGTGAGCGTCAAGGCGCCGGCCAAACTGCCCTACCTCGCCATGGCGTGGAAGATGCCCAAGCTGCGCGATGTGCAGAAGGATCGCGACCCTTACGCACTGGACGTGCTGGCGGCGGTGCTCGACGGCCACGACGCCTCGCGCTTCGCCAGGAATCTGGTGCGCGGCAGTCGCGTCGCGCAGTCGGCCGGCGCCGGCTACGACCCGACGCTGCGCGGCGAGGCAAACTTCATCCTCGACGGCCAGCCGGCCGAAGGCAAGACCATTGCCGAACTGGAAGCCGCTTTGCGCGGCGAGATCAAGCGTGTTCAGGACGAAGGCGTGTCGGCCGAGGAACTCGCCAGGGTCAAGATCCAGTCCGTCGCCGCACAGGTCTACAAGCGCGACTCGCTGATGGCGCAGGCCATGGAGATAGGCGGTGCCGAGGCGGCCGGGCAGTCCTGGCGCGACATCGATACCCTGCTGGAAAAAATCAAGAGCGTTACTGCGGAAGAAGTGCAGGCCGTGGCGAAGAAATACTTCACGGATGACACCCTGAGCATCGCCGTGCTCGATCCGCAGCCTGTCGATCAAAGCAAACCGAAGAAGCCCTCCGGGGCGGTGAGGCACTGATGAAGCATAGCAAATTGAACGCCCCCCACCCCCGTTCCACGGCTGGCTTTGCACAGCCAGCCGGCTGCGGCGGCGCAAAGCAGTGCTTTGCGAAACCCCGCCTGCGCCCCCTTCCCGGGGCGGGGCTACTGATGATGCCCCTGCGGAGTGGGCTAAGCCCGCAAACGACGCGGGCAAAGCCACTCCGGATGGTCGGCTCGCTTCGCTCGATTATTGTGGGGCGCTCACGAGTTCGTTTCACGTTGATCTGTCTGCTGACGTCCCTGGCATCGAGCCTGGCCCTGGCCGGCGTCAAGATCGAGCACTGGATTGCTCCCTCCGGGGCGAAGGTGTATTTCATCGAGACCCGCGTGCTGCCCATCCTCGACGTTCAGATCGATTTTGCGGCGGGTGTCGCGTTTGTTCCAGCCGCCAAGTCGGGTCTTGCCGGCCTGACGCAGGGTCTGCTGGAAACCGGCGCCGCCGATCTGGATGAAGAGCAAATCGCCGGGCGCCTGGTCGACATCGGCGCGCGACTGGGTGGCGGGGTCGACAGCGATCGCGCCAGCGTCAGCGTGCGCACCCTTTCGAGCAAACCCGAGAAAGAGGCCGCGCTCGATCTGATGCGCACCGTCCTTTCGGCGCCGACTTTTCCGCAATCGGTGCTCGAACGCGAAAGAGGGCGCACCATCGCCAGCATTCGCGAAGCGGAGACGCGGCCCGATGCCATCGCCGGCAAGCGCTTCGCGGCAGCCATCTACCCCGGCCACCCTTACGGCACAAGCCCTACCGTGGAGAGTGTGGGCGCCGTCACGCGAGAAGATCTCGTAACATTCCACCGCCAGCATTACGGCGCCAGGGGTGCAGTCGTATCCATTATCGGCGACGTATCGCGGGCGGAGGCCGAGGCCATCGCCCAAAGCCTCACCGAAGCGCTGCCGGCAGGCGGCGGCAACCTTGTGCCGCCTGCGGTAACGAAGCCGCTGCGGGGCACCATCAAGATCGCCCATCCGGCGGCCCAGAGTCATGTTCACATCGGCTTGCCGGCAATCCGCCGCAGCGATCCCGACTACTTCCCGCTCCTGGTGGGCAACTACACGCTCGGCGGTGGCGGGTTTGTTTCGCGGCTGATGAAGGAGGTCCGCGAAAAGCGTGGTTATGCCTACAGCGTGTATTCCTACTTCGCCCCACGCAAAATGGAGGGGCCGTTCGAGATCGGACTGCAAACCAAGCGCGAACAGGTCGGCGATGCGCTCAAGGTCGTGGACGAAGTGCTCACGGACTATATGGCCAAAGGCCCGACTCCGAAGGAACTGGCGGCAGCGAAGAAGAACATGGTCGACGGGCTTGCGCTGCGCATGGACAGCAACGCCAAGTTGCTCGGCTATCTCTCCACGATCGGTTTTTACGGCCTGCCGCTGACCTACCTCGATGATTTTCCGGCGAAGGTCAAAGCCGTTACCGTCGAGCAGGTCAAGGCCGCCTTTGCTCGCCACGTAAAGGCTGAAAACCTGGTTACCGTGATCGTTGCTGCAGATTGAGCCTTGAGCCGCATTCGCATCACCGGTGGCGAATGGCGCAGTCGCCTGGTCCAGGTGACCGATGCGCCGGGCTTGCGGCCGACTCCGGATCGGGTGCGCGAGACCTTGTTCAGCTGGCTGGGGCAGAACCTCGGCGGGCTCAGCTGTCTCGACCTTTTCGCCGGCAGCGGGATTCTCGGTTTTGAGGCCGCTTCCCGTGGCGCAGACTATGTTGCCCTGGTCGAACGTTCGCGTCCGGCGTTTGCCGCGCTGAAGAAACATGCCGATGGCTTCGAGTGTTCGCGCCTCGAACTGTTTTGTTGCGATGCGTTAAAATTCGCACCCTCGTCCGGTCGGCGCTTCGATTTGATATTTCTTGATCCGCCTTATGGTCAGGGTTGGCTGGCGCGGGTAGAGTCCCGGCTGGATGATCTGGCTGCCGCGGGGGCGAGGTTGTACGCAGAGGCCGAGATGCCTCTGGAGAGGTTGGGCCGCTGGTCGGTGGCGAAGCAGGGGCGGGCCGGCCAGGTTTTCTTTCACCTGCTGGAGCAGGCATGAGCAAAAGTATCGCCGTTTACCCGGGGACCTTCGATCCCCTTACCAGGGGTCACGAGGATCTCGTGCGACGCGCTTCGAGCCTGTTCGAGCGGGTCATCATCGGCGTTGCCGAGAGCCGTACCAAAAAGCCCCTGTTTTCGCTGGCAGAGCGCGTCGAAATTGCCGGCGAGGTGCTGACGGGTTATCCCAATGTCGAAATTCATGGTTTCGATTGCCTGCTCATGGATTTCATGCGCCAGCACGGCGCCAGCGTGATCATGCGCGGTTTGCGCGCCGCATCGGATTTCGAATATGAATTTCAGATGGCGGGCATGAATCGCAATCTTTACCCCGATGTCGAAACCGTATTTCTTACGCCGTCGGATCAGTACATGTTCGTGTCGGCCACGATCGTGCGGGAAATAGCCTTGCTGGGTGGCGATGTCTCCAAGTTCGTTCCGCCGCAAGTCCAGAAACGACTTGCCGAAAAAATTCAACACCTAAACTGACCGACTAGAAAAGACCCAAAGGAAAAATCATGTCCCTGATGATCACCGATGAATGCATCAACTGCGACGTATGCGAGCCCGAGTGCCCCAATAACGCAATTTCGCAGGGCGACGAGATCTACATCATCGACCCCAAGAAATGCACCGAGTGCGTGGGGCATTTCGATACGCCGCAATGCCGCGAAGTCTGCCCGGTAGACTGTATTCCGGACGATCCGAATAACACGGAATCGAAGGATCAGCTGATGGCGAAGTTCAAGCAGCTGACTGCAAAATAAGACTCCAAAGCTGCTAGCGCTGGCAGCTCGCGCAGAAGAAAGTCGCGCGCTGTCCCCATAGACAAAAACCTGCTGCTGGAAATAGCCGGAACTGCCGTCGGAATGAATGAAGTCGCGCAGGCTGCTGCCGCCCGCGTCGATGGCGGCAGCAAGCGTCGTCTTGATCGCCGGCACGAGGCGCTGCAGGCGCTTCAGCGATATCCGGCCGGCGGCCGTACGCGGATCGATGCCGGCGCGGAACAGGCTTTCCGATGCATAGATGTTGCCGATGCCGACGACGCGATGGCTGTCCATCAGTGTCGGCTTGATGGCCGCCGAGAGACCGGTGAGTTCTTGCTTGAGCCACGTGGCACTGAACTCTTCCGTCAGCGGCTCGACGCCGAGTCCGGCCAGCAGAGGGTGCAGCAGCGGATCGCCGGGCAGCCAGAGTATGGCGCCGAAGCGACGCGGGTCGCGCAGCCGCAACGCCACC
>JAPLQZ010000033.1 GCA_026399415.1 Rhodocyclales bacterium | reverse complement strand
GCTCGCTGAGTGGGTATTCGTAAGTGATCACATGCCAGCCAAATGGGAAAATCTGCCGAGATTGTGACCCAATTCAGTGCAAATCTCAACAAAACCGGCGCGACAATGCCAAATAGTGCTCATGCAGGCGCTCGACCTGCGCGGGCAATTCAGCAAGCGCGCCGTCATTGTTGATGACGTCGTCGGCCGCCGCCAGTCGTTCGGCGCGCGTTGCCTGGGCCTCGAGAATCCGCTCGATGTCGCTCCGCGCAAGTCCGTTGCGGCTCATGACACGATTGATTTGCGTGGTCTCGGAACAATCGACCACGGCAATGCGGTCAACGCGTTTGCGGTAGTTCCCGGATTCGACCAGCAGCGGCACCACCAGGAGGGCATAGGGCGCGTTGGCCGGATTAGCCAGCAACTGGCGTTCGCTCTCGCTGCGAATCATCGGATGCAGGATCGCTTCCAGATGCTTGCGCGCCGCCGGCTCGGCAAAGACCATGGCGCGCATCGCGGTGCGGTCGAGTGCGCCGTCGGCGTTGGCCACGCCATCGCCGAATTCGGCGCGGATGGCTGACATCGCGGCACCGCCGGGTGCGGTCAGGGCGTGGGCAATCGCGTCGGTGTCGATCACCGTGATGCCGCGGTCGGCGAACAGACAGGCGACGGCACTTTTGCCGCTGCCGATGCCGCCGGTAAGTCCGACAACATAGCTCATCGAGCTTTACGGCGCGCACTCGCCGATGACGGCGTCGGCGTATGGCGCGATCAGCTTCGGCAGTTGCTGCAGCAGCGTCGATGCAGCAGCGCGGGTCTCGAGACGGGCTCTTGATGCGGGCTTTTCACGGCCTTCAACACGCGCCGATTTGATCCCCCGCTTCACCAGTCCCTGCAAAAATTCTTGCGCAGCCGGTTCGTCCTGGAAGCTGCCCAGAATGATTTCATGGCGACCACCCTCAAGCGCAGCGGGCCGCTGGTCCTTGACCCCGAACCGGGTCAGCTCCGCGGCTTTCTTGTCGGCAGCGGCCTGATTCGCAAGATCACCGATGAGGACCAGATAGAGCGTCGGCTCGGCCATCGGCTGGGATTTCGCTTCCCCGCCGATGGCTGCCACAGCTGCCTTCAGGGACTCCGCATCGGCCATGGTCAGGCCGCTGACGAGGCGGCAGGCGAGATCCGCATTCTTTGCCGTGGGTGCTTGCGCGTCACGCACGATGCGCAGCTTGTCTGCGTTCACCTGGTTTGCCAGTCGTTGCGGTTCGCGGTCCTCGTCGGTCACGCCAAAATAGCCTTGCGTCCAGGCAAAGAAAACCAGATTGGCCAACACCAGCAGGAAGAAGAACAGCCGCATAGTCCCTTCGTTAGCTGGGCAGGCCGCCGGAGTCGGGATCATCCGGTTCGCACCTGCCCCGGGATATGTCGCGTCGCATGATTCTCTTTGGCTTCAACTCATTGTGCAGGGCGCTGTAGGCGGCCTCCGCAGCAGCGCGATTATCCTGGCTATAGTTGCAGACGTAAAGGTCGAGTGTCACCGAGTCCAGCTCCGGCCAGGTATGAATGGCGAGGTGGGATTCGGCAAGCACCAGGGCGCCGGTGGCGCCGGCGCCGGCGAACTGATGGAAGGCCTCGGCGACGACCAGCAGTCCGGCTGCGGCGCAGGCGCGACGGCACAGCGCGGCCAGCATGCCCGCGTCGAGCAGCAGGCGGCGGTCGCCTTCGCAGGCGTGAAATTCGGCAAGGATGTGCAGGCCGTTCATAGTGAGGAGGCATAGGATACGCCGAGCCGGGACAGTGTGCGCTCGGCGGCCAGCACGCCGCGAAAATTGGCTTCCTCGAACAGCGACAGGCCCGACACGTCGGCATGGGCGAACTGGATTCCCGCCCTGCCCCGCTCGAAGACCTTGCGCGCGCCGCTCCAGAGGCGACCGGGCAGGGGACGAATCATGGCATGGGCGTGGCGGTGAATGTCCACGCACGTCGTCAGCTCGCGAATTTCGGGATGCGGCCGTGACAGGTCAGCCAGTATTTCCTCGGCCCAGGCATCCCGGCTTTGAAGGAGTCGGCGCTGGTGGGACGCCGATTCTTCATGCAGCGCCCGATACCAGGTGATCACCGTCGGCCCCGGCGCGTAGCGCAACTGCTGATGGGTGGCGACGACGTAGCCCAGCGCAGCACTGTCGTGAAGCACATTGTCCCAGGCCAGCGGATAACCGGCGCGTGTCTCGGGTGCTGCTGAAAGCGTGAGATTCGCCACGACCCACGGTGCATATTCGGCGCCGCGGATGCCGGCCAGCCATTCTGGCCGCGGCACGGCGAACACATGCGGGATCAGGAACAGCGGCGCAGCCCAGATCAGCTCGCGGGCGACGATGCGGATGCTGCGGTTTTCCGCGGCAAGGTAGACGTCGCAGATGCTTTCCCGCTTGCCTTGCTCGACGCGGAACACCAGCGCGTCGGGCTGGATGCGGCCCGCTGCTGCCCGCGCCAGGCCGCGCGCCAGCCAGGCGTTGCCCTCCGGCGCCGTCAGCACCTGCCCTTCGCCATCGCGACAGGCAAAGTAGTGCAACCCGGCCCAGGCCGAGGTCTGCACCGCGCTCGTGCCGTAGTCGTCGCGACAGGCGTAGTCGGTCAGCCAGTGCACACCCGGCGCGGTGTAGCCTTCGCGCAGCAACCAGTCGCGCAAGGTGATCCGGTCCAGCGCCAGCAATTTCGGATCGCGGCCGGACAGCGCCAGCGGCAGTGCGAATGCGCGCCGCCCGGCGGTGTCACGTTGTTGGCGCAACTCGGCGACAAATTCCTGAAAGCGGATGTATTGCGCGCGCTCCGCCTTCGGCACGCCCAGCGTCGGCCACAAACCGTCCTGCCAATAGCCGTTGGTATAGAGCCGCTCCTGCGGTGCATGGCACAGGTATTTCTCGTCGTAGGTCGGATGTGCCGCATCCGGGTCGCCCTGCAGCACGCCAAGTTCAGCCAGCAACTGGCGCGTGGCGCGGGCTTCGCGTGGCGGCAGCGGCAGGTAATGCGCACCCAGCGGATGGGCCGAGACCTGGTTTTTGCCGGCGCGGGAATTGCCGCCGGCTTCGGTTTCCATTTCCAGCAGCAGGAAATCGTCACCGCCCGCGCGGGCCAGCTTCCACGCCGCCGAAAGCCCGCCGATGCCGCCGCCGACAATCGCCACCGTGGTGCGGCGCGTTTCACCGGGGGCGGGAAAATCATGTTGGCGCAGACGGTGACCGAGGGTGTCGTTCGGCCCCGAGAGCGTGCCGGGAGGCAGCGGCGGTGCAGTCTTCGAGCCGCAGGCAGCGAGCAGGCCGGTGGCCGAAACGCCCGCAAGGAAATCACGGCGGCGCATTTGAGCTAGTCAAGCATCTATCTCGCCTCACACCCCGTACAACACAAATGCCGCCCAGTATTTCGGATCGCTCCATTCCGGGTGTTGCCTGAATTCCTGCTTGGTCTGGCGCAGAGCATCGGGTTGCGGCGTGCCGGCCTTGAGTTTGGTGAAGAAGCGGCGCATGAACTCGGCCGTGGCATCGTCGTCCACCGGCCACAGGCTGAGCAGCGTATTTTTGTTGCCGGCGACGAACAGCGCATAGGGCAGACCCATCACGCTTTCTCCCGCCTGCGTCCTGCCCACGCCGGTGTCGCAGGCGCTGAGCACGGTGAGATCACTCTTCATGTCGTAGAGAGGCCACTCGCTGGCGGTCACGTAGCCGTCGATCTCCGGCGGATTGCCTTGCTGGCTCAGCACCAGGCTGGACAGCGCCGGGTTCTGTGCCAGATAGCCATGCGCGCTGAACAACAGATAGCGATAGTCTTTCAGCTTGCCGGCCTGATTGAGTTGCTGCAACTTGCCTTCACTGGCCTCCAGCCCCAGATAGCTATCCATGCTGGCATCTGCCCCCGTCGCCATGCCGCCAAACACTGTGCCGACCGCCTGAAAGATTTGTTGCAGTTTGCCCTCACTGGCCTCCGGCGCCGGACGGCTATCCGCGCTGGCAGCATCCTTCCCCAGCTTTCCGCTAAACACCGCACTGACCGCCTGAACCTCATTCGCTGTGCCTGGCAGGTTTTGCCAGACGAACTGGCTCATGGCGGTTTGCTCGGCGCTTGCTTTCATGGGCGCTAGCGCGTACCCCTGATCCGCTGCGGCACCGCTGCGTGTTGCATACCTGCGGGTTGTACCGCGCCGAATACCCCGATTCTCCGCCCAGCCACTGCCATACACCGCATTGCCCATGGCAAACAGTTCCTTTGGCCGCGCCAGCGTGGCGTACTCGCCTTCGCGTTGTTTGAGCAGCGCTAACACGGCAAAGCTTTGCACCAGCGTGATGTTGCGCGTCTGCGCCAGGGTTTGCGCCGGCTTGCCGGCCGCATCGAAGGCCTCGACCAGGGTGTCGAAGGGCAGCAGCGCCAGGTCCTTGTCCGGGCTGATGATCCAGCGCTGGTAAGGGCCGGCCAGCGGCAGGATGGGTTTGATCAGGGTGTCGTGCCAGTAGCGGTTGAGCACCTTCAGGGGCTCGGCCACCTTGCTGGCGCCTGCGGGTACGGCTTGAGCGGGCGGCAGCCACTGGTAGCCACCGTCCTTGAGTGCCACCAACTGGCCTTGCGGGCCTTCCTCCGTGCCGGGCGAAACCAGTTCGCGGTACGCGGCCACTGTTATTGCGTGGTTCTTGATCTGGCCCAGATCCACCCACTTGGCATCGCCGCTGGCGTCGAGCACAAAGGCCTGGGCCATGCCACCGGTATGAACCAGGTAACTCACGAACACTTCGCCGACGCCGATAAGCTGTTTTGCCTGGCTGATCGTGGCCGGTTTGAGGGAAGCGAGTTGGGCGTATTTCGGGTATCGGCTGTTCAGGCTTGTTACCAGCTGGAGGTAATCAGTGTTTTGGGCGTCCAGTTGTCGTTGCAGAGCGAGCAATCCGCCGCTGTCGCGCGTGTCTTGGGCGCTCAGCTTGTCGATCTGCGTCTGCAAAGCCTGGGCGCTGATTGCGCCGGCTTGCAGTTTCTGCTGTTCGGCCGTCGGCAAGGAGCGCAGGGCTACTTGCGCCATGATGTTGTCGGTCAGCGTGCGCGCCTTGGAGATGTCGCCGAGATTGAAAGCCTCGGTTGGACGTTCGGCGCTGCCATACCACTTCACATACCACTGATAGCGATCGGAATAATCGGCGAACAGACTTTCGCGTTGCTCGGTCGTCAATCCTGGCAAGGCGCGGAGCTTTTCTGCACCGGCGACAATTGCCGGGATCAGCGCCAGCGCTTTTCCGTGATGGCCGAGGGCGCCGTAGATGCTGGCCAGATTGTTCATCGATCCGAGCGTGTCCGGGTGATCCTCGCCCAGCTTGGCGCGCCTGAGTTTCAGGGTTTGTTCGTTCAGCGCCAGCGCCTTGTCGTGTTGGCCGAGGTCGCTGTAGGTGGTGGCCAGGTTGTTCATCGAGGTGAGCGTGCTGGGGTGGTCCTCGCCGAGTTTGGCGCGCTTGAGTTTCAGGGTTTGTTCGTTCAGCGCCAGCGCCTTGTCGTGCTGGCCGAGTGCGCGGTAGCTGGCGGCCAGGTTGTTCATCGAGGCGAGCGTGTCGGGGTGATCCTCACCGAGTTTGGCGCGCATGAGTTTCAGGGTTTGTTCCCTCAGCGCCAGCGCCTTGTCGTGCTGGCCGAGGTCGCGGTAGCTGGCGGCCAGGTTGTTCATCGAGGCGAGCGTGTCGGGGGGGGTCTCGCCGAGTTTGGCGCGCCTGAGTTTCAGCGTTTGCTCCCTCAGCGCCAGCGCCTTGTCGTGCTGGCCGAGGTCGCGGTAGCCGGCGGCCAGGTTGTTCATCGAGGCGAGCTCGCCGAGTTTGGCGCGCCTGAAGTTCAGGGTTTGTTCCCTCAGCGCCAGCGCATTGTCGTGCTGGCCGAGGTCGCTGTAGGTGGCGGCCAGGTTGTTCATTGCGGCGAGCGTGTCGGGATGATCCTCGCCGAGTTTGGCGCGGATGAGTTTCAGGGTTTGTTCCCTCAGTGCCAGCGCATTGTCGTGCTGACCGAGGTCGCTGTAGGTGTCGGCCAGGTTGTTCATTGCAGTGAGCGTGCTGGGGTGGTCCTCGCCGAGTTTTGCGCGCCTGAGTTTCAGCGTTTGTTCCCTCAGCGGCAGTGCCTTGTCGTGTTGGCCCAGGTCGCTGTAGGTGGCGGCCAGGTTGTTCATCGAGGCAAGCGTGTCGGGATGGTCCTCGCCGAGTTTGGCGCGCCTGAGTTTCAGGGTTTGTTCCCTCAGCGGCAGCGCCTTGTTGTGCTGGCCGAGGTCGCTGTAGGTGACGGCCAGGTTGCTCATCGCGGTGAGCGTGTCGGGATGATCCTCGCCGAGTTTGGCGTGCATGAGTTTCAGGGTTTGTTCCCTCAGTGCCAGTGCCTTGTCGTGCTGGCCGAGAGCGCTGTAGGTGACGGCCAGGTTGTTCATTGCGGCGAGCGTGTCGGGATGATCCTCGCCGAGTTTGGCGCCCCTGAGTTTCAGGGTTTGTTCCCTCAGTGTCAGTGCCTTGTCGTGTTGGCCGAGGTCGCTGTAGGTGACGGCCAGGTTGTTCATCGAGGCGAGCGTGTCGGGATGATCATCGCCGAGTTTGGCGCGCCTGAGCTTCAGGGTTTGTTCGTCCAGCGCCAGTGCCTTGTCGTGCTGGCCGAGGTCGCTGTGGGTGGCGGCCAGGTTGTTCATCGGGGCGGGCGTGTCGGGGGGGGCCTCACCGAGTTTGGCGCCCCCGGG
>JAPLQZ010000303.1 GCA_026399415.1 Rhodocyclales bacterium | reverse complement strand
TACGACAATCAAGAGAGAATGTCCGCATTCTACGAGCAGGCGTTTGACTGGCAGACCCAGGCGCTGGGCGATGGAATGGGCAACTATGTTCTTGCGACAACGACAGAGACGGACGAAGGCCGCCCTAAAGCACCTGGCGCAATCAATGGCGGTTTCTTCCCGAGGAAGACCGACTGGCCGGCGCAGCACCCATCCGTGGTCGTCGCGGTCGACAACATCAGCGCCTCAATCGAGAAAGTGCAGCAGGCGGGTGGCACTGTGCTCGGCGAGCCGATGGAGATACCGGGTGTAGGAAAGTACGTTTCGTTCATGGACACCGAGGGCAATCGGGTCAGCATGCTTCAGCCCTTGACGCGTGCCGGGTAGCACCTGCAAGGAACCGAACCATGCCGATACAGCCAGCCATTTTCGAGACCCACGAAATCCGCCGCATCTATGACGAGGACACGGAAACCTGGTGGTTCTCGGTCGTCGACATCGTTCAGGTGCTGACTCAACAGCCGGACTACCAGACGGCGAGAAATTACTGGAAGGTGCTAAAGAACCGTTTAACCAAGGAAGGCAGTGAGTCGGTTACAAACTGTCACCGACTGAAATTGCCTGCCGCCGACGGCAAGAACTACCTGACCGACGTAGCCACCGCCTAGACCGGCAGGCCGGTGGTATCTGCCAGCAATTTTCTGCTGCCCGGCAAGGCGTTGCGTCCCAAGACGGTGAAGAAGACCGGGAAGTAGAAATATTTCGGCGGGAGGACACCATGGAACCACGCATCAGCCTGATTACTCTTGGCGTCGCGGATCTCGAAAGAGCAACGCGCTTCTACGAGGAATGCCTCGGCCTGCCACGATTGCAGACGCCACCATCCATCACCTTCTTCGAGCTTGGCAAAACCTGGCTCGCGCTCTGGCCGCGGGAAAGCCTGGCCGCCGACGCGGGTCTGCCTGCGGAAGGCTCCGGGTTTCGCGGCTTTGCGCTGGCGCACAACGTGCGCTCGCCCGCGGCAGTGGATGCCTTGCTGGCACGCGTCGCGAGCTTCGGCGCCGCGGTCACCAAGCCGGGACACGCGACGGACTGGGGCGGTTACTCGGGATACTTCACCGACCTCGACGGCTTCCTCTGGGAAGTTGCGCACAACCCGCACTTTCCCCACGTCTGACCGGATGCCGAAACTAGCCGCGCTTGACCGGAATCAGCATCTCCGCGACATCGGCCCGGCCCGGATTGTAGGCATTGACCACATGGTCGCTCGGCCAGCCCAGCGCGAGGCCGCACAGCAACTTGTAGGCCGACGGCACGTCGAAGGCCTCGCGCACCGGCCCGGCCCAGGTGCCGAGCGCGCCCTCGGCGCAGGTGCCGAGGCCGCGCGCCTGCGCCGCCAGCATCAGCGACTGCAGGAAAATTCCTGCATCGAGAACGGAATAGGCGCCCAGTTCCTGCCGCACGAAAACGAAAAGGACTGTGGGCGCACCGAAGAATTCGAAGTTGCGCCGCATCTGGCGGTTGCGCGCCGCGCTGTCTTCGCGGGCAATGCCGAGCACTGAATACAGGCCGAAGCCGGTGGCGCGGCGGCGCGGCGTCAGTTCCTGCGGATATTCGAAGCGCGTATCGAAGTCGCCGTCGGGCAGGGCTTTGCTGCGCGTCAGGAAGGCCGCGAGTTTGCCCAGCACACCGCCGCGTTGCAGCTTCGTCGCGGCGTCGTAGCGGGCCAGCAGTTGCGCCTTGAGCCGTTCCTTCAAGTCCCCGCTGGCAACCGCGATCTTGTAGGGCTGGGTATTCGACCAACTCGGCGCCCAGCGCGCATCGTCGAGGATGGCATCGACCAGTTCAGCAGAGACTTCCCTCGCCGAGAAGTCGCGGATGCTGCGCCGGATGCGCAACAGGTGGGCCAGCGTCTCGGTATCCCCAGTCACAACCATGATCGATTCTCTCCTCGCTCCAGGGCGCCATGGTCGGCACTATCCATCCGTCGCGCAACTCGATGGCTCGCGACCTGGGCGGATTGCGGGTGCGGCATGCGCGCACGGCGCTGCGCCCCTTTCGCGTGGCGGCCTGACCGAGCGGCAGACTACCTCAATCGGCAGAATGATGGCAATCTGCCTACAGGTTCAAGAGAGTGGAGCGTCAATCCATTGACCGAATGCAGACTGCAGTACGGCATACGGGTTGGCGCACTCAAGTGGGGTCAATTTAGAGAGTTTGGCTTGCACCGCGGGTCGCATCTGGCGAAGTATTTCATTGGTCAGCGCTTCGTGGTCCTGGTCGGGGTGCGCCCCAACGGACATGGACATCATGCCCATGACGAGTTCTGACACACCTTCACCAGTGCTCGCAACAGTACGAAATATAGGCGTGTTTCTTCGTGCGGAATCAGCACGGACACTCAGCATGATGCGCAAGTCTGCATCTAGCTGTGCGGCGCCGGGAGCGTCTGCCTTGTTGAGTACAAACAAGCTGGCAATTTCCATAAGCCCGGCCTTGATGGTCTGGATGGCGTCACCCTGGCCAGGGGTGCAGACCACCAGTACGGTGTGGGCCAGGCGCATGATGTCAACCTCGTCCTGCCCGACACCCACGGTTTCGACCAGGATGACGTCGTGTCCCGCAGCGTCCAGTACCCGCACCACGTCGCAAGCAGCCTGACAAAGCCCGCCCATTGCACCGCGCGTTGCCAGCGACCGGATAAAGACGCCCTTGGCCACCAATTGCGACATGCGTACCCGGTCCCCCAGGACAGCCCCGCCGGACAGCGGGCTGGACGGGTCGATGGCGATGATCGCCGGTTGGTGGCCCTGGCTGACCAGGGTTTGCGCCAAGGCGACAATGAGAGTGCTCTTGCCAGCACCCGCCGCACCCGTAACGCCGATGATGCGGGCCCGGCCGGTAGATGGATAGAGCAGGGTCATTGCCTCCAACCATCCCGGCCAGCGGTTCTCGACCACCGTCAGCAGCCTGGCAAGGGCGCGACGGTCTCGTGCAATCGTTGCCCTGGCAAGACCGATGACGTCGGCGGGGATGATCATATGGCGTTCCGTTCGATGGGCTACTTCAGCGCTTCCGTCATCATCCTCCAGCGACCGTCACGGACCTGTGCGATCCTGACATGGCGCAGACCCAGGTGATCGTCCGGCCTGAACTGGATGTTAGGTACACCGAACAAGTCGCCACCGGTGTAGGTGAAGGTGTCAAGCACCTTGCTCAGCGAATCAGCCGTCAAATTTTTGCCCACTTTCTCGATTGCACGGACAAACAGATCTGCCTTCAGATAGCCCATGGTCGAAAATGGGGAAGGATCAGCGTTGAATCGATCCTTGTACGACTTGATCCAGGCTGTCAACTGAGGCGTGGCGCCGTCTGCGTAAGGGTGTGGAAAACTCACGGTCGCATAAAGGCCATCCACGCCTGCGCCACCCAATTGGTGCAACTGTGCTGAGTAGGCTGAAGCGGTAACCAAAAAGCCTGGCTTCCAGTCCTGCTTGCGCGCTTCACTCATGATGCCAATGGTTTCACGCGTGGAGCCACCTATCACGATCAGGTCGCATCCAGCGCTCTTGACGCGGCTGACTTGCGATGAGAAATCGGTAGCGCCACGACGGAAGGAGGACTGTTCGCAGATCGGCTTGCCCAATTCCTTGGTAATGGCCGTCAGGCCCTTGATCACATCCTTGCCAAAGTCATCGTCCTGGTAAATGACGCCAATATTCTTGTAGTTGCCCGTTTTGACAAGGTAGCGAACGCCAATGGGCACTTGCAACTCATACGGCATGTCCACGGAAAACTTGTAGGGGCTGATTGGCTCATAGGTCACCGGTACGGGAGCTGCGGGAAAGAGGCTGGGTACGCTTTTTTCCAGCGCAAGTGGAATGGTGGCCACTGCAATGGAAGATCCCAAGGTGTTGATCAGCGCGAAAACATCGTCCTTGTCGAGAAGCTTGCGGGCGGCAAGCACACCCTTTTTGGTGTCCCAGCCCGAGTCTTCCACGATCAAGCGAATCTTGCGCCCACTTACACCGCCCGCGGCATTGGCCTCATCAAAACGCATTTGCATGCCTTGGCGAAAGTGCTCGCCCAACATGGCAACAGGGCCTGAGAGGTCCTGGATCGAGCCCACAACAATTTCATTGTCGGTTACACCACCAGCCCAGCCAGGAACTGGCAGTGCCAAAGTGGCGGCTAGCGCCAGGGACAACAATTTCAAGTTTGCAATCAGCTTCATGACAAGGCTCCTTTTGGGGTTATCGACGTTGGGAATCGTGGTGGCTGAACGTGGTGGTAATCGTACTTTCAGGTTCGATCATGCTGCTGCCATACATGGCTTCAATCAGGGACAGGTACTTCTGGCTGACAAACTTTCGCTTGAGTTTCATCGTGGGGGTGAGCTCTTCGTCTTCGACGCTCAACTTGCGTTCAATCAGTTTGAATTTCTTGACTTGTTCGGCGCGTGCGAAGCGGCTGTTGACTTCGGTGATCACGCCCTGGATCAGTGCGTGAATTTCAGGCCTGCGGCAAAGGCTGGTGTAGTCGGAAAATGCAATGCTCTGGGCCTGCGCATACTTCTCCATGTTTTCATGGTCGATCATGACCAGACACACCAGGTAGGGCCTTCTGTCGCCAATCACCACGGCGTCGGAAATGTAATGCGAAAACTTCAGCTCGTTTTCGATCTCCGACGGGGTAATGTTCTTGCCGCCGGCGGTGATGATGATGTCCTTGAGGCGGTCCTTGATGCGGAGATAGCCATCGGCATCGATCTCACCCACGTCACCCGTGTGCAACCAGCCGTCTGCCAATGCAGACAGCGTGGCTTCGGGCTGGTTCAGGTAGCCCGCAAATAC
>JAPLQZ010000089.1 GCA_026399415.1 Rhodocyclales bacterium | reverse complement strand
GGGGGGGGGGGGGGGGGGGGGGGGGGGGGGGGGGGGGGGGGGGGGGGGGGGGGGGGGGGGGGGGGGGGGGGGGGGGGGGGGGGCTGCAATACAAAAGCTTCCATGGTCGCCACCTGGCTCTTGGCCTTACGGCAAGAGCGGTCAAGCATACTCCCGATGCATGATGGGTGGTATTGATCTACATCAGACTGCCCGCAGCAGCCGTGTCGCCAGCGGCAGCCCGGTGCGTTCCTTCGGGAACTTTTTGCAAAACCGGAAACCTCAGTGCAGGGGAAACCAGAGGGGAAACCAGGGACAGACCCCGGTTTCTCTGCCCAGCCCGAGCGCGTGCTTGCATGAGATTCAAGAACGGGATAATATGACCAGATTAATGGTCACATATTGGAGTACAGCATGCGCACCGTGAGCCTGGCCGAAGCCAAAGCGCACCTCAGCGAGTTGCTCAACACCGTGGAAGCCGGCGAGGAAATCGTCATCACCCGGCACGGCCGCGCCGTTGCCCGAGTGTCGCCTCCGGAAAAGCAGAAGCGGCCCCTCCCGCTCAAGCGCTTGGCCGCCTTGCGCAATACGGTGCCTGCCTGGACCGAGCCGAGCGCGAACCTCGTGCGTCAGCTGCGAGATGCCGAATGATTTATCTCGACACCAGCTTCCTGACCCCGCTGTTCCGTACGGAGCCGGTTTCGCAACGCATAGAGAATTTCCTGGCTGCCCAGCTACCCGGTACGCTCACCATCAGTCAATGGACACGCGTTGAATTCGCCAGCGTCATGGCCCGCGACGTGCGCATGAAGATCCTCGACGAATCGACGGCCGGCAAGCTCGTCAGGGAATTTGATGCTCTTGCCGATGATTCGCTCCATGTATTGATCCCTGCCGCCGCGGATTTTTATCTGGCGCGTGACTTCGTTATCGAGTTCGCCACCCGGTTGCGCGGCCCCGATGCCCTGCACCTGGCGATCGCACGCAATAACGGCGTCGAGGAAATACTGACGCTCGATGACGGCCTGCTCTTCGCCGCCAGGAAGCTCAAGCTCAAGGCAAGGCGTGGCGTGAAAGGCCATTGAGGACGAAAATCGCCCTCTTTCATGCCGCGCGTCCCGTGGTGATACAGCACTTCAAGCGGCATGTGGCGGTTCCGACTGCTCGATAAGCGGTGTCCGGCGAGTATGATGTTCCCGTCGCCGTACACGGGAGCGCATCATGAAGAAGCCCGCCGCCTTGCCCGATCTCGACCACCCGACGCTCGATGCCGCTTCGATTCGGCGTTCGCTGTACAACCGCCTGATCTACACCATCGGCAAGGACCCCATCACCGCCACCGATCGCGACTGGTTCTACGCCGCCGCCGCGGTGGTGCGGGAACGCATGATCGAGCGCTGGATGGAAACCATGCGCAGCTACTATGTGGAGGACCGCAAGCGGGTCTATTACCTCTCCATGGAATTTCTCATGGGGCGCACCATGACTAACAGCATGCTCAACATCTGCGCCGAGAAGGAGTTCCACGATGCGCTGGTGGCGCTGACCGAAATGGGGTTGAAGCCGGGGAACCTCCGCGAAATAGAGCCCGACGCGGCTCTCGGCAACGGCGGCCTGGGGCGACTCGCCGCCTGCTTCCTCGACTCGATGGCGACCATGGGCGTGCCCGGCTACGGCTACGGCATCCGCTACGAATACGGCATGTTCCACCAGAGCATCGAGGAAGGCCAGCAGGTCGAGCACCCCGACAACTGGCTGCGCTACGGCAATCCCTGGGAGTTCCCGCGTCCGGAAGTGCTCTACCAGGTCAAGTTCCACGGCCGCGTGGTGGATTTCGCCGACGAGCACGGCGCGACGAGGCATCAGTGGGTCGACACCGATGACGTCATGGCCATGGCCTACGACTACCCGATTCCCGGTTACGACACGGGTACGGTGAATAACATGCGCCTGTGGGCGGCCAAGGCCAGCCGCGACTTCGACCTCAAGTATTTCAACGAGGGTGACTACATCCGCGCGGTGGAGGACAAGAACGATTCCGAGAATTTGTCCAAGGTGCTCTACCCGGACGACACCACCGAGATGGGACGGGAGCTGCGCCTCAAGCAGCAGTACTTCTTCGTCTCTGCTTCGCTGCAGGACATGCTCTACCGCTTTGCCAAGTCGGGCACGCCCCTCGACTCGCTGCCAGACAAGGTGGCGGTCCAGCTCAACGACACGCATCCATCAGTCGCTGTCGCGGAACTGATGCGCATCCTGATCGACCTGCATCACCTCGAATGGGCGCAGGCCTGGGACATTACGACGCGCACCTTCGGCTATACCAACCACACCCTGATGCCGGAGGCGCTGGAAACCTGGCCGGTGCCGCTGTTCGAACGCGTCCTGCCGCGCCATCTGCAGATCATCTACGAAATCAACCATCGCTTCCTGAAAAACGTGATGCATCACTATCCGGGCGATCCGGCACTGTGGCAGCGCATGTCGCTGATCGACGAGTCGGGGAGCAAACGCATCCGCATGGCGCACCTGGCCATCGTCGGCAGCCACAAGGTCAATGGCGTGGCGGAAATCCATACCCGCCTGATGAAGGAAACCATCTTCGCCGACTTCCACCGGCTGTGGCCGGACAAGATCATCAACATGACCAACGGCGTGACGCCGCGGCGCTGGCTGAACCAGGCCAATCCTGCACTGTCGGCCCTGATCTCCACGCATATCGGCAAGGATTGGCTCAAGGATCTCGACCAGTTGCGGCGGCTGACCCCGCTGGCCGGCGATGCGGGATTCCGCGACCAGTTCGCGCGGGTAAAACGCGACAACAAGGTTCGTCTTGGGCAAGTGATCATGCAGCGGCTGGGGGTCGGGGTCGATCCGGATTCCCTGTTCGACGTGCAGATCAAGCGCATCCACGAATACAAGCGGCAACTGCTCAACGTGCTGCATGTCGTCACGCTCTACAACCGCCTGCGTGCCGGCGGCGATGCGCCACCGCGCACGGTGATCTTCGGCGGCAAGGCCGCGCCCGGCTACCGCATGGCGAAACTGGTCATCCGCCTGATCAACGATGTCGCCGACATCATCAACAACGATCCGCTGGTGCGCGACCTGCTCAAGGTGGTGTTCATCCCCAACTACGATGTCTCGAATGCGGAAATCATCATTCCCGCCGCGGATCTTTCGCAACAGATATCGACCGCCGGCACCGAGGCCTCCGGTACCGGAAACATGAAGCTGGCGCTCAACGGCGCGCTCACCATCGGTACCCTGGATGGCGCCAACGTCGAAATCCGCAACGAGGTCGGCGCGGAAAACATTTTCATTTTCGGCATGACCACCGACGAAGTCGCACAGACGTATGCCGCAGGCTACAACCCGTGGATTCATTACGACGGCAATGCCGAACTGAAGCAGACCCTGAACATGATCCGCGACGGCTTCTTTTCTCCCGAGGATCGCGACCGCTATAAACCCGTGTTCGACACCTTGACCGCACAGGGCGATCACTACCTGCTGCTGGCCGACTATGCCTCCTATATCGCCTGCCAGGAGAAAGTGGCTCAGCTGTATCGCGACCCGTCGGCCTGGATGCAGAAGGCCGTTCTCAATGTCGCGGGGATGGGGCAGTTTTCATCCGACCGGACTATCGGGCAATATGCGAAGACGATCTGGAATGTGGTGCCCATGCCGCGAGCGGCGGGGTGACATAGGGTGCTCTTGCTGAACATTTGGAGGCTGCAGTTTGAGTCCTCTAGCATTGAGCATGGCGCCATTGTGTGCGGTGGCGAACGGAAACCGCTGTTTATTCGGGATAGCTTGGACACGGTCACCGGTTTGCCTGACGAGGATGATGGTCGGCAGGCAAGCAAGCAAGCAAGCCTGTCAGGTACCGGCTCCTGAGAAGCGAAAGCTGATCTCCTACATTCGAATGAGACTTCCATGCCCTTTATGAACCCGCTTGTCGTCGATCAGCTTCTCGTTCCGTTCGTCATCCGGTTCTTTTTCGTATTCGGCATCATCGGCTTTGCCGTCGGAGTCGGGCTGATTATTGATCCTGCGCGCATGCACCGGTTTTTCGGGTTCATGAACACGTGGGTGTCGCTGCGACGCAGCACGAAATGGCTCGCGATACCGCGCGACATCAGCTCGACGGTGCAGCGTTATCGACACCTGATCGGGCTGACATTCATTTTGCTTGGAGCATTCTCGACTGTCGTCCTGATGACGCGAATCGACGTCAATCATGTCGTCACCGCATTGAATGTCGGGGCCCCGCATTCATTTGTCGCCTGGATAGTCGACAGCATGCGCTGGTTCCTGATCGCGGGCAATGTGCTGGCAATCGCCATTGGCTTCATGCTGATGGTTTACCCGAACTTCCTGCATTCAGTCGAAGCGCGGGTAAACCGTTGGGTTTCATTTCGCGCGCGTAGTCTGGGTGCCGACACCGAAAACATGGGCTTGGACAGGTGGGGCGACAGCTACCCGCGAGCCATGGGCTGGCTTGTCGCTATCGCCGCGCTTCCGGTGGCGGTCATTTACGGATTGCAACTGTTCGGCCATCGCTGAAGGTACGCCGCGGCGAATAGGGGCCGGCTCCGGCTCAAGTATTGGGCTGGCGCTTTTTGACCTTCTTCTTCCGCGGCTGTTCATCCCGCAGGCACTTTTTCAGTTCCTTGCCGGTTTTGCCCCGGCAAACTTCCTTGGCCTTTTGCGCGGCTTCGCAGGCTTGCGGATTTTGCGCCTTGCTGCAATCCACTGGCGGGATGCTCGCTTCGAGGCAGGCCCGTCGCTCAAGGCCGCGTTTCTCGGCGCAGGTTTTCAGGGCCGCCTGCCGCGCCTCGCAACGCACCGGGTCGCGTGCCTTGGCGCAGTAGTCGGCAGCGGATTGAGCCAGGGCAGGGAGCGAGAGCAGGGCGCCTGCCGCCAGCACGAGCAGTCCTTTAGTTCCGGCCGCTACGCTTAACGCCGATAAAGCCGGCGTTAGCCTCCACTGAAGCTTCGCTTTCATGCGGTCTCTCCTGAATGGATTCGATCAAATCTGTGCCGGCATCATACCGTGCCATTGAGGCGGAGCCGGGTTGTCGGCTATAGTTCGCCGTATGTCCAGCGCCGACTGTCTGCCATGACTCAGGATCCGCCCAAGGAACACCGACTGACCTTGCCCGAAGTAGTCGATGCGCTCGTCGTCGACAAACTGGTCGATGCCGGCGAAGCCGCCCGCTTCAAGCAGGAGCGGCGCTACTACAAAGGCGATGTGCATCCCCTGCTGGTGATTGCCGAGCAGCGCTGGAAGTCGCTGCAGCCGCCGCATCGGGTACTCGATCTGGATGGCTTGACGCAGTGGCTGGCGAAATGGTCCGGGCTGGACTACCTGCATGTCGATCCGCTGAAGATCAATTTCTCGGCCATCACGGAAGTGATGAGCAATGCCTATGCGACGCGCTTTCGCATCCTGCCGGTCGAAGTCAGGCCGCATGAGGTGGTGATAGCGACGGCCGAGCCGTTCCAGCGGGCGTGGGAAGCGGAGATGAAGCCGATCCTGCGCAAGGATATCCGCCGCGTCATCAGCAATCCGGATGACATCACGCGCTATCAGGTGGAGTTCTACAACCTGGCCAAGTCGATCAAGGGCGCGATGAACAAGGGCGATGTGACCGGCGGCGCCTCGAACTTCGAACAGCTGGTGGAACTGGGCAAAGGCAACAAGCAGTTCGATGCCAACGATTCGCACATCGTCACCATCGTCGATTGGCTCTGGCAATATGCGTTCGAGCAGCGCGCCTCGGATATTCACGTCGAGCCGCGGCGCGATCTGGGCATCGTGCGTTTCCGCATCGACGGCGTGCTGCATCAGGTGTACCAGATCCCGATGGCGGTGCTCAACGCCATGACCAGCCGCATCAAGATACTCGGCCGCATGGACGTGGTGGAAAAGCGCCGGCCACAGGATGGCCGGATCAAGACGCGGACGCAGGACGGGCAGGAAGTCGAGCTGCGCCTGTCGACCCTGCCGACGGCATTCGGCGAAAAACTGGTGATGCGGATTTTCGACCCGGAGGTGCTGGTTCGCGATTTTTCCGAGCTCGGCTTTGCCGACGAGGAATCAACGATGTGGCGCGCGATGTCGTCGCAGCCCAATGGCATCATTCTGGTGACCGGTCCGACCGGCAGCGGCAAGACCGTGACCCTGTACTCGACGCTGAAGCAACTGGCGACGCCCGAGGTCAACGTATGCACACTGGAAGACCCGATCGAAATGGTTGAGGGCTCCTTCAATCAGGTGCAGATTCTGCCGGACATCGGCATGGGCTTTGCCGAGGGCATCCGCTCGCTGATGCGGCAGGACCCGGACATCATCATGGTCGGCGAAATCCGCGATCTGGAAACCGCCGACATGGCCATCCAGGCGGCCCTCACCGGCCACCTGGTGCTGTCCACCCTGCATACCAACGATGCGCCTTCGGCGATGACGCGGCTGGTCGACCTTGGCGTACCGCCCTATCTGTTGTCGGCGACCGTGCTCGGCGTCATGGCGCAACGCCTGATCCGCACGCTGTGCCCGCATTGCAAGCAGCCCGGCGGCTTGCGCGCCGAGGATGAGGACGCCTGGACCGCGCTGGTGGCGCCCTGGAAGTCGGCCAAACCGAAGCAGCTCTACCATCCGGTGGGCTGTCTCGAATGCCGCATGACCGGCTACAAGGGGCGTGTCGGCATCTACGAGATCATGCCGATGTCGGTCGAGGTGAAAAGGCTGGTGGCGAACGGGGCCGAGCTGTCGAAGCTGCGCGAACAGGCCATTGGTGGCGCCCTGGAAGTCAGCCAAACCGAAGCAGCTCTACCATCCGGTGGGCTGTCTCGAATGCCGCATGACCGGCTACAAGGGGCGTGTCGGCATCTACGAGATCATGCCGATGTCGGTCGAGATCAAGAAGCTGGTGGCGAGCGGAGTCGAGCTGTCGAAGCTGCGCGAGCAGGCCATGCGCGAAGGCATGAAACCGCTGCGCATCGCCGGGGCCAAGAAGGTCGCGGCGGGGCTGACCACCATAGCGGAAATCATCAAGGTTGCTCCGCCGATGTTCGACGCGAGCTGATCCGGAATTCGGCTGAGCGGGTTTTCCCGCTTGAAACGGGTCAGTAGCGGCGCCCGCCTTGCCCATAAAACGGCGGCAAGCGGCCGACCAGGCTTTCCAGCAGTTCGAGTTCGGCGTCGCCGTGGTTGATGACGCCGGCCGGCACCATCATCTTCGCCATTTTCATGTCGTTGTGGATGTAC
>JAPLQZ010000183.1 GCA_026399415.1 Rhodocyclales bacterium | reverse complement strand
CCGACGGCATCGTAGTCCCGTACCGCCCGGCGCATTCGCGCCGCGATTTCGACCAGCACAAGATCTCCCGACGGATGACCATAGGTGTCATTGATCTTCTTGAAAAAGTCGGCATCGACCATCGCAACGCACAGCGGGATACCGCGTTTCGCGCGCGCCAATTCAGCGTCAAGCAGTTCGGTGATTGCAGCCCGATTCCACAAGCGAGTGAGACCGTCTATGGCGGCCTTGCGTTTCAACTCGTCTCTTTCGTGTATCAGGTCGCGCTGGGTTTCGCTCAGTTGGCCACGCTGCAACTCCGCCTCGGCAATCGCCGCGAGGTCGCGCAATATCTGAAACTGCTCCGTCGTGAACTTTCGCGGATTGCGGTCTATGACACACAAGGTGCCGACCCGGCTGCCATCCACGGTATGCAAGGGAAGTCCCGCATAGAAGCGGATGTTCGGTTCACCGGTGACCAGCGGATTGTCGGAGAAGCGCGGATCCCGGGACGCATTCTCGACGACGAAGGTTTCATCGGCGAGGATGGCGTGACCGCAGAAGGATATCTCCCGGGAGTTTTCCGTTCCGTCGAGACCTTGCGCCGATTTGAACCACTGGCACTTGTCGGCCACCAGACTCACCAGCGCGAAGGGCGTGCCGAGCGCCCGTGAAGCCAGCCGCGTAATGCGATCAAAGCGTTCTTCGGCTGGGGTGAACAGTGTGTCAATCGAATGCAGCGCCGCGATGCGCTGCTTTTCATTGGCGGGAATCTCTGGTGCGCTCATGGCGTTCCCCTGCGGGCCTGTTGTTCACGGCATCGTAACTGCTGTGCAACCACAGATCAATCTGTTGTTGCATGTCGCCGAATTGACCCTGCCAGACCGATGGTTTTGGATCTCGGGCTGCGAGATTCCCGCCAACTATGCCTGCGAAGTTGCTGCCTGGTCCTGGCTTTCGGCGAACCAGCGCAACTTGTCGCGCAACGTCACGACTTCGCCGACGATGATCAATGTCGGTGCGCGCAGGTTGGCGGCGGAGGCCAGGGCCGGCAGCGTACCCAGTGTGCCCGTCACCGTGCGCTGGCTGGGCTGGGTGCCGTGTTGCACGATGGCGGCCGGCCAGTCGGCGGGCAGGCCGTGTTCCATGAGCTTGGCGCACAGGTGCGGCAGGCCCGACAAGCCCATGTAGATCACTACGGTCTGACGGCGCCGGGCCAGCCCCGGCCAGTCGAGGTTCATGCTGCCGTCCCGCAGATGGCCAGTGACGAAGACGCAGGCTTGGGCGTAGTTGCGATGCGTCAGCGGGATGCCGGCATACGAGGCGACGCCGGCGGCCGCCGTGATGCCCGGCACGACCTCGAAGTTGATGCCATCGGCGTGCAGGGTTTCGACTTCCTCACCGCCGCGGCCGAAGATGTAGGGGTCGCCGCCCTTGAGGCGCACCACGCGCTTGCCGGTTTTGGCCAGGCGCACCAGCAACTGGTTGATTTCTTCCTGGGGAATGGCGTGGTTGCCGCGTTCCTTGCCGGCATAGATGCGCTCGGCATCGGGGCGTGCGAGCTCGAGCACAGCTTGCGAAACGAGATTGTCGTAAACCAGAACATCGGCTTCGGCTATCAGGCGCGCAGCCTTGAGGGTCAGCAACTCAGGGTCGCCGGGTCCGGCGCCGACCAGATAGACCCAGCCGGGTTGAGCAGGAACGGGGTTCATGGACGTGAAATATACCTGACAGAGCTACGGATATTCGAGCGCAGCGAGCAAATTAGTCACCTCCCCCGGGAGGGGGAGGGTGGGAGGGGGTGTCGTTTATGCCGGTTTTGCTTGTGTCCATCAGGAACAACCGCCGCCACAAGCTCCGCAGCTTTTGGCTGCGGGCGGCGCGCTACAGCCGCTGCGAAAAATGAACTGGAATTCTCCGGGTTGCACTTCGCTGAAATCCAGCGTGGTGTTCTCCAGCAGGGGCTGGCTGGGCGGCGAAATCAGGATCGCGATGCCATTCGCATCGAGTTTCAGGTCGTCTTCGCGTTCGTCGTCGAAGCCCATGCCATAGACCAGTTCGCCGTCATTCTCGTCGTGCTTGGCGGCGACTCGCAACATGGGCTGGTGGTCGGGCTGTTCGGCGGCAGCGCGAGCGATCTGCTCGGCGGCAGTCGGGGTCAGGGTGAACATGGGATGGGTTCCTTGTGATCGGCAGTGCGGCAGTTGCGGACATGCTGGACAAATTTGGCCGGCCAGTCGCAACGGCTGGTGGCGCGCAGATGTGTGTAGGAGGCGAGCATCCGGTACAGGAGGACACCGTCGTGGTGACCGTCAATGCCGTGCCCGCGGCGGACCGCATAGGCATAGCGGGTATCCGGCGGGAGGCCGGAAAGGCTCGAGTAGTGAAATTCGTGGGCGTGCAGTTCGCCTGAACCGGGGACATTGTCGGCTCCGCGCCACGGATGCCCGGCATTGGGTTCGAGGATCACGTAGCCGCGGCCGACCGGCTTGTCGTGCATGCGGATGTCTCCGGGAATCACGCCGACCATTTCGGCACTCTTGCCCTTCCAGTCTATGCTGCGCGCCAGATACATCAGGCCGCCGCATTCGGCATAGGTGGGCAGGCCGGACTCGATGGCGCGGCGGATGTCGGCGCGCAGCGGGGCGTTGGCTTCCAGTTGGTCGAGAAAGCATTCGGGAAAGCCGCCGCCGATCAGCAGGCCATCGCAGTGCGGCAGGCTGGAATCGTGCAGGGTATCGAAGAACACGGTTTGCGCGCCGGCGGCGGTTAGCGCGTCGAGATCGTCGGCGTAGTAGAAGCCGAAGGCGGCATCGCGGGCGATGGCTATACGCACCGGCTTTTCGCTGCTGCGCCATTGCGGTGCCGGCGGCGACAGGATGACATCGGTATGACTGAGAGCCAGCAGGCGTTCCAGATCGACCTGCGCGGCGATGCGTTCGCCGATGGCGGCGATGTGTTTCTCGGCCTCCGCGGTTTCATTCACCGGCATCAGGCCCAGATGGCGCTCGACCAGCCCCAGTTCGGCATCTTCCTGCACCGCGCCGATCACCGGGACATCGGTGTAATGCTCGATCACGGCGCGCAGCTTGGCCTCATGGCGACGCCCGCCGAGGCGGTTGAGGATCACACCGGCGATCCGGATATTGCGGTCGAAGGCCTGGTAGCCGAGGATCAGCGGCGCGATGCCGCGCGTCATGCCGCGCGCATCGAGCACCAGGATCACCGGCAGATCGAGCAGGCGCGCCAGCGCGGCATTGCTGTTCGAGCCGTGGAGGTCGAGACCGTCATACAGGCCCTTGTTGCCCTCGACCAGGCAGACCTCGGCGTCATGGCCATGGCGGGCGAACTCGGTCTGCAATTCGGCATCGGGCGAGAGGAAAAAATCCAGGTTGTAGCAGGGCCGACCGGCGGCGACCGAAAGCCACAGCGGATCGATGTAGTCAGGGCCCTTCTTGAAGGGCTGTACCGTGCGCCGGGGTTGGCCGTACTTGCCCGAACTCAGGGCGGCCGCGAGGCCGATGCTGACGGTGGTCTTGCCCGAGGACTTGTGCGCGGCTGAGATGAAGAAGCGATGCATGGCGCGCGCCCGCCTGCAAGATCAGTCTGCGCCGGCAGCTTCGAGCTTGGCGACGTCGTCGTGCGGCAGGAAGGTCAGCGCGCGGACGCCGATCAGGGTGATCATGAAGGCGATGCCAAGGCCGCCGAGCGACAGCAGAATCTCCGGCAGGCTGGCTGCGTAGTGGTCGACCGCACCATCCATGAAACTGCTCTTGACGTCATAGCCGGGGAAGATGTCGAGCGGGAAGGCCTGGCCGCCGATGATGAAAACGTAGAGATGGAAATAGGCGCCGACGATGACGAGCAGGGCGGCGACATTGACCCAGAGCGTCCGGGTACCGGTTGCCGGATGGAACAGCAGCGCCAGCGGCAGCAGGCTGCCGATCAGGACCTGGCCGATCCAGAACATGCCGGCAAACTCGCTGTCGAAGAGGATGAAGGTTTCGAAGGCGATGTTCTTGGCGAAATAGGCGTTGGCCAGGTGCAGCACGGCGGTCAGATACAGCACGGCGGCGATAAAGGTGGCCAGCAGGTTCTTCATGCGCTGGTGCACCAGCGGCGGCAGCGTCGTGCCGCTTGAGGCATACATTGCCGCCTGCACCGGGATGAAGACGGCCAGGCCCCAGGCGAAGGACATGACGATGAACATCGGCGCCAGCAGGGCGGTGCCGTAGGCCTGGCGGGCGACGAGAAAGGCGAAGATGGAGCCGGTGCCTGAAGTGAGCACGACGCGCCAGACAAAGGTGGCCAGACCGGCCGCCTTGGACCAGGGATTCATGCGCCGCTCCATCAGCGTCCACAAATAGACGGCGACGAGGCCGTAGAAGACCGGATAGAGAATCATGTTCCAGCCGAAGACCGACGTCAGGTTGACATGCGTTGCGGCGACGATTCCCCGGTCGGCGCGGCCGAGGTCGAGCATGATCACTGCAAGGCCGCCGGTCATCATGGCGATGCCGAGCAGTCCGGACAGCGGCGCGCGCGACTTGTAGAGCGCCCGGCCGAAGACCGAACCCATCGAGGCGACATTGAGCACGCCCGAAGCGGCGATGATCAGGAAGATCGACACGACATGGGGCAGGCCCCAGACGAACTGGTTGTTCATGCCGGTGACCACGTGGCCCTCATGTTCCATGTAGAGCGCGGCGGCAATGCCGATGGCCGCGACCAGGCCGCCGATCGCGGCAAGCAGGTAGAAACGGCCTTCTTCGTTGCGGAGCTTCGATGTGGACATGATCAGATTCCCTGGTAGCGCACGCCGGGATTGAGGCGCAGGTCGGCACGCACCTGGGTGGTCGGCACACTGGCGATTCGCCTGGCGATGGCGCTGCCGGGGTCAAAGAGGTCGCCGAACATCATGGCGCCTTCGGGGCAGGATTCGACACACGCCGGCTGCTGCCCTTTATCCACGCGATGCACGCAGAGCGTGCAGCTTTCGACGCAGCCCTGGCCGCGCGGGACATCGGGATTCTGGTCATGCAGCGGCGCATGGACAAAGGAGCGGGCCTTGTAGGGACAGGCCATCATGCAGTAACGGCAGCCGATGCAGGTGTGACGGTCGACCAGCACGATGCCGTCGGCGCGTTTCATGGAGGCGCCGGTGGGGCAGACATCCACGCAGGGCGGGTTGGCGCAGTGCTGGCACATCATGGGCAGTTGCGTGACGCGACCGTTGCGCTTATCGACCAGCTCGATCTTGCGTATCCACTGCGAGTTCTGCCGCGGATCGGGAAGCTTCTCGCTGACGCCGTTTTCGGTGTGGCAGGCGTCGACGCACTTGGTGCATCCCGGCGCGCATTTGTTGGCGTCGATCAGCAGGCCCCAGCGCACGGCGGGCGATGCGGCGGTGCCGGCCTTGCGCGCCTCGGTGGCGGCACTGGCCGCATTGGCGTCACTCGCGACCGCCATCAGATGCAGTCCCGGCGCAATGACCGTGAAGCCGAGGCCGGCCACACCGGCGCCGGCAGCCGCGATGAAGGCGCGACGCGGGTTGTTGTCGGGGGATTGCGGGGCCGTCATGGCTTTACTCCCGTTGCCTTGAAGCCGGCCCTGGGCTGGTGACATTCGAAGCAGTCGAGCTTGACCGCGGCGTAGGCGTGGCAGCTTTCGCAGAAGTCGCCCTTGCCGAGCACCGAGCCGGTCTTCTTGCTGGCATGGCACTCGATGCAGGCATTCAGCGATGCCGGCTCGCCGCGGATGCCCTGGCGCAGGCTGCGGTCGCGCTGGTGCTTGAGCATCTCCATGTGGTTGCGGCGCATTTCTTCGACCGGCGCGACGCATTTGCCGGGATTGGCGATCTCGATGGCCGGCCCGGCGGCGCGCCCGCCGTCGCCGGCAAGAGTCGACGCTGGCGACACGGCGATGAACGCGGCAAAAAGGGCGACAAGGATGCGCAGCAGATTCATGGGGTCGCTACTCGCCGAGGCCCATTTGAATATAGCCGGTCGGGCAGACGTCGGCGCAGATGTGGCAGCCGATGCACTTGTCGTAATCGGTGGCGACATAGCGACCGGTCATGGTCTCGGTTTTCTTGACCTTGTAGACCGCCGTCTGCGGGCAATACATGACGCAGTTGTCGCATTCGAAACACTGGCCGCAGCTCATGCAGCGCTTGGCTTCGGCAATCACCTGCGCTTCGCTCAGCGGATCGATGCGCTCCTGGAAATTGCCCAGCGCCGAATCCTTGTTGAGGTGCGTGATGTGGCGCCGGTTGCGCGCGGTGTACTGGAAGTGGCCGAGGAAGAGCTGGTCATGCGGGATCACGTAGCGGTCGGAGCGGTTCTCGTAGTTGTGCACCACTTCCTTGCTCTTGTCGGTGCCGAGCGTGGCGCCCTTGACCTCGCCGAACTGGATGCCCTTTTCGAGGTACTTGCGCATCAGGTCGAAGGAATGCACGTCGATCTTGGGCCGGCGACCGGGTTCGATGCCGGCCAGGAACTGGTCGATGCCGTCGGCGGCAATCGCGCCGTGGCCGACGGCAGTGGTCAGCAAGTGCGGCCGGATGACGTCGCCGCCGGCATACACGCCGGGCTGGCCGGTGACCTGATAATTCTTGTCGGCCGCGACGGCGCCCTTGCCCGAATTGAATTCCTCGATGCCGGTGAAATCGACGGCCTGGCCGATGGCGGAGACGATCAGGTCGGCCGGCAGGTCTTTTTCGGTGCCTTCTATTTTCTTGATCTCGAGGCGCGGTCCGACCATTTTCGCTTCGCACTGCATCACGCGCAGCGCGGTGGCGCGGCCGTCGGCGCCCTTGACGACGCCGATCGGCATCCAGCCGCCCATGATGGTGATGCCTTCGGCCTGGGCGTGATCGATTTCCGGCTTGCTGGCCATCATCTTGTCGACCGCAAAGACCGAGGTCAGCGTGACTTCCGCACCCTGACGCAGGGAGATATCGGCGACGTCCTGCGCCAGATGGCCGGCGATGGCGGCTTCAAAGTCCGAGGGATGGGTTTTCTGGATATGGCCGAGGCGACGCGCCACGGTAGCCACGTCGATCGATGTGTCGCCGCCGCCGACCACCACCACGCGGTGACCGACATGCTTCAGGCGGCCGTCGTTGAAGGCCTTGAGGAAGGCCGTGGCGGTAACGATATTGGGCGCGGCATTGGCAGCGGCGTCGCCCTCGATGGGCAGGGCGCGACCGGCTGGCAGCGGCGTCGCCCTCGATGGGCAGGGCGCGACCGGCCTGGGCGCCGAGGCCGAGGAAGATCGAGTCGTAACTGGCGCGCAGTTGCTCGAGGGTGACATCGGTGCCGATGCGGGTCTTGAGATGCACTTCAACGCCGAGATCGAGGATGCGCTGGATTTCGGCATCGAGGGTCTCGCGCGGGGTGCGGTAGCCGGGAATGCCGTAGCGCATCATGCCGCCGAGGAATTCGTGCTCCTCGAAAATGGTGATGCTGTGGCCCTTGAGCGCCAGCTGGTAGGCCACCGAGAGGCCGGCCGGGCCGCCGCCGATGACGGCGACTTTCTTGCCCGTCTTGTGCTCGGGAGCCTTGAACTTGAGGCCGTTCTGGATGGCCCAGTCGCCCAGATAATGCTCGACCGAGTTGATGCCGACATGGTCTTCGACTTCATTGCGGTTGCAGCCGGTTTCGCAGGGCGCGGGACAGACGCGGCCCATCACGGATGGCAGCGGATTGGCTTCGGTGAGGCGGCGCCAGGCGTATTCCTGCCACGGCATGCTCGGCTTGCCGTCAGCTCCCGGCGGCGG
>JAPLQZ010000199.1 GCA_026399415.1 Rhodocyclales bacterium | reverse complement strand
TCGAAGAAAGGCCGGTACTTGCCGAGGATCTTGCGCACCACCAGTTCGAAGGAACTCTCGGCGGCCTCGAACTGGTAGCCCTCGTGTTCGAGTTCCTTGAGCCGGTCGATGATCTGCTGCGTTTCCGGCGCATCCTTGCCGAGGCCCGGGTCGACGGCGTTGATCCGGGTCATCAGCGTGCTGCGCCCGGCGACTTCCGACATCAGCATGCGTCGGCTGTTGCCGACCTTGTCGGGGTCAATGTGCTCATAGGACGCCGGGCTCTTCACCACCGCGTCGATATGCATGCCGCCCTTGTGCGCGAAAGCATCGCCACCGACGTAGGCCGCCTTCTCGTTGTGCGGCATGTTGGTGATCTCGCTCACCGCGCGCGCCACCGAGGTCAACTGCTCCAAGCTCTCCTCGGGAATGCAGTTGTAGCCGAGCTTCAACTGCAGGTTGGGAATGATCGAACAGAGATTGGCGTTGCCGCAGCGCTCGCCGATGCCATTGATGGTACCTTGTACCTGGGTGGCGCCCGCCTGCACGGCCGTGATCGAGTTGGCCACGGCCATTTCGCCGTCGTTGTGGCAATGTATTCCGATTGTCACCGCAAAGTGCCCCTTGACCGTGCGCGTGATCTCGGAGATGTCGCGCGGAAAGGTACCGCCATTGGTATCGCACAGGCAGAGGCAGTCGGCTCCAGCCTCCGCCGCCACCGCGAGGGTCTGCAACGCATAGTCGGCATTGGCTTTGTAGCCATCGAAGAAATGCTCGGCGTCGTACACCACTTCCCGTCCGTGTTGTTTGAGGTGGCGGATGGTGTCGCCGATCATGCGCAGGTTCTCGTCGAGAGTGGTGCGCAGGATGTCGGTGACCTGGTAGTCCCAGCTCTTGCCGAAGATGGCGATAGCCGATGTCCCTGCCTGCAGCAGTGACGATACGTTGCTATCGTCGGCAACGTCAGCCCCCACCTTGCGCGTGCTGCCAAAGGCGATGACCCGTGAATGCTGGAGCCTGAGCGCCTTGACGCGCTCGAAAAACTCGAGGTCCTTCGGATTGGAGCCGGGATTGCCGGCCTCGATGTAATCGACGCCGAGCGCATCGAGCCGCTGGATAATCTTGATCTTGTCTTCCACCGAGTAGGAGATGCCCTGTGCCTGGGCGCCGTCCCGCAAGGTGGAATCGTAAATGGAAATCCGGTTCATGCCGGAATTTTACAGGGTGAATGCGGGAGGCGCGAGCCTGGATTCCGCAGAATCCGGCTGAAACTACCTGATCGCCGCAGCGGTCATTGCTCCAGAATCGCCCGCCAGGCGGCCTCGTACAACGCGGCGAAGCTGGCGATAGGCGGAAACAGCTTGCCGCGCCAGCACGGCGCCTTCAGCCGGCCGCCGGCTTTTGGCGCGAACGTGGCGCGCGGCGCGCCAGTTCCAGCAGGCCGCGCAAGGCATCGTTCACGGCTTGAGCATTGGGGAAAGCCTTTTGCACTTCGGGCGCGATGACTACAACATTGGACGCCTCGCGACACGCTTTAACGTGCTTGCCGCGAACCATGGGGCCAAAGTCCTCGCGCCGATATTCGGCGCGAAGCTCGTCCGGTTCGTTTGCCGACTTAGCCTTCTTCATACAGTTTCCTTTCCGCTCGTGTGGTCAGGCGTGCGCCGATGATGCGGATTGTGCCACTACGCTCCGTGTGCGACACCACCAAAATGCGACGGTCGGCGGAAAGGCAGAACGTGACAAAGCGATTTTCACCCAGCGAATGATCGGGATCACGACCGGTCAGCGACAAATCGTCGACAAAAACCGTCGCAGCTTCCTCGAATGACACACCGTGCTTATTCAGGTTCGAAGCTGCCTTGGCGTCATCCCACTCGAAATTCAATAGCTGCCCTCCAGTGAACTATATCGAGCCTGGCCCCTTTGAGCCTTCACTGGCGACGGTCAGGACGTCATCGAGGCTAAGATCCTTGCCCTTGAAGGCGGTCAGCAGTCCAGCGGTAAAGAGTCCATTGCGACCGTCGCCGTCGGCGGCCGTGTTGCCCGGATCAGTGGCATAGACGATCACCGTGCCCCTCGGCACGCTGCCGGGACTGGCCAGCCCGCGCGACTTGCCGGAGCGGAACTTGCCGCTGATCGGATTGTTGCGGCAGGCGTCGAGCATGACGATGTTGGCGGCGCTCTTGCCCTTGTCCATTTCGTCAAGGATTTGATTGACGTTGATACCCTGGTAAGGCACGGTGGATTCGCTTGCGATGCGGGCATTTACCGGCATCAGGTAGTTCTGGTTATTGACTTGAAT
>JAPLQZ010000099.1 GCA_026399415.1 Rhodocyclales bacterium | reverse complement strand
GCATCACGTCGATCCGTGACGCGCAGCCCGGCGTCGCGGCGCAGTTCGAGGTCGATGTCATCGACAGCGAAATCGCCTATCGGCCGCACCGCCAGTTGCTGGCGCGAGTGAGGGATGCCAGCGGCGCGCTGCTGTTGCGCTTCCTGAATTTCTATCCGAGTCAGCAGAAGACCCTGCAAGCCGGAGCGCGCCTGCGCATTTTCGGTGAGCTTCACGAAGGCCATCTGGGCCCGGAAATCATCCATCCGCGATTTCACCTCGTCGGCGCCGACGAGTCGCTGCCGGAGCGCCTGACGCCGGTCTATCCGACGACGGCCGGCCTCGGCCAGGCCACCTTGCGCCGCCTGATTGAGCGCGCACTGCAACGCGCCGATCTGAGCGACACGCTGCCACCCGCCCTGCGCCAACGGTTGCATCTGCCGGAGTTCGCCGCCGCGATTGCCCGCCTGCACACACCACCGCCCGACATGACGCAGGCAGTACTGGAATCGCGCGATCATCCGGCCTGGCGCCGCGTCCAGTTCGACGAGTTGCTGGCGCAACAGCTCAGCCTGCGCCGCGCCTACACGGCGCGTCGTGCACGAGGTGCGCCGCGCCTGGTGGCAACGGCGAAACTGACCGAGGCCCTGCTGGCCTCGTTGCCGTTTCGCCTGACCACGGCGCAGCGGAGCGCCTGGCGCGAAATCGCCGCCGACCTCGGCCAGCCGCATCCGATGCAGCGGCTATTGCAGGGCGATGTCGGCAGCGGCAAGACGGTGGTGGCCGCACTGGCCATGCTGCATGCGGTCGAAGCCGGGTATCAGGCGGCCCTGATGGCGCCCACCGAGATCCTCGCCGAGCAGCATTACCGCAAGCTGGCGGCATGGCTGGCGCCGTTGGGTCTGGAAGTCGCCTGGCTTACCGGCAGTCTGAAGAAGCGCGAGAAAGACGCGGCGATCGCAAGAGTCGGCGCTGGCGAGACGCCGATTATTGTCGGCACGCACGCCCTGATCGAAGACAAGGTCGAGTTCGCCCGCCTCGGCCTGGCGATCGTCGACGAACAGCATCGCTTCGGCGTGCGCCAGCGCCTGGCGCTGAAGGAGAAAGGCCTTTTCGCGCATCAACTGGCGATGTCGGCGACGCCGATCCCGCGCACCCTGGCGATGAGCTACTACGCCGACCTGGACGTCTCCGTGCTCGACGAATTGCCGCCCGGCCGCACGCGCGTCACCACCAAACTGGTCGCCGAGGAACGCCGCGACCAGGTCGTGGCGCGGGTGCATGAGGCATGCCGTGGCGGTCGTCAGGCCTACTGGGTTTGTCCGTTGATTGAAGAAAGCGAAACCCTGCAACTGAAGACCGCGGAGGAAACCTTCGCGCGCCTGAGTTCCGACCTGCCGGATTTGAAAATCGGCCTGGTCCATGGTCGCCTCAAGGCCGCCGAAAAGGCTGCCGTGATGGCGGCCTTCGTGGCGAACGAAATTCAGCTGCTGGTGGCCACCACGGTCATCGAAGTCGGCGTTGATGTGCCCAATGCCAGCCTGATGGTCATCGAACACGCCGAGCGCTTCGGCCTGGCGCAACTGCACCAGTTGCGCGGTCGCGTCGGGCGCGGCACCGACGCTTCGGCCTGCATCCTGCTCTATGCCAAACCGCTGGGCGAACTGGCCCGGGCGCGGCTGAAGGTTATTTTCGAAAGCAGCGACGGCTTCGAGATCGCCCGCGAGGATTTGCGCCTGCGCGGTCCCGGCGAATTCATCGGCGCGCGGCAAAGCGGACTGCCGCTGCTGCGCTACGCCGACCTGGAAGATGCGGCGCTGGTGGAGCAGGCGCGCGCCGTCGCCGAAGACATGCGCCGGAGCTCGCGGCAGCGCATCTGCAGCGCTGGCTGGGCGGCCGCGAGGAACTGCTCAAGGCGTAAAATTTCGGCCATGACACTCGATCAACTCAAGCAACGCCTGACCCTCTACGAGAAGCTGATGCGGCTGGACAAGCCGATCGGCACCCTGCTGCTGCTGTGGCCGACGCTTTGGGCGTTGTGGATCGCCACCGATGGCCAGCCGCAACCGCTGCTGGCATGGATATTCATCCTCGGTACGCTGCTGATGCGTTCCGCCGGTTGCGTCATCAACGACTATGCCGATCGCGATTTCGATCCGCATGTCGAACGCACCAAAGACCGGCCGCTGGCGGCGCGCACGGTGTCCACGCGCGAGGCGCTGACGCTCGCGACAGTGCTGATCTTCTGCGCCTTCGTGCTGATCCTGCCGATTTTCCGCGAGGTCTGGTGGCTGGCGCTGATCGCCGTGTTTCTCGCCGCCAGTTATCCGTTTACCAAGCGCTTCTTCGCCCTGCCGCAGGCCTATCTCGGGGTCGCCTTCGGCTTCGGCATTCCGATGGCATTTGCCGCCGCGACCGGCGAAGTCGGCACCCTGGGCTGGATCATGTTGCTGGCCAACATTTTCTGGGCGCTGGCCTACGACACCGAATACGCCATGGTCGACCGCGAAGACGATCTGAAGATCGGTATTCGCACCGCGGCGATTACCTTCGGCCGTTTCGATGTGCTGGCCGTGATGCTCTGTTATGCCGCTACGCTCGGCATCCTGGCCGTTGTCGGCCGGGAGCTGGCTTACGGCCTCCTGTATTTTGCCGGACTGGCCGTCGCCGCAGCGGTGGCGGGCTATCACTACACCCTGATCCGCAGCCGCAGCCGTGACGGCTGCTTTGCCGCCTTCCGGCACAACAAGTGGTTCGGCGCGGCGATCTTCGCCGGCATCGTTGCCGAACTGAATCTTCGGCCCTGGTTGGGGCAGTGATGCGATGAAGCACGGCGAGACGCAGGCGGTTACACTGACAATATGAAATATACCGACCTGCGCGATTTCATTGCCCAACTCGAAGCGCTCGGCGAGCTCAAGCGCATTGCCGTCGAGGTCGATCCGCATCTGGAGATGACCGAAATTTGCGACCGCGTGTTGCGCGCCGGTGGGCCGGCGTTGTTGTTTGAAAAACCCAAGGGGCATTCGATTCCCGTGCTGGCCAATCTGTTCGGCACGCCGCGCCGCGTGGCGCTGGGGATTGCCGCCGCGGAAGGCGAAGAGAGCGAAAGCGCTGACTGGAAGACCCGCCTGCGCGAAGTCGGGACCTTGCTGGCCTACCTCAAGGAGCCGGAGCCGCCGAAGGG
>JAPLQZ010000157.1 GCA_026399415.1 Rhodocyclales bacterium | reverse complement strand
CGCGCCGGGCACCGTGAAATCGAGGGACATCAGATCGTCGTCGTCTTCCACCACTGATCTGCATTTTTTTAATTGGGGATCAAATATTATACCTCTAACTCGCCGGCTTCCGGCCGGAAACAAGCGAGGCCGGCCAGCGCCAGCAGGCACATGCAGCACACCACCGTCGCACCGGCAGGAAGGTCGACGTACAGCGAAAGGCCGAGACCCATGGCATAGCCCGCCGCGCCCACCAGATAGGCGACGACGATGCGCCGCGCACCGCTGAAGGCACGGGTGGCCACCGCCGGAGCGATCAGGCTGGTGAACACCAGCAGGACGCCGACCAGTTGCACCGACGCTGTTACCGTGACGGCGAACAGCAGATAGAAGCCCAACCGCGGCCAGCGTTGCGCCGGCCCCAGCCACAAGGCCAGGACACCGACATAGAGCAGCGCCACGGGCAGCAATTGCTGCCAGCTCACCCACAACAACTGGCCGGCCAGCAGATCGCGCAGATGCTCGCCGCCATGCGGGTTATGTGCCAGCAACAGGATGCCAGCGGCGGCAGAGAAGACGAACACCAGGCCGATCAGGGCTTCCTGCATATCCGGCCAGCGGCGCTCGCACCAGGTCAGCAGCAGCGCGCCGGCACCTGCCGCAAGGCCGGCTGCGAGCTGCGCGCCCAAACCACGCGGGCCAAAATCATGAAAGATCGCATCGAGGTCGGTCAGGCTCGCGGCAACAGCTCCCAGCCCCGCCACCTGCGCAATCGCCAGGTCGATGAAAATGATGCCCCGTCGCAGCACGTCGATGCCGAGTACGACATGCGTCGCCAGCACCAGCAGGCCGGCGGCAAAGGGGGCGAGCAGCAGGGTCCAGTCGAGGGTCATTGGACTACCCTCCCCCCGGCCCCCTGCCCAAGGCAGGGGGTGACGTTGGTTCGCCGCTGTGCGGCTCCGTAGCATGACTGCGCCGCCCTTGGGGCGGCCCGGCGGGCGGCGCTCACGGCCACCTCGCCGCCAGCAGGCGCGCCACCGTATCGTCGAACAGGCTGGCGAGATCCTTCGCCGCGTCATTGCCGCCGACGGTAAAGGGCAGCACCACGGCCGGCGTCCCGCTGTTGGCGGCGAACCAGTCGGTCGCCCGGCTGCTTTCCCAGACGGCGCGAATCACCCAGCGCGGCTTTTGTCCGCGCACCTGTTCGAGCACGTGCGACAGGTGCGCGGCGGACGCCTCGACCCCCGGCTTGGGTTCCAGCGTCGCCACTTCCTTGAGGCCGAGCCAGTCGAGCAGGTAAGTAAAGGACTTGTGCTGGACCACGATCGGCTGCCCGCGCAGGCCCGCTGCCAGCTTCTCCCAGCGCGCCAGATTGGCGCGCCAGCGCGCGGCGAAAGCGGCATAGCCGGCCTGGTAGGCTGCTGCGTTGCCCGGATCGAGCTGCGCCAGGCGTGCCGCCAGCGCCTCGCCGACTTTGAGATAGACGCGCGGATCGGTATTGATATGCGGATTGCCGCCGGCATGGACATCGCCGTCGGCGCGATCCAGCTTGCCCGGAATTTCCAGCATGCGCGCCTGCGCCGCGGCTTCGAAGTAGCCCGGCTGACCGGACTGGATGCGGGCATTGCCCGATTCGCGCTGCACTACCGGCAGCCAGCCGATTTCGAGTTCGGCACCGGTGGCGATGATCAGGTCGGCGCTGCGGGCGCGGGCAATCAGCGACGGCCGCGCCTCGATCCGGTGCGGATCCTGCAAGGCGGTCGTCACCGATGCCACCTTGATCCTGTCGCCGGCAATCTCCTGCGCCAGGGCCGCCCATTCCGGCACCGTGGCCAGCACGTTCAGCGCCGCCTGCGCGGGCAGCGCCAACAGAGCCAGCAGCGCGGCGAGAAGCATCAAAACATTTTTCATTGTCATCTTCCTAGAAGTTGTGGGCGCCGTGGGCGCCTATGCTCATGACGTACTGCAGCCAGAACTGGTTGTCGGTCAGGCCCGGCCCACGCGAGGCATCGCGCGCAACCTGAAACCGCAGGCGGGCGAACTCGGATGAGGCGTAGTCGATCATCACGGTATCGCGGCGCGGCTTCCAGGCAGCAAGCTGCGGCAGGTCGGCCGCCGCCAGCGTGCCACTGGTCACCAGGCCGATCGCGGTGTTGCCGGAATCGAGCCGGTCGTAGCGATAGCCGACGCGCCAGTGCGGCATGAACTGATAGACGCCCTGCGCGTAGAGACCGTTCTGCGTTGCGCTGTAGCTATTGGAGATCCGTGCGCCACATCTGCCCGCGCCGGCACCGGCCGCATCGACACACGACAGATCGCCGCTCTCGACACGGCGGAAGGCTTCGGCCTGCAGCTTGAAGTTGCGTTCACTCGGATTGCCGTTGGGCGCCCACTTCCAGACAAAGTCGGCGCCGACGGTACGGCTGTTGCCCGAGAATGCCACCGTATTGACGTTGCCCGCGGTGTCGGTCTGCGCGAAACCGCGCTCGGCCGGCCGGGTGCCGACCGCCGACAGCCCGGCGCGCCAGCTGCCGGATATGCCGACGTCCTCGCCGGTGCGGGCGAACAGGGTACCCAGTGCCGAACCGTTCCTGTTCCTGCCGCTACCGGGGAAAGCGTCGTCGCGGCCGGCTTCGAGGCCCAGTTCGAGCCACGTCTCGGTGGGCGCCAGCCATTTCATCTGCAGGCCCTCCGTGCTCAGCCGGTTGCCGAAGAATGCGGCATAGGCGAGCGGCGCATCAGCAAAATCCCAGCTGTGCGGATGCTGTTCGTTCTGGTAGCCGATGCCGGAAAGGAAGCGGCCGCCCTTGAGCGTCAGGCCGCTGCCGAGTCCCAGCGTCTGGAAGTAGGCCTCTTCCACCGCGACGGTGTTGGTCGCCGACAGGGCCAGGTTCAGGTAGCCGCGAAAATTCGGGTCGACGTTGGCCGCCAGGACCAGCTCGCTTTCTCCGAGGCTGAGCCCCTTGCGCCGCGGCGG
>JAPLQZ010000016.1 GCA_026399415.1 Rhodocyclales bacterium | reverse complement strand
TGTTGATGACCACATTCACATGATGGATCTGCTGACCAAAATCGCCGCCGACCACGCGGCGGGACATTCTTCACTGGTGTCGGGCAAGGCGGCGGAGGTTCTTGGTTTCATCGGCAATCACATCGCCACGCGCGACAGGCGTTTCTCTGACTTTGTGCGCAGCGGAAGCTAGCGCCTGAGCAGGTCGCTGCAAGGCGCTGGATTTCCTTTCTGTTCATGAACAGGGTCTGACCAATAGACCCGACGAGCCTGTTTGATGTCGGCAGATCCACGGCGTTTTGCCACGTCTGGTGATCGGGTAGCTGAGCCCTATTGGAAACCTAAGCGATTACTCAGTAATCCTCTGCCTCGGCGATTATCATTCAGTTAAATATATAACTAACTGAATAAAAAGCACTTCTATTGGTCTTGGCGAGCTGGCTTGAAGCTTGCATATTTGACATCCGAAGGACATTTTCCGGAGGAGACCGATATGACCGAAACCTTTTACGACGTGCTGCGGCGCCAGGGCATCAGCCGCCGCAGCTTTCTGAAATTCTGTTCGCTGACGGCGACCTCGCTCGGGCTATCCAGCGCCTATGCGGCAAAGATTGCCCACGCCATGGAGACCAAGCCGCGCACACCGGTGATCTGGCTTGAAGGCCTCGAGTGCACCTGCTGTTCCGAATCCTTCATCCGCTCGGCGCACCCGCTGACCAAGGACGTGATTCTCTCGATGCTCTCGCTCGACTACCACGTCACCTTGATGGCGGCAGCGGGCCATCAGGCCGAGAAGCAGCTCGAAGACATCAAGAAGAAATACAAGGGCAACTACATCCTCGCCGTCGAGGGCAATCCGCCTCTCAATGAAGATGGCATGTACTGCATCGAGGGCGGCCGCCCCTTCGTCGAAATCCTCAAGGAAACCGCGGCCGATGCCAAGGCCGTGATCGCCTGGGGCGCCTGCGCCTCCTACGGCTGCGTGCAGGCGGCCAAGCCCAATCCGACTCGCGCCACGCCGATCGACAAGGTAATAACCGGCAAGCCCATCATCAAGGTGCCGGGCTGTCCGCCGATTGCCGAGGTGATGACCGGCGTCGTGACCTATATGTTGACCTTCGACCGGATTCCCGAACTCGACCGCCAGGGCCGACCGAAGATGTTCTACGGCCAGCGCATCCACGACAAGTGCTATCGCCGGCCGCATTTCGATGCGGGCCAGTTCGTCGAGCAATGGGACGACGAGAACGCGCACAAGGGTTACTGCCTCTACAAGATGGGCTGCAAGGGCCCGACGACGTACAACGCCTGCTCGACGGTGCGCTGGAACGACGGCGTTTCCTTCCCCATCCAGTCGGGCCACGGCTGCATCGGCTGCTCGGAGGAGGGCTTCTGGGACAAGGGCAGCTTCTACGACCGCGTTACCGACATCAAGCAGTTCGGTATCGAAGCCAATGCCGACAAGGTCGGCGGTACCGCCGCCGCATTGGCTGGCTCAGCGGTGGCGGTGCATGCCGCGGCGTCCGCGCTGAAGAAGGCGAAGAAATCCGACAGTGCAGAAAAAGTGACGGGAGGCAACTGAGATGGGCGCTTACGAAACCCAGGGCTTCAAGCTCGACAATTCCGGCAAGCGCGTCGTTGTCGACCCGATCTGCCGTATCGAGGGCCACCTGCGCGTCGAGGTGAATCTCGACAAGGACAACGTGATCCGCAACGCCGTGTCCACCGGCACCATGTGGCGCGGCCTCGAAGTGATCCTCAAGGGCCGCGATCCGCGCGACGCCTGGGCATTCACCGAGCGCATCTGCGGCGTGTGTACCGGCACCCATGCGCTGACCTCGGTACGCGCCGTCGAGGATGCGTTGTCAATCAAGATTCCGGAGAATGCCAACACCATCCGCAACATTATGCAGTTGAATCTCTACGTGCATGATCACCTAGTGCACTTCTACCACCTGCATGCGCTCGACTGGGTGGATGTGGTCTCGGCGCTGAAGGCCGACCCGAAGAAGACCTCGGAACTGGCGCAGTCGATCTCCGACTGGCCGCTCTCGTCGCCCGGCTATTTCCGCGATCTGCAGAACCGCCTGAAGAAGTTCATCGAATCAGGTCAGCTCGGCCCCTTCGCCAACGCCTACTGGGGCAATCCCGCCTACAAGCTGCCTCCCGAAGCCAACCTGATGGCCGTCGCGCATTACCTCGAAGCCCTGGATTTTCAAAAGGAGATCGTCAAGGTCCACACCATCTTCGGCGGCAAGAATCCGCATCCGAACTGGCTGGTCGGCGGTGTGCCCTGCGCCATCAACGTTCATGACACGGGCGCGGTGGGTGCCATCAACATGGAACGCCTGAACCTGGTCAAGAGCATCATCGACCGCTCCAAGGAATTCGTCGAGAAGGTCTATATCCCGGACCTGTTGGCCATCGCCTCTTTCTACAAGGGCTGGCTGTATGGCGGAGGTCTTTCGTCGCAGGCCATCATGTCCTATGGCGACATCCCCGAGCGGGCCAACGACTACACCACCGGCAACCTGCTGCTGCCACGTGGCGCCATCATCGGCGGCAAGCTGGACAAGATCCACGAGGTCGATCTCAAGGATCCGGAACAGATCCAGGAGTTCGTCAGCCATTCCTGGTACAAGTATGCGGACGAGAGCAAGGGCCTGCATCCTTTCGACGGCGTCACCGATCCCAACTACAAGCCGGAGGGCCCGAACTTCAAGGGCACGCGAACCCGGATCGAGAACCTCGACGAATCGGCCAAGTACTCCTGGATCAAGGCGCCGCGCTGGCGCGGCAATGCCATGGAGGTGGGCCCGCTGTCGCGCATGGTGCTTGGTTACCTGCAGCCAAAGCAGTTCCCGATGATCAAGGACACTATCGACGGCGTCTTGAAAAAATTGGATGTGCCGCTGACCGCTTTGTTCTCCACGCTTGGCCGCACGGCCGCGCGCGGCATCGAAACGCTCTACTGCGCCGATCTGCAAGTCAAGCAGTTCGACAAACTGGTTGCTGCGATCAAGGCCGGCGACACTGCCACCGCCAACGTCGAGAAATGGGAGCCCAGCACCTGGCCAAAGGAGGCCAAGGGGGCCGGCTTCACCGAGGCGCCACGCGGCGCTCTTGGTCACTGGATCAAGATCAAGGACACCAAGATCGACAACTACCAGTGCGTGGTGCCGACCACATGGAACGGCAGCCCGCGCGATGCCAAGGGCCAGATCGGCGCCTACGAGGCCTCGCTGATGAACACGCCGCTGGCCAAGGCCGACGAGCCACTGGAGATCCTGCGCACGCTGCACAGCTTCGATCCGTGCCTGGCCTGTTCCACCCACGTGATGAGTCCCGACGGTCAGGAAATGACGTCGGTCAAGGTGCGTTAAACGCTCGCGAGGAGAATGCCATGAACCTGAACGCCGCCGCTGCCAGCCTGGAAAACAATCCGGAAACCGCTGCTGGCAAAACGGTCTACGTGTATGAAGCTCCGGTGCGCCTGTGGCACTGGCTCAATGCCCTGTGCATCCTGGTCCTGGCCTCTACCGGCTACCTGATCGCCAGCCCTTTGCCAAGCGTGGCGGGCGAGGCCTCGGCCAACTTCCTGATGGGTTACATCCGTTTCGCGCACTTCGCCGCCGCCTACGTCTTCGCCGTCGGCTTCCTGGTTCGCATCTACTGGGCCGTGGTCGGCAACCATCACGCACGGGAGCTCTTCTACCTGCCTATTACGGACATGAAATGGTGGGCCGGACTGGTGCGCGAACTGCGCTGGTATCTGTTCCTGGAGAAGCAGCCGTACAAGTACGTCGGCCACAACCCAATGGGGCACTTGTTCATGTTCCTTTTTGTGACTGTGGCCGCGGTACTGATGATCTGCACCGGCTTCGCGCTCTACGGCGAGGGCATGGGACTGGGCAGCTGGCAGGATCGCCTGTTCGGCTGGGTGATTCCCCTGCTCGGCGGCAGCCAGGCCACGCACAGCTGGCATCACCTCGGCATGTGGGGCATCGTCACCTTCGTCATCCTGCATGTCTATGCCGCCGTGCGCGAGGACATCATGAGCCGCCAGACCATGATCAGCACCATGATCGGCGGCCAGCGCACGTTCCGCGAATGAAGGCCATGAACGAAACGCGCTGTGAAGTCCTCGTGCTCGGCATCGGCAACCTGCTCTGGGCCGACGAGGGCTTCGGCGTGCGCTGCGCCGAGAAACTCGCTGCCGAGTGGCAATTGCCGGAGTCGGTGACGGTGATGGATGGCGGAACCCAGGGCCTCTACCTGCTGCCCTACGTGCAGGCGGCGCGCCGGCTGATCGTGTTCGACGCCATCGACTACGGCCTGCCACCGGGGACCATGAAGCGCGTCGAGGGCGACCAGGTGCCGCGTTTCATGGGTGCCAAGAAAATGAGCCTGCACCAGACCGGATTCCAGGAAGTCATTGCGGCCTCATCGCTGACCGGCCAGTTGCCCGAGCAACTGCTGCTGATCGGTGTGCAGCCGGAAGAACTTGACGACTATGGCGGCAGCCTGCGGCCGGTGGTCAAGGCCCGGCTGGCCGAGGCGGTGGCCATGGCGGTGGCGCAGCTGCGCGACTGGGGCTTCGCGATCGAGCCGCGTGAGTCGAAAGTCGGCGCTGGCGACACGGCGCTGACGATGGCGGCCTACGAGGCCGGCCGACCGTCGGCCGAAGCCGCCAGCCGTATCGGCGACGCGCGTTTTCTGCGGGCCTGACCATGTGCCTCGCGCTGCCCATGCAGGTGATCCGGATGGAAGGCACCACGGCTTTGTGCCAGGGACAGAATGGCGTCGAGCGAGTCGATACCATGCTCACCGGTGCGCTGGAGCCGGGGCAGTGGATCCTGAGCTTTCTCGGTGCGGCGCGCGAGGTGATCGATGCCGAACGCGCCGCCCAGGTCGGCGATGCGCTGGCGGTGCTGCAGTCCATTCTCGACGGACACGGCAGCGCCGCAGACACCGACACCCTCATCAACAGTCACTTTGCCGATCTGGTCGGACGCGAGCCGCAACTACCGGCCTTTCTCCGACCGGCCACCAGCCACGGGAGCGATCAATGAACATGTCATCACCCAGCCTTGAACGCCTGATGCAGCGTCTTGATATTTTGCAGGCGCGTTATGGCTACACGCTGCTCGACAGCGACTCCTTCGCGGCTTACGTCGCGGCGCCCGGCGCCTGCCTGATCCTGTTTGCCGACGATCCGGCCAAGGTGCCGGAGACCTGGGACCTTACCGTGATCCTGCCGGAAGCCGTGACCCGGCTCGATACGGCGGTGCGGGTCGGGGTGCTGGCACCGCAGGCGGCGCGCGCGCTGGCCGCACGCTATGGCATCTGCATCTGGCCGGCCTTGTTGGCCATGCGCGACGGCGAGTATCTCGGCACCGTGGAAGGTCTCAAGGACTGGAGTGCCTACGGCCGGCTGCTTCCCGAACTGCTGGCGGCCGCGCCGTGCCGCCCCCAAGCATCGGCATCCCGGTGCACAACGCCAGCGCAAGCACCCATTGTCACTGAATGCCACTGAAGGAATCCAGCCATGATGACCTTTCCAATCCCGGTTGTAGCCTACACGCCCAATATCGGTCCCGGTTCGCAGCCGCTCGAAGACGAGATACTGGCGACGCTTGAGGTGCCAAGCGACGTCCATACCTTCCGGCCGCCGCTGGCAGAACTGAATGCGCCGCCGGAGGTCGTGGCGGCGGCGATGGATTTCCTGCGCCAGTTGCTGGTCGGGTTGCGCGCGACCCCGTTTGGAACATCACCGCCGGTACGCTTCTCCTTGTTGCAGTGTGCGCCGGCGGTGCGGGCCGAGATCAATGAATTGCTCGGCGAAGGTGAAGTGAGCGTGCTCACCGGAGGTGACCGGTGTGCGCAGGAAACGGCGTTTACCGGCATCTGGCGGATTCGCGGCGACGGTGTCGACGACGTCGAGGCCAGCGCCTTTCCCGCTGCCTTGCGCGATCTGGCGCTGGTACGCGCGTTGTCGTTTGCCGCCACTGTCGAGCCGCCTCCCGAACTGATGAACGCCCCGGCGCTGTATCACGAGATACGCAGCCTGTCGGCGCAATGGAGTCCAGGACGACCGGCGCATGTCATCAATCTGTCATTGCTGCCGGCGACGCCCGACGATCTGCTCTGGCTCGACGAGCAGCTGGGTCGCATTTCGTTTTCCATTCTGTCGCGCGGCTTTGGTAACTGTCGCATCACTGCCACCGCGCTGCCTTATGTCTGGTGGGTGCAGTATTTCAACAACATGGAAAAACTGATCCTCAATTCGATCGAGATCGTCGATGTGCCGGCCGTGGCGCTGGCTGCGGCGGAAGACTATGAAGAGACCACTACCCGATTAGGGGAGTGGATAGCGTCGCTCGAAAGTGCAATATAGGGGCTGGTCATGAAGTTTCCCGCAGGTTCCTTCGAGCGCACCGGGCGCGAGGTGGCCGCCAACCCGCTGGCGCTCTTCGAGTGCGGCGTCTGCTGGCTCGTCTATGACCCGACCGAGGGTGATCCGATCGGCCAGATTCCCGTAGGGACCGCATTCGCCGATCTGCCGGAGCATTGGGTTTGCCCTGGATGTGAGGCCGCACGGGAGCGCTTCCTGCTGCTCGACGATGGCGCTGACTGAGACGGTTGGCGCGCTGACCACCGCTTTCTCGCGTATTGCCGCCACTCGCATGGCAGGGCTGCCAATGAACAATCCTGCCCTGCGAGTCGCCGCCGTCGACTTTCGGCCCTCGCATGAAAACTATCTTGTTGGTGTGCTGATCACGCCGTGGGCAATCAATCTGGTGATGCTCGCCGCCAAGGCTGCCCGCGATCTGCATCTCGCCGCCGATTGCCGGCAGGCGTGGGATTTCCCTTCCGGCAGCTACGATTTCATGGGCGGCGATGAACCGGAATGCGGTGCGTACCAGTTCTGTTCGCTGTTCTCTCCAGTATTCGAATTCCCTGATCAGGCCGCTGCCGAGACGACGGCCAATGAGGTAATGAATGCTCTATTTCTCGATGTATCGGCGAACGTCGATCAGCATGAGGCGGCACGAATGTCCGGACGCTCGGTGCTGCAAGTCCCGACCAGTCGCAGGGGCTTTTTGCGAGGAGTTATTGGCGGACTTAAGGCGTAAACTGCGATCATGCACGAAATGTCGCTCGCCGAGGGAATATTGCAGTTGATCGAGGATTCCTCGCGTCAGCAATCGTTTGCTCGAGTAAGCACGGTCTGGCTGGAAATCGGTCAGCTTGCCGGTGTTGAGGTCGAGGCCATGAAGTTCTGCTTCGACGTCGTGACGCGGGATAGCTTGGCCGACGGCGCTCGCCTGGAGATAATTGCGCTGCCAGGTACCGGCTGGTGCATGCAGTGTTCGATGACGGTGCCGATGACGGAGGTCTTCGGCGAGTGTCCGCAGTGCGGCAGCCATCAGCTGCACGTGACGGGCGGCACTGAAATGCGGGTCAAGGAACTCGAAGTGGCTTAGGAGAAATACGATGTGTACGACATGCGGTTGCGGCGCCGGCGAAGTGAAAATTGATGGCGAACACGCCCATCATGAACATGATCACGTGCATGCCGATGGCACCACGCACAACCACGATCATGACCATGATCACGAGCACGCGGCAGGTGCGGCGCACGCGCATCCGCATGCCCACGCACATCAGCACAGCTATGTGCCAGCGCATGCGCATGCTCCTGGTGTCAGCAACAAGCGCATGGTGCAGATCGAGCAGGACATCCTGTCCAAGAACAACGCCTATGCCGCCGAGAACCGGCAACACCTGGCGGAGCGCGGAATCTTCACCCTGAACCTTGTCTCCAGCCCGGGCTCGGGCAAGACTACGCTGTTGGTAAAGACAATAGAAATGCTCAAGGGCGGGCAGCGCGTAGCCGTCATCGAGGGCGACCAGCAGACCAGCCAGGATGCCGAGCGCATTCGCGCCACCGGTGCGCCGGCCATCCAGATCAACACCGGCAAGGGCTGCCATCTCGATGCGCACATGGTCGGGCACGCCATGGGCAAGCTCGAATTGTCGGACGACTCACTACTGATGATCGAGAATGTCGGCAATCTCGTGTGTCCGGCGGCTTTCGATCTGGGCGAAGCGTACAAGGTGGTCATCCTTTCCGTTACCGAAGGCGAGGACAAGCCGATCAAGTACCCCGACATGTTCCGTGCCGCCAGACTGATGCTGATGAACAAGTGCGATCTGCTGCCGCATCTGACGTTCAGCGTGCCGCGTGCCATCGAGTTCGCGCGTCGGGTCAATCCCCGGATCGAGGTGATCGAAGTCTCGGCCACCACGGGGCAGGGCATGGACGCGTGGCTGGCGTGGATCGAAACCGGCGCTGCCGCGGCGCGTGGTCAGCGGCAGGACACCGTCGATAGCCTGCAGCGCCGCATTGCCGAACTCGAAGGACAACTTGCGGCCCGGAGTTCATGAAGTCATGAATGCTGCGGGGAATGCCGTGCCAGGCTGTGTTGAACATCAGCTTGAGCTGGTACGTACCGCGCCGCCATTGCTGGCCATGGGAGCATGGTTCAAGAATACGGTGTGCCTGGCGCAGGGCAAGCAGGCTTGGGTGTCGCATACGGTGGGAGACCTGTTTCAGGCCGAAGCCTGTCTTGCCCATGAAGCAACGGCCCGCGAACTATTGCAGGCACTCGATGCCGTGGGCAAGAAACCGGTTGCGATTGCCCATGACCTGCATCCGGACTTGCATTCGACGCACTTTGCGGTGCAACTGGCAGCGGAACTCGGCATCGAGGCGATCGGCGTCCAGCATCACCATGCCCACATTGCCGCCGTCGTTGCGGAGCATGGCATATCCGGCCCCGTATTGGGTTTGGCGCTCGATGGCGTTGGCCTCGGTACCGATGGGCAGGCCTGGGGCGGGGAACTCTTACAGGTCGATGGAGCCCGCTTTGAGCGGGTCGGCCATCTGCGTCCCCTGGCGCTGCCCGGTGGCGACCGCGCCGCCCGCGATCCCTGGCGCATGGCAGCCGCCGTCCTGTTCGATCTCGGCCGCGGCGAGGAAATCGCCACGCGTTTTGCCGATCAGGCGGGTGCCGGAATTGTTGCAGCCATGCTGGCCAAGGGTTTGAACAGCCCGCGAACTTCCAGTATGGGTCGCGTCTTCGATGCTGCTGCAGGACTGCTCGGTATTTGCTTGAAAATGGAATTTGAAGCGGAGGCCGCCATTGCCCTCGAACAGAATGCGACTGCCTATATCGAGGCGCATGGCTGGCCGGAGCCGCTCGAGGGTGGCTGGCATATCGACGTCAAAGGCGAACTGGATCTGCTGCCGCTGCTCGGGGCATTGTCCTCGGAGCCGGACACCGCCTACGGGGCGGCGCTGTTTCACGCCACGCTGGTGGCGGCATTGCTGCATTGGGTCACCCGCGCCGCCGAGGCGACCGGGATCGAACGCCTGGCCTGTGGCGGCGGCTGCTTCTTCAACAAGCTGCTGCGTACTGGACTCGCCGAGAGAGTTCCCGGCACAGGGCTTGATCTGCTGCTGCCACGCCGGCTGTTGCCCGGTGATACCGCAATTTCGCTGGGGCAGGCCTGGGTTGCAATTCACCTTCTGGAGCAACCATGACTACCTATCCCCCATCCCCTTTCCCGAGGAAAGGGGTGACATTGGTTCAGCCGCTGCGCGTCTTCCATGTTTATGTCTTCAGCCGCCCTTGGGGCGGCCCGGCGGGCGGCTGATCATGTGTCTGGCGATACCCGTCAAAGTGATAGAAGTCGGCGCTGACGACACGGCGATTGTCGATCTGGGCGGCGTCAGGAAGGAAATCTCCCTGGCGCTGCTGGCCGATGTGCAGGTGGGCGACTATGTGATTCTGCATGTGGGTTATGCCTTGTCCAAACTCGATCCCGAGGAAGCGGAAAAGACGCTCGCGCTGTTTGCCGAGCTGAACCAGGCGGGAATGGCCGCGTAGTGAAATACATCGACGAATTCCGCGATGGCGAGGTCGCAAAGAATCTTGCGCTGAGCATCAGTGCAGCGGTTGAGCCCGGTCGCAGCTACAGCTTCATGGAATTCTGCGGCGGACATACCCATGCCATTTCCCGCTATGGTTTGAGCGATCTGCTGCCGCCGGCGATACGCATGGTGCATGGTCCCGGCTGCCCGGTCTGTGTGCTGCCCATCGGCCGCGTGGACATGGCGATCGATCTGGCGCTGAACCACGGCGTGATCCTGTGCACCTACGGCGACACGCTGCGCATTCCGGCTTCCGAGGGCTTGTCCCTGATGAAGGCCAAGGCGCGCGGCGGCGATATCCGCATGGTGTATTCGACCATCGATGCGCTGCAGATTGCGCGCGATAATCCGGCGCGTGAGGTAGTGTTCTTCGCTATCGGTTTCGAGACCACCACGCCGCCCACGGCGGTCGCCATCCAGCAGGCCGAGGCCGAGGGCCTGGTCAATTTCAGCGTGCTCTGCTGTCACGTGTTGACGCCATCGGCCATCAGTAACATCCTCGAATCGCCTGAGGTACGCCAGTGGGGCACGGTGCCGCTGGACGGCTTCATCGGACCGGCGCATGTGTCCACGGTGATCGGCAGCCGGCCCTACGAGTTCTTCGCCGAGGAATACCGCAAGCCGGTGGTCATTGCCGGCTTCGAACCGCTGGATGTGATGCAGGCGATCCTGATGCTGGTGCGTCAGGTCAACGAGGGTCGTGCCGAGGTGGAAAACGAGTTCGCGCGTGCCGTCAGCCGCGACGGCAATCTGAAAGCGCAGGACCGCGTCGCCGAAGTATTCGAACTGCGCCGCGAATTCGAATGGCGCGGCCTGTCGGTGGTGCCCTATTCGGCGCTGAAGATCCGGCAGAAGTATGCCGCCTTCGATGCCGAGCGGCGCTTCAATCTGGACTATCGTTCGGTCCCAGACCACAAGGCCTGCGACTGCGGCGCGATCCTGCGCGGCGTCAAGAAGCCGCAGGACTGCAAGCTGTTCGGCACCGTGTGCACTCCGGAAAACCCGATCGGTTCCTGCATGGTGAGTTCGGAAGGCGCCTGCGCCGCGCACTACAGCTACGGTCGTTACAAGGACATGCATTAAATGGGAGAGGTAAAAAGAGGTTACGTGCGGCCGCTCGACTTGAAACAGGGGCGGGTCGATCTGACACACGGGTCAGGCGGCCGATCCATGGTGCAGCTGATTTCCGAGCTGTTCGCCAAACACCTGGGCAACGAATATCTGGGTCAGGGCAACGACGGCGCCGTACTGCCAGCGCCGACTGTTGAAGGCCGCCCGGGGCGCCTCGTGATGTCCACCGATTGCCATGTCGTCTCGCCGCTGTTTTTTCCTGGCGGCGACATCGGCTGCCTCTCGGTGCATGGCACGGTGAATGATGTCGCCGTGATGGGCGCGACACCTTTGTATCTGGCGGCCGGTTTCATCCTCGAAGAAGGCTTCCCGCTGGCCGATCTGGCGCGCATCGTCGAATCCATGGCGCATGCGGCGCGCGAGGCCGGCGTGCCGGTGGTGACGGGCGATACCAAGGTTGTCGAGCGCGGCAAGGGCGATGGCGTGTTCATCACCACCACGGGTGTCGGCGTGCTGCCCGATGGCATCGAGCTCGGCGGCAGCCGGGCGCGGCCGGGTGATGCGATCATCATCTCCGGGTCGATGGGTGACCACGGCGTGGCGATCATGAGCAAGCGCGAGAACCTGTCCTTCGATGCGCCGATCGAATCCGACACGGCGGCGCTGAATGGTTTGATCGCTGCGATGCTCGCCACTGGCGCCGACCTGCGCTGCCTGCGCGACCCTACGCGGGGCGGGCTGGCGGCGACGCTGAACGAAATCGCCGGTCAATCCGAGGTCGGCATGATGCTCCACGAGAAGGCAATTCCGGTGAAGCCGGTGGTCGCCGCAGCCTGCGAATTCCTCGGCCTTGATCCGCTCTACGTCGCCAATGAGGGAAAGCTCATTGCGATCTGCGCCGGCTCGGATGTCGAGCGTGTGCTGGCAGCGATGCGCGCCCATCCGCTAGGGCGTGAGGCCGCACTGATTGGCGAGGTTATCGCCGACGATCACCACTTCGTTCAGCTCACCACGGCCTTTGGCGGCCGCCGCATCGTCGATTGGCTGGCGGGCGATCAGTTGCCTCGGATTTGCTGATGCGCATCCTGCTCCTCACCCACGCCTTCAACAGCCTGACGCAACGACTTGGGGCGGAACTGCAGCGGCGCGGTTACGAGATTTCCATCGAATTCGACATTGCCGATAGCGTGGCCGAGGAAGCTGTCGCCCTGTTCAAGCCGCAACTGATCGTGGCGCCGTATCTGCGCCGGGCGATTCCCGAGTCGATCTGGTCGCAACATGTTTGTCTCATCGTGCACCCCGGCATCATCGGTGACCGCGGGCCATCGGCGCTGGACTGGGCGATACAGGAGGGGAAAGCCGAGTGGGGCGTCACGGTGCTGCAGGCCGAGGCCGAGATGGATGCCGGGCCGGTCTGGGCCAGTGCCGTATTTCCGTTGCGCCTCGCCAAGAAGTCGAGCATCTATCGCAACGAGGTCACGCAGGCCGCGACAACCGCCGTGCTGCAAGCGGTGGAGCGGTATGCGGCGGGCGATTTTGTCCCGACTCCGCTGACCGAATACAGCGACGGGCGTGGCAGATTGCGGCCTCTGATGAAGCAGACGGATCGCGTCGTCGACTGGCAGGGCGACGACACGGCAACCGTACTGAGAAAAATCAATGCCGCCGATGGCTTCCCCGGTGTCGCCGACAGCCTGTTCGGCGAGCCCTGTCATATTTTCGATGCGTGGCCCGAGGCGGTCCTTCGCGGTGTGCCGGAAGCGAAGCCCGGCGATTTGCTGGCGCGGCGCGAAACCGCTGTGCTACGCAAAACCTGCGACGGCGCATTGTGGATCAGCCATGCCAAACGCGCGGGTAGCATCAAGCTCCCGGTGACACTAGCCTTCGCCGCTGAGTCGGCCTCACTTCCCGAAGCACCGCTGGCAGATTGGTGGCGCGTGGACGGCGAAACATGGCAGGACATAGCCTATGAGGAAAGCGACGCTGTAGGCTTTCTCCATTTCGAGTTCTATAACGGCGCAATGTCGACCTTCCAATGCGAGCGCCTGCGCTCCGCTCTGGCCTGGGCGAAGCAGCGGCCGGTACAGGTGCTGGTATTGATGGGTGGTACCGACTTCTGGTCCAACGGCATTCATCTCAACGTCATCGAGGCGGCAGATTCGCCAGCGGACGAATCCTGGAACAACATCAATGCGATGAACGATCTGGCCCGCGAACTGATCGAGACCGGAGGACAGGTTACGATTGCCGCGCTGGCCGGCAATGCCGGCGCGGGCGGCTGCTTCCTGGCGCGGGCAGCCGATCTGGTCTGGGCGCGTGAAGGCGTGATCCTCAATCCGCATTACAAGAACATGGGCAATTTATACGGCTCGGAATACTGGACTTATCTGCTGCCGCATCGACTGGGCGAAACGAACGTGGGCGGCAGGAGCCGGGCGATCATGCGTAACCGGCAACCGCTCACGGCGCAGCGTGCGGCGGAGACGGGATTTAGCGACGCCTGCCTGGCCGGCGATACCCAGGCTTATCGCATTGATGTGGCGCGAGGCGCAGCCGAAATCGCCGCAGCGCCCGATCTCGCGGCGCGCCTGGCGGCGAAGCGCGAACGTCGCGCACAGGACGAAGCAGAAAAGCCGCTGGCGGCCTATCGGGAAGAGGAACTGGCGCACATGCGGCGCAACTTCTACGGCTTTGACCCAAGCTACCACGTCGCCCGTCACCACTTCGTGCGCAAGTCACCGGCGTCGTGGACGCCTCGCCATCTGGCGCGCCACCGCGACCTCGGCTGGAAGGTGCCGACGTGAAGGCGCGTACACCCTTGACCGTACTGGTGGTCGATGACGAACAGCGTTCGCTGGAAACGCTGCGTCGCACGCTGGAAGAAGATTTCACGGTGCTCACCGCTTCTTCCGCAGAAGAGGGCGAACTCATCATGGGCCGCGAGTTCGTCCATATCGTGCTGTCCGATCAGCGCATGCCGGATACTTCGGGCGTTGAGTTCCTGCGCCGCGTGCGCGCCCAGTGGCCCGACACCGTTCGTCTGATCCTCTCCGGCTACACCGATGCCGAGGACATCATTTCCGGCATCAACGACGCGGGCATCTGGCAGTACCTGCTGAAGCCATGGCATCCCGATCAGTTGTTGCTGACACTGAAGAGCGCGGCCGAGTTGTGGCGCTTGCAGCAGGAGAACCAGCGTCTGTCGCTGGAACTGCGTGACAGCCCCGAGCAACTGGTGCAGCGAGTCGCCAGCCGGCGCGGCAGGGTGCGCGCCCGGTCCGGCTTTGATCGTCTGACGCGGGCGGCGGACAGCCCCTTGAACAGCATCTGTGAAGTGGCGCAAAAAATTGCCGGGCATGAGTTGTCGGTGCTGGTCACCGGCGAATCGGGCACCGGCAAGGAACTGCTCGCGCGTGCCATCCACTACGCCAGCGAGCGCGCCGAGGGGCCCTTTGTGGTGGAGAACTGCGGCGCGGTGCCGGATACCTTGCTCGAAGCCGAACTCTTCGGTCACAAGCGCGGTGCGTTTACCGGCGCCCATGAAGATCGCATCGGCCTGTTTCAACAGGCCGATGGAGGCACCCTGTTTCTCGACGAAATTGGCGACACCTCGCCGGCTTTCCAGGTCAAGCTGCTGCGCGCCCTGCAGGAAGGAGAAGTGCGTCCGGTGGGCAGTCCGCGTCCGGTGTCGGTCGATGTCCGCATCATCGCCGCGACCAACCGCAATCTCGAAGCCGACGTAGCCAGCGGCCGTTTTCGTCAGGATCTGTACTACCGCATCGCCGGCATCACCTTCTATATGCCGGCGTTGCGCGAACGACCGCAGGACATTCCGCTGATCGTCGCCGGCATGTTCAAGGAGTCGGCGTTGGCGGGACGGCGATTTTCCGCCGAAGCCATGAAGTGTCTGGTCGCCCATCGCTGGCCGGGCAATGTGCGCGAGTTGCAGAACGAGGTATTGCGTGCGCTGGCCCTCGGTGAGGGCGATGTGCTCGAAGCCAGCCTGTTTTCGCCGCAGGTGGGCCAGTCGGCGGCCTCCATCCAGCCGGCGGCGTCCGGATTCGACCCGGACGGTGCGACTCTCAAGGAGCTTCTCGATCAGGTCGAGGCGCAGGTGATTGACGCGTCCCTGCGCCGCCACCGCGGCAACAAGACGCGCGTGGCCGAAGAACTCGGACTCACGCGTGTCGGACTGCGCATGAAGCTGTCGCGTTTGGGACTGGGAGGCGACGAATCATGAACATTCTCTGGCTCCAGTCGGGCGGCTGCGGCGGCTGCACCTTGTCGTGGCTGGGTAGCGAGCAGGGGTCTCTGTTCCGTGTACTGGCCGACGAAGGCGTTGAACTGCTGTGGCATCCGAGTATTTCCGAGGCGGGTGTCGATGAAGCGCGTGAGTTGATCGCGCAGTGTGCGACCGGCCTTACCGCCGTCGATGTGTTGTGCATCGAAGGCTCGCTGTTGCGCGGGCCAAGGGGGACGGGTGGCTTCCATCGCTTCGGCGGCGGTGCACAGCCGATGATCGACTGGGTGCGGCAGATCGCCGCCCGCGCGCAGCATGTGGTCGCGGTGGGCAGTTGCTCCTCCTGGGGCGGCGTCACGGCGGCCGGCATGAACCCGACCGATGCCTGCGGCCTGCAGTACGACGGCGAGGCCGCGGGCGGACTGCTTGGGCCGGATTTCCGCGATTGCACCGGATTGCCGGTGATCAATGTCGCCGGCTGTCCGCCCCATCCCGACTGGATTACCGAAACGCTGGTGGCGCTGGCGCACGGCAGATTGGGCGCACAGCATCTCGACGACTACGGGCGCCCGCGGTTTTTCGCCGATCAACTGGTGCATCACGGCTGCCCGCGCAACGAATACTACGAGTTCAAGGCCAGCGCCCAAAAGCCGTCGGATCAGGGCTGCCTGATGGAGCACCTCGGCTGCGGCGGCACCCAGGCCCATGCCGACTGCAACCAGCGCCTGTGGAACGGCGAGGGTTCCTGCCTGCGCGGCGGCTACGCCTGCATCCGCTGCACCGAGCCGGGCTTTGAAGAACCGGGCCACCCGTTCGAGACGACACCGAAGGTCGCCGGGATCCCCATGGGTTTGCCCTCCGACATGCCCAAGGCATGGTTCATCGCACTGGCGGCACTGTCCAAGTCGGCCACACCGGCGCGGGTGCGCGAAAACGCGACGGCTGATCATTTGCTGCGCGCACCTTCGGTCAAGCGCAGCAAAAAATGAGCACGCGGCGCATCGTCGGTCCCTTCAACCGCGTCGAGGGCGATCTCGAAATCAGCCTCGACATTGCCGACGGTCGGATAGCAGCGGCTTACGTCAACTCGCCGCTGTATCGCGGTTTCGAGCAGATCCTGCAAGGCAAGGTGCCGGCCGATGCGCTGGTGCTGGTGCCGCGCATCTGCGGCATCTGCTCGGTCGCGCAGTCGGCCGCATCTGCCCTGGCGCTGGCCGACGCGGCGGGTATCGAGCCGCCGCGCAACGGCCGGCTGGCGGCCAATCTGACGCTGGCGACAGAAAACCTGGCCGATCATCTGACGCATTTCTACCTGTTTTTCATGCCCGACTTCGCGCGGGCCGACTATGCCGGCCGCCACTGGCACGAGGCGACCGTCGACCGTTTTCGCGCCACGCTGGGCAGCGCACCGAATCAGGTGCTGCCGGCGCGCGCCCGCTTCATGCAGATGATGGGCCTGCTGGCTGGCAAATGGCCGCATACACTGGCCGTGCAGCCGGGCGGCTCGACGCGGCCATTGCAGAGTTCGGAAATCTTTCGTCTGCACCGGACCTTGCGCGACTTCCGCGAATTCCTTGAAACCGTGGCCTTCGGCGCGAAGCTGGAAGAGGTCGCAGAGATTGCCAGTCGCGTTCAACTGGAGGCCTGGCGGGCGAGACCCGGCGGCGGCGATCTGCGGACATTTCTCGATATCGCCGAGGACCTCGATCTGTGGCATCTCGGGCGCGGTACTGATCGCTTCATGAGCTATGGCTGTTACGCCGAAGAGAATCGACGGCTGTTTCCGGCAGGACTGTGGCATGGCGCCGCCACGACGCTCGATGTTGCGGCCATTCGCGAAGACATCACGCATTCGTGGTACGCCGCCGCAGGCCTGCCGCAACATCCGGCCGAAGGTAGTACTTTGCCGGTGGCAGAAAAGGATGGCGCCTATTCCTGGTGCAAGGCGCCGCGCCTGGCCGGGCAGGTGGTGGAAACCGGCGCACTGGCGCGGCAGGTGGTGGCGGGTCATCCCCTGGCGCGCGACATGGTCGGGGGCAGTGGCGGCAGCGTCGCCGCCCGCGTCGTGGCGCGCCTGCTGGAACTGGCGCTGGTGCTGCCTGCCATGGAGCGCTGGCTCGCCGAACTGGTCCCCGGCGATCCTTGGTGCATCGCAGCGAAGTTGGCCGATGAAACTTCAGGCGTCGGCCTCATCGAGGCGGCACGAGGATCGCTCGGCCATTGGATCACCGTGCGTCGCGGCCGCATTCACAACTACCAGATCGTCGCACCGACCACATGGAACTTCTCGCCGCGCGACAGCGCAGGCCAGCCCGGTGCGCTGGAGCAGGCGCTGGCAGGTCTGCCGGCGAGCGCCACTGATCCACTGCCGCCAGCAATCCATCATGTTGTGCGCAGCTTTGATCCGTGCATGGTCTGTACCGTGCATTAGGCTGAAAGCCTTGGTACGACTAGCCGCTCGAGGAAAGCGCTCGATGCCTCGCTACTGCTCCACGTCATCGACGTCAGCGACCCAGGCTTCGAACGGCAGCTAGAGGTCACCGACAAGGTGCTCAAGGAGATCGGCGCCAGGGACGTGCCGCGCATCCGCGTCTTCAACAAGATTGATCATGTCGGCGACACAGGGGCGCAAGCCGAACGAGAAGCGGCACTGCGCAACGCTTACTCCGATTGCATCGTCATGAGCGCGCGCCGCGCCGGGGACATAGCGTTTCTGCGCGAGGCGCTCGTCGAGTTTTTCCAGCAGGGCCAAGTCGAGGCCGAGCTATTCTTGCCCTGGTCGGCGCAGCAACAGCGCGGCCGGATCTTCGCTAGCTGCGAGGTGCTGGAAGAGCGCGCCGACGAAGACGGCGCGTTTCTGCGCGTGCGAGGCGCGCGCGAGACTGTGGAGAAACTGCGCGAGATTTTCGGGCAGGCGTGAAGAGTCGACGCTGGCAACACGGCGACTCGAGGCCTCAACGAAGCAAATAAGCTGACCCAGATATCGCACAAGCTTGCGGCCCTAGTGAAAGTCAGGGATTCGAGAGTACCGGTCCAGCCGGAGCTCCCGGCGATCCAGGGAATGCGGTGTTTTCCGCCGCGACCTGGCACTGGTAGTTAAACCCGGTTATTACGCCCTGCGGTCCGCCAAGGATTGCCGGTGATCCCGCCGTCTGGAATGGTGGCAGCGGCGCAAAGAATTGGTCTATGCACATAACGTCGTAGACCGAAATCGCTGCGCCACCGGTACTCGCAGGTGCCGAAAAGGTAAGGGTTATGGTTCCAGACGCCGGCACCGTGGCGTCGGCCAGCGCCGTGGGAGCGCCGGGCACGTCGACCGCTGTAACCCCGGCGGAAGCCGTGGAAGCCGCACCAGTGCCGACCGCATTAACGGCAGTGACCGTAAAGGTATACAAGGTGCCTCCGGTGAGGCCGGTAACGGCGATCGGCGACGACGCGCCCGCCCCGGTCAGGCCGCCTGGACTCGACGTCACCGTGTAGCTGGTGATCGCGCTGCCACCGTTGCTGGCGGGCGCCGCGAAGCTGACCTGCACGACTCCAGGGGCGACGCCGGCGAGCGCAGTCACGCCAGTCGGCGCTCCGGGTACCGTCGCCACCGCGGCCGGCGTCACGCTGTTGGACGCTGCCGACGAGAAGCCCGCGCCAATCGCGTTTCTGGCGATGACCGTGAAGGTGTAGGCCGTGCCATTGGTGAGGCCAGTGACGGTTAGCGGCGACGCCGTGCCTGTCGCACTCAGTGCGCCCGGACTGGCTGTGACTGTGTAGCCAGTTATGGCACTTCCGCCAGTGCTTGCAGGCGCAATAAAGCTGACTGCGGCCTGGGCATTTCCGGGGCTGGCCGTGCCGATGGTCGGCGCACCAGGTACGGTCGCCCCAGCCGTTGGAGTGACGCTGTTCGACGCAGCCGACGGCAAGCCTGTGCCGATCGCATTTTTCGCCGTCACCGTGAAGATATAGGCGGTGCCATTGGTCAGACCGGTCACGGTCAGCGGCGAGGCCGTGCCGCTGACGGTCAGTCCGCCCGGACTTGAGGTCACGGTGTAGCCGGTGATGGCGCTGCCGCCGGTGCTTGTCGGTGCGCTAAAGCTGACCGTGGCCTGGGCATTGCCCGCCGCTGCAGCGCCGATGGTCGGCGAGTCAGGTGCCGTTGTCAGCGCCGTCGGGGTGACCATCGTCGAGGCGTCGGATTCTTTTACCGTTCCGTTGGTATAGATTGCCTTGACGGTGAAGGTGTAGCCAACGCCATTGGTCAGCCCGCTTACGGTCAGAGGCGAACTCACGCCGTTGGCGCTTGCCCCGCCCGGACTGGCGACCGCGGTGTAGCCATTGATGGCGCTACTCGATGTCGGTGCCGTAAAGCTGACTGTGACCCTGCCATTGCCCGCTGTGGCCGATACGCCGGTGGGCGCGGTGGTCGTCCCGGCGACGGTTATGGAGAACGTCGCGGCCGCACAACTGCCAAACACATTGCGCGCGCAAATCTTGTAGCTGCCGGTCAGCACCGAGCCTGGAGTCGCGGTTGAAGACACAACCAAAGCACTGCCATTGATGGTGAGGAAGCTCGACGGCGTATCAAGCGCCACAGTCACATCATTGACGGTGGGTGCCCGCCCGTTGAGGCTGTCATTGACCAGCAGGTCAAGCGATCCACCCGGGAACAAGCTTGCAGTGTCGGCCGTAGCGACAAGCGTCACAGTGGAAGGCACCGGCGCCGGTGCCGGCGCGCTTGCGAATTTGATTGCACAGTCGGCGGTGTTGACCGTACGGCTACTGGCATTGAAAATTCCTGCCAAATCAATATTGCCGGATGAGTTAACCAGCCAGGGCAGACCTCCTGGGCCGACCGCGATTGCCCGACCGAGACCATTCTGCTTCTCGAATGCTTTTTTGCTCTGGTTGTAGCGCTGAACATTGCCCAGCAGATCGAGAACGAACAATGTGTTATCGGAGGCGACCGCCGCGTCCAATGCTCCGGTCAGGGCAACGCGGCAGTCGCCTTTTTCGCATCGGATCAGCTGGTTTTGCTCGGATATCAGCCAATGCGCACGCGCACTCGCGCCAGCTACCCGGCGCGCCTTGAAGGAAACATCGGAACTCACCACAGGTTCCGCGTCAAAGCTGTCGGCATTTGCGTTGTAGCGGAAGACCGAGCCGGTGGTTCCGGCCGCCCAGAGCTGCCCATCGGGTCCGATGGAGATATCAACCCCGCTAAACGATGGCACGACACGCCATGCGCCCCGATCCTTGTCGAACCTCGATATCCGTCCACTGGCATCGAGTATCCACGGCATTCCGTCCGCAGTGACGGTCACCCGGTCCACAGTCCCGGAACTGGCGATGATGAAGCGGTTCGCTGCATTGTTGAAGCACATCAGAGCACCATCCACGCTGGCGGCGTAGACCGCGCCATTGGCTCCAATCCCGATATCCTTGAATCTGGTTTCGGCAAACAAGGTTTGATAACTGAGCGGCTTGATGGTCGCCGGCAGTGGGCCAGTAAATACGATGGCCGGTTTCGTGCCATCAGGCATCGTGGCGCCCGACGTGAATGCGCTGGGTGCCGATGAACCCGATATGAATGCACTGGGCGTCGATGAACCCGCAGTGCTCGTGCTAGCGGTCGTTGTGTCGGCAGTGGTCGTACTGGAAGGGGTTGTCGGGCTGGCGGCTTTTTTGGCCGCAGCTTGCGCAACGGCCTCGCGTACATTATCTGCATCGATGAAGCGCCCTGAAGCGAGCAGTTCGTTCTTTGCAGTGATGGCCCATGGGGCGCCTCCGGGTCCTACAGCAATCTGAACGGCTTTGCCGCTGGCCGGTTTCCACCGCATCTCTCTTGCATCCAGCCAATAAATGCCCTCAGCGTCGGATGCGGCATACACGGTTCCCTCCGGCCCGGCGCCAATACTACGAGCCGTTATCCCGGGAACCGAACGCCAGCGGTTCTCGACATACGTTTTTACCATTCCTTCGGAATCGATGATCCAGGGTTCGCCGCGCATCCCGATTGAAATCGCCAGCGGAACTTCCGGGAGAAGCATGACTCCGTCCCACCGCTTCGCACGCGCATTCCATTGCTGCAGCGAGTTGTCTTGGAAAACGGCCCAGAGATCATTTTTTGGTCCGGCAGCGATCAGGCGCGCAATTCCTGGAATGTCAAAGATGAACCCTTTATCGAAGTGAACAATGCCTCCCTTGGCATTCAAGCCCCATGCCTGCCCTCCGGTTCCAGCGGCAATCGCCTCAACCTGTGCTCGTACGAGAATCCACTCGTTGCCCCGCTTTCGGCGCCATACGAAGCCATCAGGGGCAATGCTAAAGGTAGTGCCATCGCTCCCGACGCTAACTTTCTTCGACGGGCCACCGGCAGCTTTCCACGTCAGACCTTTCGTAAAAGCACTCGGGGTACTCTGCTCCTTTTTCTGGGGACCTCCGACCGAACGCTCCGCCAGCAGTTCCCCGCTGCGAGCAATGCCCCAGGGCATGCCGGAAGGATGTATGGCCAAATGACGCAAAGGCGGTATCACCCGCCCGTCGGTGATATAGGGCTGCCAGGTATTGCCTTGGGGCATATAGCGCAGGACCTTGCCATCAAGTCCTATCCCCAGGATAGTGCCGTCATAGCCTGCAGTGAGGGCCGCCAATTGATCGGTTGCACTCGCAACCGCCTGCCAGGCCGTGCCGTCAAAACGCACAGCACTCCTATCCTGCCGCTGCAGCCATGGCAGGCCGTGGGCATCCGCTACCAGCCGTTCAGACGCCGATTCAGATGGGGGAGGACGGGGTTCATACAACTTCCCGGCATATAGATCGAACAGTTCCCCTTTTGTATTGAGCACCAGGATTTGGCCGTCAGGGGAGGCTGCCACATCCTTGATTCCTTCCAAAACGGGATGCCATACACTCCCGCGCAAGTGGTACAACCAGTCCGAGGAACCAATCGAACCAATCGCCCACAGCCCGCCGTCATGCGTTGCGCGCAAGCGCTTGAATCGCCCCGGCTGGGTCAGCCAATTTTCGGTCGTGCCCTCTCGAACATTCTGCGCCGGAAGGCGCCACAGCCTTCCTTCGTGGTCAAGCGCATACACATCACCGGTCGGCGTGATGGACAGGTCAACCGCCGGCCCCCGTACTGCTACCCACTGGGTAGCAGAAGTGGCGGTGGTCTTGGCTGGCGTTGCAATGGGGCCCGGCGGCGTTTGCGCAAACGCGGATGACCCCAAGGTAGCCGCAAGCAGCAGCAGCCACCTCATCAGGTGAGCCACAAAGCACGTTTCCATCACACGCAAACAGGCAGGCGGCTAGCTGTGCATCAGTAATAGAGGAAATCGAGGGCGGCTCTCAAACGTCCACCTACGGAAGCTCTGGACAACCAACTGTCCAGCTTAAGGTCGCCTGCGCGGAACTCCCGGAATAACGGACTGGTTTCGATCATGGCGATTGACATGGCTGCGGTCGGTACCGGTTTGAACCAGACCTTGAACTTGTTTTCGAATTCAGCATGTACCTTTTCAAAGTCGTTCATCTTGGCTGCATCGGCTTCCACATCCTGTTGCGACCGACTCGTATAGTTCGGGCGACGAGGCGTCACCATGATGAGCACCGACTTGAAAAAATCTCGCTTGGACTTGCGATGGAACAGATACTGGACAATGGGGATATCGCGCAAGACCGGCACACCGCTCGAATTCGATTCGGTATTCCTCTCAGACAGCCCTGACAGAATCAGGGTTTCGCCATACTTCATTGCGACATTGGCACTCACCAGGGTTTTGGATGTATCGAGACGAAAGTCGAAAACGACGTTGCTGCTCGGGTTGGTCAGGAAGGTTCGCTCTGCGGTTACTTGAATCTTGATCAGGTCATCCGGCAGGAATTCGGGAGTCAGCGAGAGTTTTACGCCGGCTTCCTTTTGCACCTGTACGGAACCTCCCGCGCCTGTCGAAATCGCGGCGCCAATCACGTCAACTCCGGAAAAGAATGTGGAGGGTAAACCGCCCAGCGCGACCAGTGTGGGGCGCGCAAGAACCTCGTTGCGACGATCCTGGGCATTGGCAATGTTTAATGTATAGCTGATGGCAGGAATCTGGATGATTCGTGTAATGACAGCGGTGTCATTGGCCTTGTTCACCAGATCGCTAGTGCTGTTCCTCAGAACTGCCGCCGTCCCCGAAGAGTTGCCAAACTGGATTTTCAAGCCGTCAAGCAGATTCACCCCGAAGGTATCGCTGTTGTCCTCCTCGGTGGCGATGATCGCCACATCCAGCATCACCATATTCTTTTCGAAGAAGCCTCCGGGGGCACGCGGAGCAACCCCACCGGCGGCACCCGGGAATCCACCCGCTGCCGGTGCTGCGCCAGGAAATCCACCCGCTGCCGGTGCCGCGCCCGGGAAGCCACCCGCCGCCGGTGCCGCGCCCGGGAAGCCACCCGCTGCCGGTGCCGCTGAAGGGAACTGCGCCTTGATCAGGCGTCCGCCATACATGTCCCGCCAAGTATTGACCCGGCCTTCAGTGAAGCTAAGTTCGCCGGCTCCTTGTGACGCCTTGGCCAAACGCTCGAGGTAGCCGCGCGCGGCGGCATCGTCGCCCGCCGCCGCAGAAACGATGGCCAAAGCCCGCAAAAGCTGAGCTGTCTCCTTGGTTCCATCGGCAGCAAGGACACCCTGCAACGCAGCATAGGACGTTGCTGGGTCCTTGGCGTAATAGGCAGCCACCGCCAGGTCATACAAAAGTTCGGCGTCGTTCTTGTCGTATAGCGCAGCCTCCATAAGCTGCTCTTTGGCCATCACGTACTCTCGGCGATCGATGAACAGCAAACCCAGGTAATGCCGGGCGAGCTTGTTGCTCGGATCAAACTGTACCGCCATTTCGTAGCCCTGCTGGGCAAGCCTGTAGAGCTTGCCCTCGCCGTCGAGTCCGCGCAAATGATAGGTGAGTCCGTTCAGGAAATGGAGGTAGCTATTATTGATATCGCCTTGCAGCGCCATATTGAACAGCGTACTTGCCTTCTCGTAAGCTTTTTCGTCGATCGCCTTTAGACCCTCTTTGGTCAACTGCCGGGAGGCCGTAGTCAGCTTGTCTTTCGGAATGGCCTCCGCCAGTTTGGCCGCCGAACTATGCATCATGGGGGCCCGATAACCATCGTCAAATTCGGTACCTGCCGACATCGCGTTATAGCTGCTGAATGCCAGCACAGAAGGTAGGGCCACGACCTTAAGGAATTGACCAATCCGAGGATGATGTTTTTTCGATTGATTGATTTTCATTCTTCTATCCTGTCAGTAGAGATTAATTAAACTGCAAATGGATGCAGCGGGTGGCCGCTTGCCTCATCGGTGGAAAATATTACCATCGCTGGCAAACATTGTGCGTTGTGCAGCGTGCAGATCGTCGCTGCGGGAAGATCACCGTCATTTGCTTGAGGATCGTCAATTGTCCACGCCATTCTTGTTTTGGCGCTCCTTTTCGGCCAGGTGCTCGGGTTCCACGTAACGGCCATTGGCTTCCATGCCCGAACCGGCAGGGTGATAGCGGCCGTCGGTGCCCAAAAATGCGCCCTGGATATGATACCGCCCGTCTTCGCCGAGAAAGGAACCGGCGTAGTGATACCGGCCGTCCTGGCCAAGAAAGCTGCCTTGGGGGTGGTACTTGCCATCCTGCCCAAGGAAAGCACCTTGCGGATGGTACTTTCCATCCTGACCCAGGAACTCGCCCTTCGCATGGTACTTCCCGTCCTGGCCCAGGAAAGAGCCTTTGGCGTGATACTTCCCGTCGTTACCGAGGAACGTGTCAGCCGATGGCTGCTTCCCATCAGCACCGTCTGCGGTCACCGCAATCACAAAGCTCAGCAGACACCCGGTAATCAAGACGGATGCAATGCGGAACACGGCGTTCTGATTAAGCATGGGCTCGGGCGAGGTCTGCATTGAAACAACTTGGTCAGGTTTCCTGCACCTTCGGGAATGCAGCCGGGCGAGTGGCCCGGCTGCGAATTTGAATCAATTCGAGATGGCGAGTCTCAGCTTGTTGCCTTCATCGGCAATCTTGGCGTGGATCTTCATGCATTCCTGCATGGTGACTTTGCCGTCCGCCATTGTCTGATTTTCCAGCGCTACCAACTCGGCGTGTGTCTTGTCCAGCGCGACCTTTTCCTGCGCCGATATCTTGCCGGACGCAACGCCAGCCAGGATCGCGGCCCCATAGGCATCGTTTTCATGGTTGATTTCCGCCTGGCAGGTCACGGCCTCGTGCGCGACGGCCTTGCCCGTCTTCTTGGTCAGCGCCAGCGCAGCTGCCTTCTTGTGATCCGGTGACGGACTCGCCATCAATGCCTGGGCAAGCTGCTTATTCTCCGCATCTATGCGCTTATGGATATCCTGGCACTCCTTGGGATCGAGCTTGCCGTCCTTCTTGGCGTTGGCTTCAAAGGCGAGGAGATCGAAGAACGACTTCTCCAGCGCGGCACGCTCCTTGGTATCGATCTGCTTGGTGCTCAGACCGCGGCCGATCCGCTGGGTCAAGGATACCGTTGCATGATCGATCATCGCCTGGCAGCTGCTTACTGGTCGAGCGGCCGCGGCTTGCGTTGCCGGAGCGCGCGCTGGGGCTTGGGTGGCGATTGCATGGTCAAGCAACTCGTTCTGGACCTTCAGTACAGCCATGACATCCCTCAGTTCCTTCAGCGTGACCTTCCCGTCTGTCAGAACGCGAGCCTCCAGTGCGTGGACGGTTGCCTGGGATTTTGTCAGCTCGGCTTGTTCCTTCGGATCGATCAGGTTGGCTTTCTGGGCGTTCGCAACGGCGGCATGGAAAAGGGTAGCTTCGTGCTGGATTTCCATGACGCACAGCCCGTTCGCGTCAGCAATTGCGACCGGCTTTGCACCGTGACGCGCATTTGCCGCCTGCTGGACGGCGCTCTTGATCGCCGCGCGAGTTTCCTGTGCGGGTTCGCGGCTGCATAGCGCGTCAGCCAGCTCGGTATTGAGGTGCACCAGTGCCGCGCTCAGCGTGGCGCATTCCTGCGGGCTCAGCCCGTCTTTTGCCATTTTGGCTTCATCGGCTTTCAGGGTGTTGTAATGCCCCAGGAGCGCCGCCTGCTCTTGTGGCGTGATCACCTTCGCGCCCTGACCGCGCGTGACACGATCGGTAAAGGATTTGAACTCCGCATCGATCTTCGGTTTGCAAACCGAAACAGGAATAGCGGCGGGCGCCAGGGCTGTCTTCGGGACCGTGTTGAGAGCGGTGGTTCCGAGCGGTTTCGGCTGGCCGACTGCGGCTGGCTTGATGCAGTGGGCGCTCAAAAAACCACCCCCTTTGACGGTTCCCGCCGGACATTGACCTCCGGCCCCCATGGGGCCGACTTGCGCTGAAACACCTGCGGAAAAACTCATGACGGCGATGCCGGAAACAATTGCCGCAATAAAGCGCGCCTTGCCGCCGCATACAGTAGTTAAGTTCATTTCGATCCACTCCTCTATTAGGATCATTGCCAAACCCAATTCCCCGGCCTAAAGGTTGCTTATAGATCTCGGCTCTCGATTGATGGCATCGCAAACGGTACCATGGACATTTTTTACCACGTAGTTTAATTATTTACAAGTGAAATATCGAAAGTGATATTGACGTCCGCCTGACCTCGGTTTCGAAACGGGTTTCGCACACAGTTGTCGGCCTTCGATTGCAAGGAGAGCGGAAGAAATCCCCGGTGGGTAGCGGTATCCGGCCAGTAGCCGTGTCATGCCCCAGGCGCGCATGGGTGCACTGTCACGATTTGACGACGGCCATTGGATGGCACTTGCCAATCATCATCCGGGGCGCGTCAGTACTTTCCTTTTTTGTTCCAATCTCAGCTGACGAGACGCCGAAATATCCGACAGGGTATGTGTAAAGAAATCTCCCGGTTTGCCTGTTGAAGCTGAATTCCTGCACATCGCGGCACAAGAGCATATCTTGGTCGTTGAAGTCACCGCAGGACATTCCATAGTTCTCGCCAAATTTCTTGACTACCCATACCGGCAGGCTTCTCTTGAGAAGCCTGGCAGTTCTGATTTCATTTTCCGTAGCCATGCCAACCACATATTTCTGCCGATGGGGGCCGGAAGCGGCCTTCCATTTGCCGTTTTCATACGTGAAGCCAGCAAATATGTCAGCAATACACAACCATTCCTCCGCCGCCGCGTTAACACCCACAACCGCCAGGAGCAACATCAAAACAGCTTTACGCATCATTGCGAGATTCCCTCTGCTTCTTCGTCTTCCAACCCATCGGCATTATGCCGCCAATTGCTGCTCACGCTGACGACTAGTGCCATGGTCAATGCATTTCGGCAAGGTTGACCATCCTGTTAGTAGGGCGCAGGATGCCTCAAGGATGCGAACTATGGTGATGCCGCCACTGCTCTTAGTGATCCCCAACCTATCGGAACAATCAAATGAAAAATCTTCTCGTCGCTGTGTTGGCAATAGCAACACCATTGTTCATGAATTCTGCGAATGCAGGTGGATGCGCCAAAAATAGCCTGGGTCAAGTGATTTGTGCGCCACCCGGAGGTGGTGCTGCGGTAAATAGTATGGGGCAGGTTGTTACTGGCCGCGGTGGATGCGCCAGAAACAATATGGGGCAGGTCGTCTGCTCTGATACTCCAGGCGGCGGGGCTGCCGCCAACAACATGGGACAAGTGCTTACCGGTCCCGGCGAATGCGTTACCAACAGTATGGGACAGGTATGGTGTTCCTCGCTGCCGCTGGGTGGTGCGGCGATCAACAGCATGGGGCAGGCTGTTTGCGCTGGCGAGTGTGTCCCGGGCGAATAGCTGGGAAGGGAAAGCAAATGCTGCGCTCATGAGTCGCCCCGGAAACCGCATGACTTTTCCGGTGCTGGAACAAGAAGCCCGATGCAAGCATGGCATTGACGGGTTCGATGGCTTGTCTGGATCACAGTGCTCATCACCAGCGTGAAGAAAGTCACTCCGGCAAGAATAGATTGCGGCAACCCGTCAACGAAACGAATCCTGTCGCGTTGGGCATAGCAGGAAGGCGCGTTGAGTCTGGCCGCCAGACGCGGGCGTTTTGGCCTGTCCTTGCGCTTGGGCATAGCTGACAACGCGAACGGCATCAACCGATCAACCACAACAATGTAGATAGTTCAGCGCACAAGACTCGATTGAAATACAGTTTGGGAGACGACTACAATAGGCGTCGTTCTGAAACAGGCCGTTATCATTCTTTTTGTCATATTCCTTTGGGGTAATTAATCGTGGAAAAACATAAGCTGGCGGCTTTGGTTGTTGCTATGGGTGCGGCATTTACGGCGATGGCGCAGGTGTCTCAACGGAGCAGTGGAAGAGGTGCACAGGGTTCCGTTCAACTGCAAGGTGATACCGAAATCAAAGCCAAGCAGGAAAATGCGACGGCCACCGCTACTGGCGACGGGAACAGTGCCAGGAATACTGCCGGCGCCATCAAGGGTGGCGTCCAGATTCAGGGCAACACCAAGATCAAGGCCGAGCAGAAGAACGCAAGCGCCGTTGCATCAGGCCTGGGCAACACGGCTGGCAATGAGGCCGGGGTGATTGGAGACGTTGCTCCAGCGAACTACCTTGAGGCCAAGAGAAAGAAGGAGGCTGCAGACAAGAAGGCGGCCGACGACAAGAAAAAGGCCGATGACAAGAAGAAGGCCGATGCGGATGCCAAGGCCAGGTCTGACGCAGACGCCAAGGCAAGAGTTGACGCAGATACGAAAGCCAAGGCTGATGCTGCTGCCAAGGCGAAGTCTGACGCGGATGCCAAGGCCAAGTCCGATGCGGACGCGAAGGCAAAAGCTGATGCCGCCGCCAAGGCCAAGTCCGATGCAGATGCCAAAGCGAAAGCGGACGCAGACGCGAAGGCGAAGGCTGATGCTGCTGCCAAGGCCAAGTCTGACGCAGACGCCAAAGCGAAAGCGGATTCAGATGCCAAAGCCAAGGCTGACGCTGCTGCCAAGGCCAAGTCTGACGCAGATGCCAAGGCGAAAGCGGACGCAGATGCGAAGGCCAAAGCTGATGCTGCTGCCAAGGCCAAGTCTGACGCAGACGCCAAGGCGAAAGCGGATGCCGATGCGAAGGCCAAGGCCGACGCTGCTGCCAAGGCCAAGTCCGATGCAGATGCCAAAGCGAAAGCGGACGCAGACGCCAAGGCGAAGGCTGATGCTGCTGCCAAGGCGAAAGCGGATGCCGACGCGAAGGCAAAGGCCGACGCTGCTGCCAAGGCCAAGTCTGACGCGGACGCCAAGGCGAAAGCGGATGCAGATGCCAAAGCCAAGGCCGACGCTGCTGCCAGTCCGACGCAGACGCCAAGGCGAAAGCGGACGCCGATGCAAAGGCGAAGGCTGACGCTGCTGCCAAGGCCAAGTCCGATGCAGATGCCAAAGCGAAAGCGGACGCAGACGCCAAGGCGAAGGCTGATGCTGCTGCCAAGGCGAAAGCGGATGCCGATGCGAAGGCAAAGGCTGATGCTGCTGCCAAGGCCAAGTCTGACGCAGACGCCAAGGCGAAAGCGGATGCCGATGCGAAGGCCAAGGCCGACGCTGCTGCCAAGGCCAAGTCTGACGCGGACGCCAAGGCGAAAGCGGATGCAGATGCCAAAGCCAAGGCTGACGCTGCTGCCAAAGCGAAAGCGGATGCCGATGCGAAGGCGAAGGCTGATGCGGCCGCCAAGGCCAAGTCAGATGCGGATGCCAAGGCAAAGGCTGACGCCGCCGCCAAGGCAAAAGCTGACGCGGATGCCAAGGCTAAAGCTGATGCGGCTGCCAGAAATACAATGACTCAGGGCAACCCGCCGCCGTCTGGGGGCGGAAACTCGATGACCCAGGGTAACCCGCCGCCACCCCCGTCCGGGGGCGGAAACTCGATGAACCAGCGGTGACCAGAAGCGTCTGGTAGCTGCTAGCCGCAGGACGACCGCGAAGCGGTATTGTCCTGCGGCCTGTTCGGTGAGAACCGTTCTTGGCCGGTTTGGCCGGACGCCTTTAACACGGACTCATTCGGCTGGGGATTGCGTCGCGGCCGGCCATAGGGCCAGCAAGTGGTTCTCCCGAATATTGCGCCGTCTCGGACTTTGTTCGCCTTCGCTCTGCGTGACGGAGATTCCCCTTCGGGGGCCGTCAATATCGCTTCGCGAGCCGGCAAGCGGCGACTCTTTTGCCAACGGAAACTTTGGCGTCGTCGTTCAGCCAGAAATCCAGGTGAGATTCAACTCGAAGGGTCACCTTCGTGACGCATCCTCGCGTCTATCGTCAGGAACTCTTCGCGTACGCGTGCTTCCCATTCCTGATCGCCCGGCTCAAACAATGCAGCGACTTCCGGGTGAGATTGGGTTTCTGTGCAATGGACACGTTCATAGAGGAAGAGATCCGTCCACGCCAATGTCGTAGCGGGAAAGCAAGCAATGAGCTTGAAGGCCGGGTGGTTGATGGAATAAGTAGTTGTGCTCACCAGGGTTTTCTCGCGTAGCTCGCGCGCCAGCTTGTCTGCGATGAGATGCATGAAAGAGCCGAAGCAAGTGCTGTTCATGAATACCAGGTTTGCATCGCTGACATCGACCTCGAACATGTCCTTTTCGACAAACTCGATTCGCGACCTGATATCGAGCAAATGCCTGGCTTTCGTCAAACTTCCACCCGGCAGTTCAAGCGGATCATCAGGCTGTAACCGCACCGGCAACGATTCCAGGCCCCTGTCGCTTGCCGCAAGCATCACTTGCAGACGATCCACTGCCATGCGGTGCCGGTACTCGAGGAGCTCGACGCCAATGCAGCGAGCGAAGGGAAGCGTAATGGCGGCAGACATTACGGCCTTGCCCAGACCGCTCCCCAAGTCATACATGATCCCACCCGGGCGAACCAGAGGGCCGATCACATCAAAATAGTTTTCGAGTTCGTAACGTTTCAACTCGCCATAGATCAGCCCACCATCGACGATCAGCCATTGCCTGACTTCTTCGTCAGAGATGTCTTCCAATTGCCGGAACTTGGTCTCCTGCGGAGATTCTTTCAAGGTTCTGGGCAAGAGCCCATGCGATTGAATACCGGCCGGCAGGGTTCCAATGATTACACTGACGTGCGGCTTCAATCGTTGAATCAGGTATTCGCGCTGGTTCTTGTCCTCAAGGCATTGTCGCAAGGCAAATCCGATTTCGATGTAATTGAGGAACGAATCCCCTTCACCGGCATCCAGCGTTGGACGCAGGTGCAGTTCTCCACCCTCGATGCTTCTCAACATAGCTTCAAGAACATCTTCTGCCCGGGTGAAGCTGGAAACCGGAGTGGCGTCGCGGTCTCGATTGCGGAATGTCTGAGGCGCAAGTGTGCTGTTCATGGTGGGCTTTCGATCAAATGCGGTAGAGATGGATCCTGAAGTGCGGCGATGCTATGACGAGAGTGTAGCTGCTTGAAGCGGTTCATGTTCGCGTGGTGACACGGGGATATTTATCAAGCGCGGGCAGGATCGATCAGTGAAGCACTGTCCCCTCCGAGGCGTCGGGCAGATTGAGGTTTATCACGACCACGCGGCTGCCACGCATGACAATGCTGCCTGTACTGCGATCATTGCCCGTATCGCTGTACTCAAAGCCATAGATGCGACGGATGCGCAGTATCCCGTCCTCATCCCGAGACAGACTGATTCGCAGGATGGCCACGGTATCGTCGAGCAGCAGTAAATCCTCGGAATTGCAGGCGGCCTTGGCCGCCGCCACGGCTTGCTCGCGCGCTTTGAGGCTGTCGAGCCATAGCCAGGCTGTGGCGGCCAGCAGCAGAAACCCGAGAAGATCAAGCAAGTCCATGCAGACAGCCTAACCGAAAATGCCGTTTGTACCTTCCGATACGCATTGTTTTTCAAAGCGCCAGTGGCACGACGAAGCTTCTGCCCGGATTGTGCGACACTTCTGCGCCAATCTTTTATCGGTGCCCGCATGCTGCAACTCAAGAATATTGACCTGACCAGGGATGACTCAGCCACGCTTTTCGTGAAAGACGAAGTTGTGGCCGTTGTCTTTGCCAACCTTGCCGGCGAACTGATCAGCCGCGAGGGCACCAACCGCTTCGAGGCAGGCGACGCGCTGATCACCGGTTCGACCGGTGACCACTGGAGCGTTTCCCGCAACCGGTTTGACGCCAAGTACCTTCCTGTGGCGCCGGCGCAAGCCGGCGAAGACGGGCGCTATCAAGCGAGGCCCTTGCCGGTGCTGGCCGTACAGATGGACGAGGCATTTACGTTGGCCCGCTCCGCGGGAGGCGACGTGCTGCAAGGCCAGGCAGGCGACTGGCTGCTTCAGTACGCGCCGGGTGACTTCGGGATCGTGGAAGCCGCCCGGTTCGGGAAGGTTTATCGTCCGGTGGGTTAAACCATTCCGGCGTCGATCAGTTCCTGTTTGAGGTAGGCGTAATAGACCGGCGCGGCGATGACTCCCGGCAGGCCGAAGGCAGCCTCCATGACCAGCATGGCCAGCAGCAACTCCCAGGATTGGGCGGAGATGCGCGCACCGACGATGCGGGCATTGAGGAAGTATTCGAACTTGTGCACCACCACCAGAAAACCCAGCGAAGCCAGAGCGACGTGCGGCGAGTGGGCGAGGCTGACGATGACAATGACCGTATTCGAGACCAGGTTGCCGATCACCGGCAACAGGCCGACGACAAAGGTCAGGGCGATCATGGTTTTTGTCAGCGGCAGATGGACGCCGAACAGCGGCAGCAGTACGGCGAGATAGAGCGCGGTCAGTACTGTATTGATGGCCGAAATGCGCACCTGCGCGAAAACGATGCGACGAAACGCGTCGGCCAGGCGGCGTGCGCGCCCGGTAAGCGCCGCTGCCAGTGACTGCGTGATCCGCTGGCCAGCGACTTCACGCAGGGCCAGCATGGCGCCTATGACAAGGCCGATCAGCACGTGCGCCATCACCAGTCCGGCTTCCTTGCCGAGCAGTTGCACCTGGCCCGCGTGCTCTCGCAGCCACTGCACCACGGCGGTCTTGATGCCTTCGACGCTGTCGGGCAGGGTATCGACCAGCCAGTCCGGCATCGAGTGGCGCGAGTTTTCGAGGATTTCGGCCATCTTCTGCGCCAGCGCGGCAAGGCTGCCCGAATCGCTCCTGAAGAAGCCGATAGTCAGCGCCGCGCCCAGTACCGTGGCGCCAACCATGATCGCGGCAAGAAAGATCACGGCGGCCTGTTTCGCCCGCAGGCTGGATAGCCTGCTTTTCAGCAAAGGTGCGGTCAGATGCACCAGCTCGTACACCAGCAGGCCCGCCAGCAGTGCAGGCAGCAGATGCAATTGGAGTACCAGAATCAGCGCCAGAGCGGCGAGGAGCCAGGAAGCTTGTTGAATGCGGTTGACGGGCATGGAGGTTTTTCGAAACTGGAATGGAGCCATTTTGACCCCTGCGCCTGTTTGCTGCAATGCCGGAAGAGTTGAGGACCGGGCTTGGCAAGATCGCTAGCCTTGGGCGGCCAGGGTAGGGTACATTTCGCCGATGAGCGAAAAATCAAGTTCCAGTTCCGCCACCCCGTCACACGCCAAGGGGGACGAACCGCGTTCGGTGCTGACCGTCGAAATGCTCGCCGCCGCGGCCGGCGCCTCGGCCGAGGACGGCATCTGGCTCGACGTGATTCGAAAAATGGACGAAGTCTATAACGATCTGCTGCAGTACGAAGTTGCGCTGGAGGAGAAGAACGCAACGCTGGAAGATACGCAGCAGTTCATCTCTTCCGTGCTGACCTCGATGTCGGATCTGCTGATCGTCTGCAGCCGGGCCGGCGTGATCGAGAGCGTCAATGAAGCGCTGGCGTCCTTGCTCGGTGTCGATGCGGCCGGACTGCACGGGCGGACGGTATTCGATCTTTTCGCCGATGAAGAGTCTCGCCAGCACGCAGGACGTCTGTTCTCGGATCAAAGCGGCCATGCCGTGGAAGATTGCGAAATGCAGCTAAAGGCTGCCAATGGCAGCGCGATCCCCGTCTCGCTCAACTGCACGCCACGCTACAACGGCGTCGGCAAGATGATGGGCCTGGTCATTACCGGCCGTCCGGTGGGCGAACTGCGGCGTGCCTATCAGTCTTTGCGCCGCGCCCACGAAGATCTCAAGACCACCCAGCAGCAACTGATTCATTCCGAAAAAATGGCCTCGCTGGGCCGCCTGGTGGCAGGCGTGGCGCACGAACTGAACAATCCCATCAGCTTTGTTTACGGCAATACGGTGGCGATGAAACGCTATGCGGAGCGGCTTTCGCGCTACCTTGTCGCGATCCACGGCGACATGCCGCACGCACAACGCGAAGCCTTGCGCCACGAACTGCGCATAGATCGCTTGCTGGACGACCTGCCGTCGCTGATCGATGGCACGGTGGAGGGCGCCGAGCGCACCCGCGACATCGTCGATGCGCTCAAGCGCTTTTCGGCGACGGATCGCGACGAACGGCGCGTCTTCGATCTGGTTGAGGTCATCGAGCGCGCCGTGCAGTGGGTGTGCAAGGCCACCGCCGATCAGTTCGAGGTGAACCTGAGTTTGCCACCGTTGCTTGAGGTCATGGGGTCGCCCGGCCAGGTACAGCAAGTGGTGATGAACCTGGTGCAGAATGCCGCGGACGCAACCGAAAATGCACGCGAGCGGCGACTGGAAGTATCAGGCTGCACAGAGGGAAGTGAAGCCGTTATCGAGTTCCGTGACAGCGGGCCAGGCATTCCAGCCGAGAATCTCGACAAGCTGTTTGATCCGTTCTTCACCACGAAACCGGTGGGGCGGGGCACCGGACTGGGGTTGGCGATCAGCTACGGCATCGTCGAACGCCATGGCGGCAAGCTTGCGGTGAGCAACCATCCAAAAGGCGGCGCCTTGTTCACATTGAGTCTGCCGCTGGCGCAGGAGTGATGGCCGGCATTGACCCCGGTTGCGTCAGGCTGCGACTGGGTAGCGACAACGGCCGGGTGAGCCAGGTCAATGTCGCCAGCGAGCGTCCGGCCATCGCAGAGCGGCTGCGCGGTCGATCTGCCGACGAGGCAGTGCGGCTGGTACCCCTCCTGTTCGCCCTGTGCGGCAAGGCCCAGGGACGTGCCGCGATGCTGGCCCTCGAAGCTGCGCGGGGTGCGCCATGTGGTTTGTACCTTGATCCTGCGGTTCAGTGCGAAGCCCTGCGCGAACATCTCTGGCGGTGGCTGCTCGACCTTCCGCTACTGCTCGGAGACGCCAGCATGCAGCAGGAGTTTGTCGCAGCAGTTGGGTGGATCGCCAACGGGCAGCGGGCCGAATTGGGCGCGCTGCTGGCCGGCTCCCGCATCGAGGCCCTAAGTCGCCGTCTGGGCGAAATGGAGGATGTGCCTGACCCCCGGCCGCGCTTGCTGCCGCCCCTCGATGCGCGGGTCACACTGGCCTGTTGGCGGCATCTGGATGCCGATTTTTGCCGCATCCCGCACTGGCAGGGTGCTCCCGCCGAAACCGGCGCCATTGCGCGGCGCCAGGGAAGGGCGGGGACGACGACCTCGGCCTTTGCCGCGCGCTGGCTGGCGCGGCTCGAAGAACTGCGCGACTGGGCGGCAGGCATTGAAGGAGTCGGCGCTGGCGGTACGGCGAGCGCCGCCGGAGCGGAGGCGGGAATCGGTCGTGCGGTGGTCGAAACCGCGCGCGGCGTATTGATGCACGAGATCGTGCTCGACGGCGACCGGATCGCCGATTACTTCATCGTTGCGCCCACCGAGTGGAACTTCCATCCGTCAGGCCCGCTGGCCGGCTGGCTCATGGGACGCGACGCCACGGACCGGGAAGTCGTGAGCGCCTTCGCTGCTCGCGCGGTGGCAGCGCTCGATCCCTGCGTGCGCTGGGAACTGGAGTGGCTATGAATCCTTGCGTGGTGTGCTTTTTGGCGCCGTGTGTGCGGTGAGGCTCAGGGCCACGGCTTCGGCGACCTTGATGCCATCGACCGCGGCGGAAAGAATCCCGCCCGCATAGCCGGCGCCCTCTCCGGCGGGAAACAGTCCCCGCGTATTCAGGCTCTGGAACTCCTCGTTGCGTGTGAGGCGAACAGGCGACGAGGTGCGTGTCTCAACCCCGGTCAGCAACGCATCATTCATCGCAAAACCGGCAATCTCTCGGCCGAAGGCCGGCAGCGACTCGCGCAGCGCGGCGACGACGTAGTCAGGCAGACATTGCGCCAGATCGGTCAGATGAACACCGGGCGTATACGATGGCAGCACCGAGCCGAAATCCGTCGACGGCCGGCCGGCGAGAAAGTCACCGACCCGCTGTGCCGGCGCGCTGTAGTTGCCGCCGCCGGCCTCGAAGGCGAGGCCTTCCCAGTGGCGCTGAAAGGCAATACCGGCAAGGGGATCGGCAGCGCCACCCGGATAGTCGGCAGGCGTGACGCCGACCACGATGGCGCTGTTGGCGTTGCGTTCATTGCGCGAATACTGGCTCATGCCGTTGGTCACCACCCGGCCCGTTTCCGAGGTGGCTGCCACCACGGTGCCGCCGGGGCACATGCAGAAACTGTAGGCCGAGCGGCCATTGTTGCAGTGGTGCACCAGCTTGTAATCGGCTGCGCCCAGCAGCGGGTTGCCAGCACTCTGGCCGAAGCGGGCGCGGTCGATCAGCGACTGCGGATGCTCGATGCGGACACCGATCGAAAACGACTTGGCTTCGATATGGACGCCGCGCTGGTGGAGCATCTCGAAGGTGTCGCGCGCGCTGTGGCCGATCGCCAATACGATGTGAGTGGCGGCAATGGTCTCGCCACCGGCCAGCCTCAGTCCGCGGACTTGGCCGTGCTCGATGTCGATATCCTCGACCCGGCTCTGGAAGCGGATCTCGCCGCCCAGCGCTTCGATCTCGGCGCGCATGTTTTCGACCATCGTCACCAGCCTGAAGGTGCCGATGTGGGGCTTGCTGACGTAAAGAATCTCCGCCGGTGCGCCGGCCTTGACGAATTCTGTCAGCACCTTGCGCCCGCGGTAGTGCGGGTCCTTGATCTGGCTGTAGAGCTTGCCGTCGGAAAACGTGCCGGCGCCACCCTCGCCGAACTGGACATTGGATTCGGGATTGAGTTGCCCCTGGCGCCACAGGCCGAAGGTGTCCTTGGTGCGTTCGCGCACAGACTTGCCGCGCTCCAGGACGATCGGGCGGAAGCCCGTCTGCGCCAGTACCAGGGCGGCAAACAGCCCGCAAGGGCCGGTGCCGATCACGATCGGCCGTGGCGTGGCTGTTATGGCAGGTGCCCGGGCAACGAAGCGGTAGGCGGTGTCCGGCGTCGGCGTGACGTGCCGGTCGTTGCGCAGCCGTGTCAGCAATGCCTTTTCGTTCCGAACTTCGATATCCAGCGTGTAGATAAAGACAATGGCCGAGGGTTTGCGGGCATCGTAACTGCGGCGAAAGATCGAATAGCCGACAAGCTCACCCGCGGCAACGCCGAGCCGCTTGAGGATCGCGCTGCGCAGTTCGCTTTCGGTATGATCGAGCGGAAGCTTAAGTTCGGTCAGTCGCATCGACGTGTCGCCGCAGCCAGCGGCGAAAAGCAGTCATTCTATCTGCAGCAGCTGAGTACATCCGTCAGAGTCCGTCGTGCATCATCGGGTGCATGTCTCATACGGTGTCCCAGGACAAGGCATTTATGCTGTCCTGTCAACGCAAAGCACCTTGAGACGTTAGTCGCAATGTGTATTGGGTAAAAAGTTGTTCCGGGTGGGCGGCAAACTCGGCCGTTTGACTCGATTTCATCAGTGCCATCAACCACTAAGAAGGAGACTCACCATGCGTATCGTTACTCTTCTCATCGCTTCCGCCGTTATCGCCTCCCCTGTTTTTGCGCAGCAATCCATGCGTACCAGCAACCCGGAAGGCGTCCAGATCCAAGGCAACACCGATATCAAGGCCAAGCAAACCAACGTTACCGCCGTCGCGGTAGGCGAAGGTAACACGGCGAAGAACACGGCCGGCGCCATCAAGGGCGGCACCCAGATCCAGGGCAACACCAAGATCAAGGCCGAGCAGAAGAACGCAACGGCAGTTGCCAGCGGCAAGGGCAACACCGCCGCCAACGAAGCCGGCGTGATCGGCGGAAAGTAATACGAGTCACAGTTGTTGATTCACTGAAAGGCGGGGCGACCCCGCCTTTTTTCTTGGTGCTGCAAGTGGCACTGAAACAGGCCGCATGATTCCAGCGCCAACGGCGGTCGTGCGTATCAGGACAGCCGCGCCTTCGGAAACACCGCCCGGAACGTACTGCCCTTGCCCGGAGCCGATTCGATTTCAAGTTTGGCCTGGTGCCGGATCAGGACATGCTTGGCGATGGCCAGGCCGAGTCCGGTGCCACCGGTTGCCGATGAACGTCCCTTGTCGACTCGATAAAAGCGTTCGGTCAGGCGCGGGATATGTTCGGTCGCGATACCGATGCCGTTATCGGCTACTTCGAATACCGGCAAGCCGTCGCGCAATACCCAACGCACCGCGATATCTCCACCCTCCGGCGAGTAGCGGATGGCATTGCTGATCAGGTTGGAAAAAGCGCTGCGCAATTCTTCGCGGCTCCCGTAGAAATTACCTGCCTCGATTTCCAGCGTCAATTTGTGCTTGCCGCCGCTCAAGGCGTTCCCTTCCTCGACCAGTACCGCCAGCAGCGCCGGCACGTCGACTACCTCCTCATTTGCAGGCGGTTGTGTGTCGTCAAGGGCGGAAAGTGCCAGCAGATCCTTGACCAGCCGCTCCATGCGCAGCGCCTGCTCATACATCAGGGCGTGATGCCGCGCCAGATTTGGCGTATCGACGATATCTCCCGCCGCCAGGCCTTCGAGGAAGCCGACAATGACGGTCAGCGGCGTCCTCAATTCATGCGAGACGTTGGCGACGAAATCTCGTCGCATGGTGTCGGCAAGTTCGATTGCGGTGATATCGCGGCTGATCAACAGGCGACCGGACTCGGCGAAGGGAATCATCGACAGCGACAGGGTTCGCACCGGCGGCGAGGTATTTTTGAGAACGACCGGATCGACTTTTCCCTCGTCCTGAACGTAAGCCGCAAAGGCCGGTTCGCGCACCAGGTGCGTGATGGGCATGCCGCGGTCGTGCACGGCGTCGATGCCGAGATGCCGCGTAGCCATTGAGTTGCACCATTCGATCCGCATCATGGTGTCGAGCAGGACAACCCCGTCGGGCAGCGCCTCGGCGGCCTGGCTGAGCCGCTCCAGGGAATCCGACAAGCGTTCGCGTCCGGCTTGCTCCTCACGGCGCATGCGATACAGCGCTGCGAATGCATCGCCCCATTCGCCGGAGGATTCCGGCACCTCAACTGCTTTTTCCCAACGCGTGCGGTCAAGCCAGCGCGTCAGGCGCCCCAACTGGATCAAGTGGTACGCATAGCCCGCCGCCAATCCCGCGGCCAGGAGAGCCCATCCCGTCGCATCGTCGAGAAAGATGCCGACAGCCAGCGCCATGACTGTCAGGGTCAATATGCGCAGCAGCGGACCTGCCCAGAATGGCATGGCGAGCTATCCGTTCTTGCCCGAAAACCGGTAACCGACACCGCGCACGGTTTCGATCAGGTCGTCGCCGCGAATCCCCAGGGCGACGCGCAAGCGCCTTATCGAGACATCCACCGTGCGCTCCTCGACAAAGCGATGGTCGCCCCAGACCAGATCGAGCAACTGGCCGCGGTTGAATACCCGCCCAGGTTGGCTTAGCAGCAGGCGCAGCAGCTTGAATTCAGTAGGCCTGAGGGAACACTCGGCGCCATCCACCGTTACCGAGACGACTGCGGGATCGAGGCATACGCCGGAAAGGGCGACGACATCTCCGCCATGCTGCGGTGTCCGGCGCCGCAGCAAGGCGCGGATGCGGGCTATCAGTTCGCGTGGGCTGAATGGCTTGGTGACGTAATCGTCGGCACCGGTCTCGAGTCCGGCCACGCGGTCCGCTTCGCCGCCGCGCGCGGTCAGCATGATGAGCGGCAGCGACGCCGTGCGCTGATCGGCGCGCAACTGTCGGGCCAGTTGCAGTCCGGACATGCCGGGCAGCATCCAGTCGATCAGCACGACTTCCGGCAGCACCAGGTTGATCGACCGCAGGGCATCTTCGGCGGAGCCGGCAATTTCGACGTCGAAACCCGCTGTAGCCAAGGTGATCTTCAACAGCTCCTGGATCGAGGCCTCGTCTTCAACCGCCAGAATGCGGGTCATGATGCCGCTCATGCGTTTTCGCCGTCTCCCTTGGCGTCGCGTTCGAGCTGGTCCCAGGTCACATGACGGACATCGGTGCCACGGGTGATATAGATGATCTGCTCGGCGATATTCTTGGCGTGATCGCCGACGCGCTCGACCGCCTTGGCGATGAACAGGATCTCCAGCGCAACGGAAATCGTGCGCGGATCCTCCATCATGAAGGTAATCAGCTGGCGCGTGATGGCCTGAAACTTCTCGTCGATGGCCACGTCGTCGCGAACGATGGCGGCGGCGCCGACCGCATCCTGCCGGGCGAAGGCATCGAGCGCGGCGCGCAGCAGCCTGACCGCGATTTCCCCCATCTCGCGGATATCGGAAATGCAGGGTATACGCCGCATCTCGTGATCGAAAATGCCTTTCGCCTTGCGCGCGATCTTGGCCGCCTTGTCGCCGCAGCGCTCGAGGTCGGTGACAATCTTGCTGATGCCCATGAGCATCCGCAGATCGACGGCCGCCGGCTGACGGCGGGCGATGATCAGGGCGCAGGCTTCGTCGATTCCTACCTCGTGGGCATTGACGCGGTGATCGTCGTTTTCGATTTGCTCAAGCTGCTCGAAGTCGCCGACGCCAAACGCTTCAATCGCGTCATGGATCTGTTGTTCGACCAGCCCGCCCATCTGCAATACTCGCGTGCGGAGTTCGTCGAGTTCCTCGTCGAAACGCCGGGATGAATGATCGCTAACAACCATGATGCCTCCTTGTTGGCCGCATTATCCGAAACGGCCCGTTATATAGTCTTCGGTCGCCTTCATCTTCGGTTTGACGAAGACTTCGTCGGTGACACCGAACTCAATCAGTTCGCCGAGGTACATGTAGGCGGTGAAGTCCGATACCCGTGCCGCCTGCTGCATGTTGTGGGTGACGATGACAATGGTGAAGTCTTCCTTCAACTCGTTGAGCAGTTCCTCGATGCGCATGGTCGAGATCGGGTCGAGTGCCGAGGTCGGCTCATCGAGCAGCAGCACCTCCGGCTTCACGGCGATGCCGCGGGCGATGCACAGGCGTTGCTGCTGGCCGCCCGACAGGCTCATGCCGCTGTATTGCAGCTTGTCCTTGGCCTCTTCCCACAACGCTGCCTTGCGCAGCGCCCACTCGACCCGGTCGTCCATTTCGACGCGCGAGAGCTGCTCGTGCAGACGCACGCCGAAGGCGATGTTCTCATAGATCGACATCGGGAAGGGTGTCGGTTTCTGGAACACCATGCCGACCTTGGCGCGCAGTTCATTGACGCTGACGCCGCGGTCCAGGATGTTGCGACCGTCGAGCAATATCTCGCCCACCGCGCGCTGGTCGGGATACAGGTCATACATCCGGTTGAGGGTGCGCAACAGGGTGGACTTGCCACAGCCCGAAGGGCCGATGAAGGAGGTGATCTTCCTCGAGTAGACGTCGAGGTTGATGTTCTTCAGGGCCTGGTATTTGCCGTAATAGAAGTCGAATTTCCTGATGGAAATCTGCGTCGTCAATCCGGGCATGGGGCTGGGATTCATTTTTTCTCGCTATTAAGCCGAAGGCCTGTCAGGTGTGCTTCGAAGACCGGAATATCACGCGTGCGATGATATTCAGGGCCAGCACACCCATGGTGATGAGGAATACCGCCGACCACGCCAGTTGTTGCCAGTCCTTGTATGGACTCATGGCGAACTTGAAAATGGTCACCGGCAGGTTGGCGATCGGCCCGTTCATGTTGAGCGTCCAGAACTGGTTGGACAGCGCAGTGAACAACAGCGGCGCAGTCTCGCCGGAAATGCGCGCGATGGCCAGCAACACCCCGGTGAGAATGCCGGCGATGGATGCGCGCAAGGTCACCTTGGAAATCACTTTCCATTTCGGCGCACCGAGGGCGAATGCCGCCTCGCGCATGGTGTTGGGCACCAGCAGCAGCATGTTCTCCGTGGCGCGGATGACCACGGGAATGACCAGCATGGCCAGTGCCACCACGCCGGAATAGCCCGAGAAATGCCCTGCCTGCGCCACATAGACCGCATATACGAACAGGCCGATGACAATCGACGGTGCCGACAGCAGGATGTCGTTGAGGAACTGGGTGACGCGTCCCAGCCAGGTGTGCTTCCCGTATTCGGCCAGATAAATGCCGGCCAGTATGCCGATCGGCGTGCCCAGCAGCGTTCCCAGGGAAACCAGCAGCAGGCTGCCGACGATGGCGTTCAGCAGGCCGCCCTCGGAACCCGGCGGCGGCGTCATCTGAGTGAACAAGCTTGGCGACAGGCTGGCGATGCCGAGTTCGAGGGTGGTGAACAATATCCAGAACAGCCAGAACAACCCGAAGGCCATGGCCAGGAATGCCATAGTCATGGCCAGGCGATTCTTGATCTTGCGCCAGGTGGCGAGCTGGGTGGCCATGATTCAGGTTTCCCGGCCGCCGCGCCGGGACAACTGCATGAGCAGCAGCTTCGACAGGCTCAACACGAGGAAGGTGATGAAAAACAGGATCAGGCCGAGTTCGATCAGCGATGCGGCGTAGATCGGCGAGTCGGCCTCGGCGAATTCGTTGGCGAGCGCGGAAGCGATGCTGTTGCCGGGCAGGAACAGTGAAAATCCGCCGAAGACGTTCATGTTGCCGATCAGGAAGGTCACCGCCATGGTCTCGCCGAGCGCGCGGCCCAGCCCCAGCATGACGCCGCCGATCACACCGACCTTGGTATAGGGCAGCACGACATGCCATACCACTTCCCAGGTGGTGGCGCCCAGTCCGTAAGCCGATTCCTTGAGCATCGGCGGCGTGACGTCGAAAACGTCGCGCATCACCGAAGCAATGAAGGGTATCGTCATGATCGCCAGCACCACCCCGGCGCTGAGAATGCCGATGCCCAGGGCCGGGCCGGAAAACAACGCGCCGATCACCGGCAGTTTGCCCAGGGTAGCCGCCAGCATCGGTTGCGCATAGTTGGCGAATACGGGAGAAAAAACCAGCAATCCCCACATGCCGTAGACGATGCTGGGCACGCCCGCCAGCAACTCGATGGCGATGCCGAGCGGACGCTTGAGCCAGCCCGGCGCCATCTCGGTGAGGAAAATCGCGATGCCGAAACTGACCGGCACCGCAATGATCAGGGCGATGAGGGAGGTCGCCAGCGTGCCATAGATCGGGATCAGGGCGCCGAAGCGCTCCATCGGCGGATTCCACTCGCCCGACCAGAGAAAGCTCCAGCCAAAACGCTCGATGGCCGGCCATGCGCCAAGGATCAGCGAGGCGACCGTGCCACCCAGCATCAGCAGCACGAATAGCGCAAAGAAACGGGTCAGATTGAAGAAGACCCAATCGCCCAGTTTGCTCTGTCTTGTCGAACTCATTTGGTCTTTGCGGATTGACGGTTACCTACCGGTCCAGACCGGTTTGCCAGACACGTCCTTGATGTTACCCCAGGCGGTATGAATCAGCTTGACCAGGGCGTCAGGCAGCGGCACGTAATCGAGTTCCGTGGCCATCTTCGATCCATTCTTGTAGGCCCACTCGAAAAATTTCAGGGATTCGAGGGTTTGCGCCGGTTTGTCGGATACCTTCGGCACCAGGATGAAGGTGGCGCCGGTAATCGGCCAGGCATCCTTGCCCGGTTCATTGGTGAGGATTTCATAAAACGCCGACTTGGACCAGTCGGCGGCCACCGCTGCCGCCTTGAAGGCGGTGTCGTCGGGCTGCGGGTAATTCCCTGCCGCATTCTGCAGCAGCGTGTAGCTCATCTTGCCTTGCTTGGCGTAGGCGTATTCAACGTAACCGAGCGAGCCGGGAATGCGCTGGACGAAAGCCGAAACACCCTCGTTGCCCTTGCCGCCGAGTCCCACCGGCCACTGCACGGCAGTACCCTCGCCGACTTTGGTCTTCCACTCGGGGCTGACCTTGGACAGGTAGTTGGTGAAGATGAAGGTGGTGCCGGAACCGTCGGAGCGACGAACCACGGCAATCGCCTGGTCGGGCAGGGCGATCTTCGGATTCAGATCGGCGAGCGCCTTGTCGTT
>JAPLQZ010000055.1 GCA_026399415.1 Rhodocyclales bacterium | reverse complement strand
GCCCCATTCCTCGCGCACGTCGAGGATGAAGCGCGCCATGTCCTCGGTTTCCTCGCGGTTCATGCCGGCCACCGGTTCGTCGAGCATCAGCACCTGCGGCTGCATGGCCAGCGCTCGGGCCATTTCCACACGCTTCTGCAGGCCATAGGACAGCGCTGCGACCGGCGCGTGGCGGATGTGGTCGATTTCGAGGAAATCGATGATGCGCTCCTCGATGTCGGCGCGCAGACGGATTTCCTCGCGCCGGGCGCGGCCGTAGTAGAACAGCGCATCCAGCACGCCGCTGTGAAGGTGGCAGTGGCGGCCGAGCTTGATGTTGTCGAGCACGGTCATGCCGCGGAACAGGGCGATGTTCTGGAAGGTGCGGGCGAGGCCCAGCGCCGCGAAAACGGATGTGGCCGGCGCCCGGATGGTAGAAGCCCGAGATGGTGTTGAACAGCGATGTTTTGCCGGCGCCGTTGGGGCCGATGACCGACGTAATCGTGCCGGGCGCCACCTCGAAGCTGACACCATTCAATGCGGTAACGCCGCCGAAGGCCAGCGTGACGTTCTCGATTTCCAGTATGGGGTTGGCGGTAGGGCCGGGCACCCGTGTCCCCTTGGTGGCAAAGATGGCTGCTCTGGCCGGACGTCACAAAGCAAGCGCTTGGTTGAAATACCGGCCGGACTTTAGCACGCTTTCAGGCGCCTCAGCGCGGCGCCATTTGGCCGATCAGAGCTTGGTCGGATCGAATCCGGTTTCCTTGTAGATCGACTGCAGCAGGTCCCTGCCGACGCGGTCGGCCATTTTGCTGTGCACCGGCAGCATAGCCTTCTTGAAGGCCATCTTCTCTTCCCTGGTCGGCACGTAGATCGCCGTCTTGCCGCTCTTCCTGACCATTTCCAGCGCATGGTCGTTTTCTTCCTGCGCAATCTTGTTGGCGTAGACCGTAGCCTCCTTCATGGCCTGCTCCAGTTCGCCGCGAACATCCGCCGGCAAGGCATCCCAGAACTTCTTGTTCACGATCACCGCGTAGCCGAGGTAGTTGTGATCGGTGACGGTCATGTGCTTCTGCACTTCGTGCATCTTCTGCGTGTACAGGTTGGAATGCGGATTGTCGGTACCGTCGACCACGCCCGTCTGCAGCGCCTGATAGACCTCGGAGAAGGCCATCACCTGCGGCATGGCGCCGATCGTGCGGTATTCCTCCTCGAGCACCTTGGACGACTGGATGCGCATCTTCTTGCCCTTGAGGTCCGCCGGCGTCCTGATCGGCGTATTGGCTGAAAACGACTTGAAGCCGTTATCCCAGAACGCCAGTCCCTTGATGCCCCGGGATTCGAGCTTGAGCAGCAACGAAGCGCCGATCGGTCCCTGGGTGACTTTGTGCAAGTCGGCGTAGTCATCGAAAATGTAGGGGAAGTCGAAAACCTCGAATTCCTTGACGCCGAGCGGGCCGAACTTCGACAGCGACGGCGCCAGCATCTGCACCGCGCCGAGTTGCAGGGCCTCGACCTCTTCCTTGTCCTTGTACAGGGCGCTGTTGGCATAGACCTCGACCTTGGCCCGGCCCTTGGTCAGTTCCGCCGCCCTCCTGGCGAAGAACTCCGAGGCCTTGCCCTTCGGCGTATCGGCCGCCACCACGTGACTGAACTTGATCACGATCGGCGCCTGCGCCAGCGCCAGTGCGGACAAAGCCGCCGTCGCCAGGCCGACGAACAGGGTACGAATCTTCATGATCGATCTTCCTCAGAATGTTGTGGCCGCAACACTACCACTTCTTTCGCCGACGCGTCGACTCAGAGCTTCATCAACCCCTGCTTTTCGATGAAGTCGATGATCCCGGGCAGGCCCTGACCGGTCTTGAGGTTGCTGAATATGAAGGGCCGTTCGCCGCGCATGCGCTTGGCATCGGTGGCCATGACTTCCAGCGAAGCCCCCACCATCGGCGCGAGGTCGATCTTGTTGATCACCAGCAGATCGGAACGGGTGATGCCGGGACCGCCCTTGCGCGGAATCTTCTCCCCCGCCGCGACATCGATGACGTAAAGCGTCAAATCGGAAAGCTCCGGGCTGAAGGTGGCCGCCAGATTGTCGCCGCCGCTCTCGATGAAAATCATGTCGAGTCCCTCGAAGCGCCGGTTGAGCCTATCCACCGCCTCGAGGTTGATCGACGCGTCTTCGCGGATCGCCGTATGCGGGCAGCCGCCGGTCTCGACGCCGATGATGCGGTCCGGCGCCAGCGCCTGGTTCCTGACCAGGAACTGCGCATCCTCTTCGGTGTAGATGTCGTTGGTCACCACCGCGAGGTTGTAGCGCTCGCGCAGGGCCTGGCACAGGGCCAGGGTCAGCGCCGTCTTGCCGGAACCGACGGGGCCGCCGATGCCGATTCTCAATGCCTGTTTCATGATCGGAAAAGCCTTGTGTATTGGGTTTCGTGGTTGCAGCAGGCGATGGCGAAACCCGGCGCAAAATTGGAATAGTCGGCTTCGGCGAGCGTCAGCGCGCGTTCGACCACGGCGGGCAGGCGGCGGCCGATTTCCTGCAACAGCCGCTGCCCGGCGGCCTGCCCCAGAGGCACAGCTTTCAGCGCCGCCATGGTCTGGTTCTCGGCCCAGCTCCAGAGCCAGGCGGTAAGGGCGTCCGGCGGCGGAATCTGCCACGCGGCGGCGGCACAAGTCCACACATAGGCAAGAGTCGGCGCTGGCGGGACGGCGACTGCATCGAGCAGGGGCGGTGGGAAATCACCCAGTTCATGGAGCAGGCGCTTCATCGAGTAGCCCATCTGCAAGGTCTCGGCGCGCAGCTCTGCGGTCTCGCGCGTCGCCAGGTATTCCGCGTCAAGTTCCAGTAGCGCATCGGTGTCGCCAGCCGTCCATGCCTCCAGCATGCGCAGCAGCAGGGGCGCCTCATAGCGGCCGAGATTCCATTCGAGCTGATCGCCAATCCACGTCAATGCGCTGGCCTCGTCCGTCACCGCGCCGGATTCGACCGCCCACTCGAGTCCCTGCGAATAGGTGTAAGCACCTATCGGCAGCGCGGGACTGGCAAGTTGCAGGAGATGGGGGAGGCTCATGGCCGCTGAAAATGATCGTGAATGCGCGCACCGCGACCTTCGCCGTCGGCACTGTGGCCATGACCGCCGTGCGCGCCATAAGCGCCCGCTTCCGGTTCGAAAGGTGCTTCGATTTCGGCCACTGGCAAGTCGAGTCCGCGCACCATCTCGCCTAGCACATGGTCGCGGGCAAAGCGCAGGCTGCCCGCGAGAATCTGCACCGCAACGTGGCGGTTGCCCAGATGATAGGCGGCACGCGCCAACTGCAGCGGGTCATTGCTCGCCGCCTCCATCAGCGACTCCGGCGCAGCGACCACCGCGATCACCCTGCCGTCATTGCCCGCCAGCTTGTCGCCGCCGCGTAGCACGCCGCCGCGCTCGAGGAACAATCCGCACTCCTCGCCTGATGCCAGTCGCGTGCGCAGGCGACTCTTGCAACGGCTTTCGAACGGCAGCAGAAGCTGTTCGGTCGCCACCGCATCGTCCGCGGCGCGTTGTTCGATGAGCAGCATGTCAGAACAGGAAATAGCGCTGTGTCATCGGCAGCGTCTTCGCCGGCTCGCAGACCAGCAACTCGCCGTCGGCGCGCACCGCATAGGTTTCGCTATCGACCTCGATCACTGGTGTAGCGCTGTTGTGCACCATGTCGGCCTTGGTCACGTGGCGGCAGTTCTTCACCGGCTCCAGGTGCTTGGCGAGCCCTAGCGCGAGGACCGCCGGACTCTGCAGCGCGGCCTGCGAGACGAAGGTCAGCGAGGTTCTCAGCGCCTTGCCGAAGCTGCCGAACATCGGCCGGTAATGCACCGGCTGCGGCGTCGGGATCGAGGCATTGGGGTCGCCCATCGCCGCCGCTGCGATCATGCCACCCTTGAGGATCAGGCTCGGCTTGACGCCGAAGAAGGCCGGCTTCCACAGCACCAGGTCGGCCAGCTTGCCGGGTTCGATCGAGCCGACGACGTGGCCGATGCCGTGGGTGATCGCCGGGTTGATGGTGTATTTGGCGATGTAGCGTTTCACCCGCATGTTGTCGTTGCGTGCCGTGTCTTCCTTCAGCGCGCCGCGCTGCAGCTTCATCTTGTGCGCGGTCTGCCAGGTGCGGATCAGCACTTCGCCGACGCGGCCCATGGCCTGCGAATCGGAGGACATCATCGAGAACGCGCCGAGGTCATGCAGGATGTCCTCGGCGGCAATCGTCTCGCGACGTATGCGCGACTCGGCGAAAGCCACGTCCTCGGCAATCGCCGGGTCGAGGTGATGGCAGACCATCAGCATGTCGAGATGCTCGTCGATGGTATTCACCGTGTAGGGCATGGTCGGGTTGGTCGAACTCGGCAACACATTGGGCAGACTGACCGCCTTGATGATGTCGGGAGCATGGCCGCCGCCGGCGCCTTCGGTGTGGAAAGTGTGGATGGTGCGGCCCTTGAAGGCGGCCAGCGTGGCCTCGACGAAGCCCGACTCGTTCAGCGTGTCGGTGTGGATTGCCACCTGCACGTCCATCTCGTCGGCCACCGACAGGCAGTTGTCGATCGCGGCCGGCGTCGTGCCCCAGTCCTCGTGCAGCTTGAGGCCCATGGCGCCGGCAGAGACCTGCTCGGCGAGCGGCCCCGGCAGCGAGGCGTTGCCTTTGCCGAGAAAACCGAGGTTCATCGGGAAGGCCTCGGCCGCCGCGAGCATCGAATGGATATGCCACGGCCCCGGCGTGCAGGTGGTGGCGAAAGTCCCCGTGGCCGGCCCCGTGCCGCCGCCGAGCATCGTCGTAACGCCAGACATCAGCGCTTCCTCGATCTGCTGCGGACAGATGAAGTGGATGTGCGAATCGATGCCGCCGGCGGTGACGATCATGCCTTCGCCGGCGATGATCTCGGTGCCGGCGCCGATGGCGATCGTGACGCCCGGTTGCACGTCCGGGTTGCCGGCCTTGCCGATGGCGGCAATCATGCCGCCCTTGAGGCCGATGTCGGCCTTGACGATGCCCTGTACCGCATCGACGATCAGCGCGTTGGTGATTACCGTGTCGGCGACCTCGCGCGACATTTTCTGGCCCTGGCCCATGCCGTCGCGAATCACCTTGCCCCCGCCGAATTTCACTTCCTCGCCGGGTATGGTGTAGTCCTTCTCGACTTCGATCCAGAGCTCGGTGTCGGCGAGTCTGACGCGATCGCCGGTGGTTGGACCGAACATTTCTGCGTAAGCCTGTCTGGTGATTTTCATTTCGTTTGCTCCCTTGCGCCGTGCGCGCCAAGGATGGCGGGTGTCCCACTCCGTCCATGTCCTCTGTCCCGGGCTGCGCCCGCTCCTCCTCCTTTACTTCCCGGAGTGGGACACCCGCCATCCTTTGCGGGATGCGCTTTTGCCTTGCGACCGCAAAACTGCAAAGGCGTCACTCGATCGGGAGGGTGGGGCGTTCTGCGCAGCGAAGTAAAGGGGGGCGTAGGCAGGGTTTCGCGGAGCACTGCTCCGCGCTGCCGAAGCCGGCTTGCCATGCAGGGCAGGCCGTGGGGTGAGGCGCCCAAGGGGCGCCGATGGAGGACATGAGCGAAGCAGAATGCCCCGCCCTCCCGAGCGCGCTCCTGCTTCGACACCGCAAGAGGTTTCATCTCAAAGCTCCCTGCACCCTGCCCTGAAATCCATAAACCTTCCGCTCCCCTGCATAGTCGACCAGCTCCACGGTGCGCGTCTGTCCCGGCTCGAAACGCACCGCCGTACCGGCCGCAATGTTGAGCCGCATGCCGCGCGATTGCGCGCGGTCAAACGACAAGGCCTCGTTGGTCTCGAAGAAGTGGTAATGGGAGCCGACCTGTATTGGGCGGTCGCCGGTATTGGCGACTTTCATGGTCAGCGTGCGACGACCAGCATTGAGTTCGATCTCGCCGGCTTCGATTTTCATTTCCCCTGGGATCATGGCGGCCCCTTAAACGATCGGATTGTGAACAGTGACGAGCTTCGTTCCATCAGGAAACGTCGCCTCCACCTGAATGTCGGGAATCATCTCCGGCACGCCTTCCATGACCTCGTCGCGCTTGAGCAGCGTCGTGCCGTAGCCCATCAATTCGGCCACGGACTGCCCGTCGCGGGCACCTTCAAGGATGCCGGCGGAAATGAAAGCCACCGCCTCCGGGTAGTTGAGCTTGAGGCCGCGCCCCTTGCGCCGTTCAGCGAGCAGTGCGGCGGTGAAGATCAGCAGCTTGTCTTTTTCTCGTGGTGTCAGTTCCATACAATCTCCTTCAGGTATTCCAGATGCGCGGCGCGATGGCCTCGCGTCCGCTCATCGTTGGGCGCAGCGCCGACCAAAGCTGCAGCAGCCATTCTCGCGCGGCCTCCGCCGAATGGCCGAGGTAGCGGCCAACCAGCAGTTGCGGCAACAGGCTGACGCCCCACCGTGCGCCAGCTTCGCGCGATCCGGCGGCACGACAGGCCGCGAGTGTCTCCGGCGTCAGCTCGACGCCCGCCGCCAGCACCGTACTGCAGACGCTGAAGCCAGCGAGGCCGATCGGCGAATCGAGCAATGCCGAGCCGCCGTCGATCACGCCGCGCTCGCGCCACAGCAACCGGCCCTCGATGCGGATGTCGGTGGCGAGCCGCAAGCTGCCGCGCGTGAAAGTCTCTCCGGAGGCGCGGCGGCCGAAGCAGATCGTTTCGACGCCGGTGAAATTTGCGCCCTGATCCAGTTCGA
>JAPLQZ010000221.1 GCA_026399415.1 Rhodocyclales bacterium | reverse complement strand
GCCTTCGCCGTGCTCGGCGGGCGCGGCTGGGGACGCATGGACCTGATGCTGGATGACGAGGGACGCAGCTATTGCCTGGAGGCGAATACGTCGCCCGGCATGACCGATCACTCGCTGGTGCCGATGGCGGCGCGGGCGGCCGGTGTTCCGTTTGCGCAACTGGTGCTGAAGTTGCTCGAAGAGGCCCGTTATGGCTAAGGCGCGCGGCAACAGCCGGGTCGAGCCGCGCAGCGGCGATGGATTCTGGGATCGGCCGATGTTGATCAATCTGCTGGCCGACATGCTGCTGCTGGCCGGCGGCGCCTTGCTGACATGGGCCGGCGCACTGGCCCTGCAACGTCTGCCGGTGCTGCCGCTGACGCAACTGGTGGTGGCGACGCCGCTGGATCAGGTAGCGCGCGCGCAGATCGAGCAAACCGCGCGCAATGCCCTGTCCGGAAATTTTTTCACGGTGAATCTGGAAACTGCGCAGGCTGCCTTCGAGCGCATGCCCTGGGTGCGCTCGGCCTCCCTGCGTCGTCATTGGCCGGACGGCATCGAACTGGAACTGGAAGAGCATCGCGCGGCTGCGCGCTGGACCCCGCAGGAAGGCGAGTCGCGCCTGGTCAATACGCGCGGCGAAGTGTTCATGGCCTCGACACGAGAATCTCTGCCGGTTTTTGCCGGCCCCGAGGGTTCCGCGCCGCGTTTGCTGGCCCGCTACCGGGAGTTCAACGACAGTCTTGCCGCCATCGGGCGCAAGCAGGTCGCTGTTCACCTCTCGGCGCGTGAGGCATGGCAACTCAAGCTGGATGATGGCGTGGTGCTGGAACTGGGCCGCGACCAGCCCAAGCATCCGCTGGCGGAGCGTCTGACCCGCTTCACGATCCACTACCCGGCCGTGAGCGGTTCGGCAAAAAGTCGCCTGCAAGCCATCGGCGTGGTGGATATGCGTTACCCGAACGGATTCGCCCTCAGAGCGAGCAAGAGCTGATGGCCAAAGAAGCCAAACGTGATCTGATCGTCGGCCTCGACATCGGCACTTCGAAGATTGTCGCCATCGTCGGCGAACTCGACGCCGAGGGCCGGCTCGGCATCCTCGGGCTCGGCACCCAGGAGTCGAGCGGCCTGAAGCGCGGCATGGTGATCAATATCGAGGCCACTGTGAACTCCATCTCGCGGGCCATCGCCGAAGTCGAGATGATGGCGGGCTGCAAGGTGCGCGAGGTGTATACCGGGATCGCCGGCAGCCACATCAAGAGCAAGGATTCCATGGGGATGGTCGTGGTGCGGGACAAGGAAGTCACCCAGTTCGATGTCGAGCGCGCCATCGAGGCGGCCAATGCCACATCGATTTCGGCCGATGACCAGATTCTGCATACGCTGGTGCAGGAGTTCATCGTCGACGGCCAGGACGGCGTCAAGGAGCCCATCGGCATGGACGCCAAACGGCTCGACGTCAAGGTGCATCTGGTCACCGGCGCCGTCACCGCCGTGCAGAACATCGTCAAGTGCGTGCATCGCTGCGGCCTCGAAGTGGTCGATCTGGTGCTGCAGCCGCTGGCTTCGGGCTATGCCGTGCTGACCGAAGACGAGAAGGATGTCGGCGTCTGCCTGGTCGACATCGGAGGCGGCACCACCGACGTCGCGGTATTTGTACAAGGTGCGATCCGCCACACCGCGGTCATCCCCATTGCCGGCGACCAACTGACCAATGACATTGCCATCGCCCTGCGTACCTCGACCCAGGATGCGGAGGACATCAAGATTCGCTACGGCGTCGCGCTGCAGCAGCTGGCCAATCCGCAGGACATGATCGAAGTGCCCGGTGTCGGCGATCGGCCGGCAACCCAGCTTTCGCGCCAGACCCTGGCCGGCTTCATCCAGCCGCGGGTCGAGGAAATCTTTCAGAAAGTGCAGGAGGAACTGCACCGCAGCGGCAAGGAGCGTCTGCTGCGCGCCGGCATCGTGTTGACCGGCGGCGCGGCGCAGATGCCCGGCATGGCCGATCTGGGCGAGGAGGTTTTCCACAATACCGTGAAGCTGTCGATGCCGCATTACGACGGCAACTTGCGCGATTACGTGCGCAATCCGCGCTACTCCACGGCGATGGGTTTGTTGTTGGAAGGGGTGGCGCAGCGCCACCGGGGCATGAAGGTGCAAAGCCCGAAGAGCTTCGGGCAGGTTTTGACCCGGATGCGGGCGTGGTTCACCAAGAATTTTTGATGCAGTGGGTCTTTTCAGGAGGCGAAAATGTTTGAACTTGAGGAAGTAGTGACAGCGGAAGCGGAGGCGGGATCGACGGTCATCAAAGTCGTCGGTGTCGGCGGCGCCGGCGGCAATGCGGTCGATCACATGATCCGCGAGGGCGTCAGCGGTGTTGAATTCATTTGCTGCAATACCGACGCGCAGGCGCTGAAGAAAAGTACCGCCCACGTCAAGCTGCAGCTTGGCCCGGGGTTGGGTGCCGGCGGCAAGCCGGAAAAGGCCAGAGAGCTGGCAGTGCTCGATCGCGAGCGCATCGCCGATGCGCTGCGCGGCGCGCACATGGTCTTCATCACGGCAGGCATGGGCGGCGGCACCGGCACCGGCGCCGGTCCGGTGATCGCCGAGGTGGCCCGCGAACTGGGCATCCTGACCGTGGCGGTGGTGACCAAACCCTTCGAATACGAAGGCAAGCGCAAGCGCCTGGCGGAAGAAGGCGTGACCGAGCTCTCCCGCCATGTCGACTCGCTGATCGTGATCCTCAACGAGAAGCTCGAGGAAGTGCTCGGCGAGGAGATCAGCTACCTCGAGGCCTTCAAGACCGCCGACAACGTGCTGCGCAATGCGGTGGGCGGCATTGCCGAGATCATCAACGTGCCGGGTCTGGTCAACGTCGACTTCGAAGACGTGCGCACCGTGATGGGCGAGATGGGCAAGGCCATGATGGGTTCCG
>JAPLQZ010000184.1 GCA_026399415.1 Rhodocyclales bacterium | reverse complement strand
CGGTCGGCGTGCAGGTCGCGGTTGCAGAAGATGATGGCCTTCTGCTCCGGCCCACCGTTGTCGCACAGGCGCTGGAACAGGTCGCCGCACATGGCGGCGATGCGCTCGGGGAGCAACAGGGTGTTGTCAAAGGTACGCGACGGATACTGCTCGCGCAAGTCGTCGGAGCGCATAGCGCGACCGGTGCGCGCATCGACCGGCTTGCGTGCCAAGACTTGTTCGCGGGTGAAGGTCTGCCAGTCGACGGAAGGCTTGAGGCGGACGATTTCGCAGGCCGCGAGGTAGCCGTCTTCCTGCGCCTGGATCAGCGTGTATTCGTAAACCGGCTCGCCGAAATAGCCGAGGTTGTTGGCGGTGATTTCGACGTCGTCCGGCGTCTGCTGCTTCGACTCGCGCAGGGAGCGCGGCGTGGCGGTGAGGCCGATGTGGATGGCCTCGGGGTTGCGCTTCAAGACTTCCGACCAGCGGCCCCAGGCCGAGCGGTGACACTCGTCGATGACGATGACGCTGAAGCTGTCCGCCGGGTAATGCTCGCTGAGAAAACTGGCATAGCCATCGTCGTCGTTGTCCAGCCCGAGTGTCTGGTAGGTGGCGATATGCACCTTGGCGTTCTTCGCCGCGTTCTGTCCGCGCTCGGTGGCGACGATGCGCGCGGCGTCGCCGAAGACTGCAAATAGCTTGCCGTAGGCGTGGCTGCGCAGTTCGTCGCGGTCGCAGAGGAACAGGGCGGGCTTGCTCAGTCGCCCGGCCTCGTGCAGGCGCCACAGCAGGTTGGCGGCTATGACGGTCTTGCCCGAGCCGGTGGCAAGGCTCAACAGCACGCGCACGGGTTCGCCAGCCTGCTCGCTGCTCAGTATCTTGGCGAAGGCGGCACGGATGGCGGCGTCCTGGTAGTAACGCGGCTTGGTGTAGGCGGCGCTGTCGGCCATGAACAGCATGGCGGCTTCGGGCTGGGTAATGTCGACGCCGGTGTCGCGCGAGTAGCGGGCTGTCAGGTCAAGGTGCGCGGGAAAATCGGGAAACGGAAACGGTCCGTCGGGCATCTGGCGAATCTTGTCGAACTCGCCGTAGCGATGGCCATTGGTGGCGAAGATGTACTGAACGTGGAAGCGGGTGCAATCGGCATAGCCCTTGGCCTGCTGCATACCCTTCAATGGGTCGTCGGTTTCCGCCTTGGCCTCGATCACGCCGACCGGAAGCGCCGTACCGCCAGCGCCAGCGCTGTGCGTCCCTGCGGGAACTTTCACACAAAGCAGATAATCGGTACGGCCGGCGCCGGCCCGGCGGCGTCCCTTGTAGCCAGTCGGTTCAACGGGCGCCGGTGTTTCGAGCTTGAGTTTCCAATGCTCGTCGTAGCCCTTGTCCCTCAATACCGGATCGATCAGGTAAAAACGGGTTTCGGCTTCGTTGTAGCTCATGCGCCTATTGCGCCAGTTTGTGTATCGTGAAGATGCCGAGCGCCGTCATCAAGAGCGAACCGAACAGGTGCATCGCGGCGGCGCCCGCCGCCCAGCCGTAGCGCGCGTTCTGGATCAGGTGCACCACTTCGGCCGAGAAGGTCGAGAAGGTGGTCAACGCGCCGAGGAAACCGGTGATGAAGAACAGCTTCAGCTCGGCCGGCATCTCGGCATTGAGGTGGAATACCATCACCGCGGCGCCGACCAGATAGCCGCCGATCAGGTTGGCGGCCAGCGTGCCCATCGGTACCGTGACGAACATCGGGTTGAGCCAGAGACCCAGGCCATAGCGCAACCAGGCGCCCAGTACGGCACCGCCGCCAATGGCGAGAAGACTTGTCCAATTCATTGTCGCCATTTTACGCCTGCCGGTAGAATTGCGGCTTCGCAGCGAAGCACACCGCCATCATGGCCGACATCGAAAAATCTTCCATCCGCGTGGATACCGTACCCGGCGCAAGCGCACGGGTACATAACTTCATCCGCCACATCATCGACGCCGATCTCAAGACCGGCAAATACGCGCCGCGCCGCTGGAGCGGAGAGCCCGGTCCGGCCGCCGAGCAAAGAGTCGGCGCTGGCGACACGGCGAAAATCCGCACCCGCTTCCCGCCGGAACCCAACGGCTACCTGCACTTCGGCCACGCCAAGTCGATCTGCCTGAATTTCGGCCTTGCCCAGGATTACGCGGGCGTCTGCCACCTGCGCTTCGACGACACCAATCCGGAAAAGGAAGAACAGGAGTATGTGGATTCCATCATCGAAGCCGTGCATTGGCTGGGCTTCGACTGGAAGGAAAATCAATACTTCGCCTCCGGCTACTTTCAGTGGATGTACGACTTCGCCGAAAAGCTGATCGAGGCCGGCCACGCCTATGTCGATTCGCAGACAGCCGAGGAGATGCGCGCCAGCCGCGGCACGCTGACCGAGGCCGGCAGGGACTCGCCGTTTCGCTCGCGCACGCCGACCGAGAATCTCGCCCTGTTCCGCGCCATGAAGGCTGGCGAATTTCCCGATGGCACGCACATCCTGCGCGCCAAGGTGGACATGAGTTCGGGCAACATCAATCTGCGCGACCCGGCCATCTATCGCATCCGCCACGCCACGCACCACGCCACCGGCGACGCCTGGTGCATCTACCCGATGTACACCTACGCCCACCCGATCGAGGATGCGCTGGAAAACATCACGCACTCCATCTGCACCCTCGAGTTCGAGGATCAGCGGCCCTTCTACGACTGGCTGCTGGCGCGGCTGGCCGAACTCGGCTGCGTCAATACGCCGTTGCCGCAACAGATCGAATTCGCCCGGCTCAACCTCTCCTACGTCGTGCTGTCCAAGCGCAAGCTGATCCAGCTGGTCGAAGAGAAGCATGTCGATGGCTGGGACGATCCGCGCCTGCCGACCCTGGTCGGCGCGCGCCGTCGCGGCTTCACGGCGGAAGGCTTCCGGCGTTTCAATGAGATGAACGGGGTCACCAAGTCGGATTCATGGATTGACATCAGCATTTTGGAAGAATGTCAGCGCGAGCATCTGAACGAAACCGCGCCGCGCCGCATCGCCGTACTCGATCCGGTCAGACTGGTCATCGACAACTATTCCGAGAATCAGGAAGAGGAATGCCTCGCTCCCAACCATCCGCAAAAGCCCGAGTGGGGCAAACGTCCGCTGCCGTTTTCGAAAGAGCTGTGGATCGAGCGCGAGGACTTCATGGAAGTGCCAAGCAAGGGCTACTTCCGCCTCTTCCCCGGCAACATGGTGCGCCTGCGCTACGGCTTCGTGGTGAAGTGCATCGGCTGCGACAAGGATGCGGCCGGCACTATCACGACGGTTCATTGCGAGTACATGGCCGACTCGAAATCCGGCACGCCGGGTTCCGACAACTACAAGGTCAAGGGCAATATCCACTGGGTCTCGGCGCAGCACGCCTATGCCGGCGAGGTAAGGCTGTATGATCGCCTGTTCGCCGTCGAGGAGCCGGGGGGGGGCGGGCGTGATTTCATCGCCGATCTCAATCCGGATTCGAAGCGCGTCATCACCGCACAACTCGAATCCGCGCTAAAACACGCCGCCGCCGAGGATCGTTTCCAGTTCGAACGCCACGGCTACTTCGTCGCCGATCGCATCGACTCCAAAGGCGGCACGCCGGTGTTCAATCGCACGGTGACGCTGAAGGATTCCCGGGCGAAGGGAAAATAGCCTGACCGGCGTCCGCGCCGCCAGTCAGGACATGGCGCAGGGGAACTACGGCTTGTTCGGATCGAAGCCGGTTTCCTTGTAGATGGACTCCAGCATTTCCTTGCCGATGCGGCCTTCCATCTCGCGATGGACCTTGGTGAAGGCCTTCTTCCACTCCGCCGACTCCTGCGCGGTCGGCGTGTAAATGTCCATCCTGCCCAGCTTCCTCACGGTCTCCAGCGCCGCATCGTCTTCCTGCTTGGCCATGCTGTAGAAATAGCCGGTCGTGTCTTTCAAGGCGGCGGTCAGGGCGGTGCGAATGTCCGGCGGCAGGCCCTCCCAGAACTTCTTGTTGGCGATGACGACATAGCCGTGATAGGTGTGATCGGTCAGCGTCATGTACTTCTGCACTTCGTAGAACTTCTGCGTATAGACATGCGTCACCGGATTTTCCTGGCCATCGACCATGCCGGTCTGCAGCGCCTGATACAGTTCGCCGAATGCCATCACCTGGGGCAGGGCGCCGACATCGCGCATCTGTGCCTCGGTCACCTTCGACGACTGGATGCGTATCTTCTGCCCCTTCAGATCACCCGGCCGCCTGATGGGCTTGTTCGAGGTAAAGACGCGGAAGCCGTTATCCCAGAAAGCGAGGCCGGCGATGCCCCGGCTGTCCAGTTTCTTCAGCAGTTGCTGACCGACGGCGCCCTGCGTGACGCGCTGCGCAACCGCCATGTTGTCGAACAGATAGGGCAAATCGAGCGCCTCGAATTCCTTGACGCCCAGAGGACCGAACTTGCCCGGCGCCGGCGCCAGCATTTGCACCGCGCCAAGCTGGAGCGCTTCCAGTTCCTCCTTGTCCCGGTAGAGCATGCTGTTGGGATAGAGCTCGACCTTGACGCGCCCCCTGGTAGCTTCCTCGGCCAGTTTCTTGAAGTGCTCCGCCGCCTTTCCCTTGGGTGCGTCGCCCGCCGCCACATGGCTGAACTTGATGACGATCGGCTGCTGCGCGGATATCGCGGCGCTTAGCGTCAGCAGGACGCATGCGGCTATAAGTCGACTCGGCTTCATGATGCAAATCTCCAGTTCTGGTAAATAGGCGGTTGCCGCAACGGCCCGCAATCATGGCACATTCCGTTCAGCCCGCGGCGTGCCTGCGCCGATCAGGCGGCGGAACTCCGCCGCCAGCATGGGCCGGCCGAAATGGTAGCCCTGCACCAGATCGCACTGCATGGTCCTCAGCTCGGCGGCCACGGCTTCGCTCTCGACGCCCTCGGCCACTACTTTCAGATCGAGACTCCTGGCCATCTGGATCACGGCGCGCACGATCGCCGCATCATCCCGATCGGCAACAATGTTGCGCACGAAGGACTGGTCGATCTTCAACTTGTCGACGGCAAAGCGCTTGAGGTAGGCGAGACTGGAATAGCCGGTACCGAAATCGTCAATCGCCAGCCGCACGCCCAGCGCTTGCAGTCGCCTGATCGTCTCCAGCACCTGCTCGGCGCCGTCGATCAGAATCGACTCGGTGAGTTCCAGTTCCAGCGCGGAAGGTATCGCGCCTGAAGTGGCGAGCGCACGCAGCACCGTCTCTTCGACATCGCCGCGGCGAAACTGGATGGCGGATATATTCACCGCCATCGACAGCTGCGGGTGCCCCAGTGCGTGCCAGCGCGCGAGTTCACGGCAGGCTTCCTGCAGCACCCATTCGCCGAGCGGCACAATCAGGCCGCTGTGCTCGGCGGCGGCAATGAAATGCTCCGGCTCGATCAGGCCGTGTCCGGGGCTCTGCCAGCGCACCAGTGCTTCGCCACCGACGATGAAGCCACTCTTCAGGTCGAGCAGCGGCTGGTAATACAGCACGAACTCGCCACGCTCCAGCGCGTGGCGCAGGCGACCATGCAGATCCAGTCTTTCCTGGGCATCCGCATTCATGCGCTGAGTGTAGAAGCGGAAGGCGTTGCGGCCGGCTTGCTTGGCGTGGTACATGGCCGTGTCGGCCTTGGCCAGCAACTCGTTGAAACCGGCGCCGTCTTCCGGATACACCGCTATGCCGACGGAGGCGGAAATCGTTGCCTCGTGATCTTCGATGTGAAACGGTTGGGCCAGCACCGCCATGATCTTGCCCGCAATCTGGGCCGGCACCTCGGAACTGGCCAACTCGGTCAGAACTACCAGAAATTCATCCCCGCCGTGACGGCTGACGGTGTCCGAGTCGCGCACGCAGCCCAGCAGGCGCTGCGCCGAGTCACGCAAGAGCGCATCGCCGACCGGATGGCCGTAGGAATCATTCACCCCCTTGAAGTGATCGAGATCGACAAACAACAACGCCACCTTGTTGCCGGAACGCTCGCCATGAACCATGGCCTGCTGCATGCGGTCCCTGAGCAGCAGGCGATTGGGCAGGCCGGTCAGCGCATCGTGATGGGCGAGAAAGGCGATCTTCGCTTCGGCCGCCTTGCGTTCGCTGATATCGGAGAAAATTCCGACAAAATGCGTGATCTTTCCATTGCCGTCGCGCACCGAAGAAATGCCCAGCCACTCGGGAAAGGTCTCACCGTTGCGGCGCCGGTTCCATATCTCGCCATGCCAGTATCCGGCGTCGAGTATTGCGCGCCACATCTCGCCGAAAAACTCGCGGCTGTGCCTGCCCGAGGCCAGCATGCTGGCGTTGCGGCCGACCGCATCCACCGCGGCATATCCGGTAATCCTTGAAAAGGCCTGATTGACGGAGATCATGCAGCCCGCGGCATCGGTGATCATGATGGCT
>JAPLQZ010000066.1 GCA_026399415.1 Rhodocyclales bacterium | reverse complement strand
CTGAAACTGCCGGCTTCGATCTCGCCAGTGATCGTCGCCATGCCCTGCTCGATGGCAGTCAGGTCGGTCACGGCGATGATCCCTTGGCGCGCCAGCATGCGCGCATGCGCCAGGGATGCCCGAATGTCCTGACGCCACATACGGCGGTCAAAGAACACGGAAGCGGTATAACGTTTGACGAGATCGGAAACGGGTTCGGAAAAGCGGCCGGACCACGCTGCCTGTCTTGCTGGAGATGCCGGAGTTTTCGGTTCTGTCATAATCGGGCTGTCATGTCAGTACGCAATGCATGCATTAAAAACGCTGGAAAATCAAAGGTAACGGGCAATTGAACCAAGGACGAAGTATAAGGGAAAACCCGCCGCTGTCAGGCCTGCCGGACTTGCGCAAGCCTGGCACTTGGGTGCGCGTGTTGCTGGTCGCCAATTTCGGCGCCCTGCTCGGCACCTTGGCAGCCAATCGCGAATGGCGATTCTTCTTCGCTGAATTTCTTGAACTGGCGGCGCTGATCGAGCCGGTGACACTGGCCAGCCTGGCTTTGCTGAGCCTCCTCAGTGCATGGCTTGTGCGATTGCCCAAGCGGCTTGGCGTCGTGATTGTCATTCTGCTGGTACTGCTGGTGACGGCCGCCGTGCGCAGTCTTTTTGCAGCGATGCATCTGATTGAGCCGGACCTGGCGGGATTCAGTCGAAGTTCGCTGTGGGTAGTGATCGGCGTCGCTCTGTTGCTTGGATGGTTCGAGGTGAGCGGACGGGCGCGGTCCCCCGCCCTGGCGGAGGCACGTTTGCTGGCGCTGACAGCGCGCATCCGGCCGCACTTTCTTTTCAACGCGCTGAATGCCGTTCTCGGCGTGATGCGTTCCGATCCGCGTCGGGCAGAGACGGCGCTGGAGGAACTGGCGGATCTGTTTCGCGTGCTGATGCGTGAGAACGCCGATCTGGTTCCCCTCTCGGAAGAAATTCTGGTGGCGCGACAGTACATCAATCTCGAACGTTTGCGACTGGGCGAACGTGTCCGCGTAGTGTGGGATATGACCGCCTGCCCGCCTGATCCGCTGGTGCCGCCCCTGATGCTGCAACCTTTGCTGGAAAACGCCGTCTATCATGGTATCGAGCCGTCGACGCAACCTGGTGAAATCACCATCCGCTTCGAGCGCAGGGATTCCAGGCTGAAGCTGGAGCTTTCCAATCCGATGACTGCCGCCGACAGTCATACACAGGGCAATCAGATGGCCCTGGCCAATATTCGCGAACGGCTGATGCTGTTTTTCGATCTCGATGCGACCATGACCACGCAAATCAGCGGCGGCCGCTTTTGTGTTTCCATCGAGTTTCCCTATCGCCCGGTGAGCACAATATGACAGACGCCTTGCGCCTGCTGCTGGTCGATGACGAAGCGCCGGCGCGCGCGCGTCTGCGTGACGTGCTGGGCGACATCGCCGCCGAGGTACCGAGCATCGTGGTGGCCGAGGCGGCGGATGGTTTCGTTGCGCTGGAACGGGCGCAAGCGGGCGACCTCGATGTGGCTTTGATCGACATTCGAATGCCGGGCATGGATGGAGTCGAGCTTGCCCGCCATCTGGCACGATTGCCGACTACGCCGGCCGTGATATTCGTCACCGCTTTTGATCAGTATGCGGTGCAGGCGTTCGAACTGGCGGCGCTGGACTATCTGGTCAAGCCGGTGCGCGCCGCGCGCCTTGCCGATGCCTTGAGAAAAGCCAGACGGCGTGCGGATGACGTGGTCCGGCTTGAACAGTCGGCGCTGGCGGTACGGCAAAATCTGTCGTGTCTCGAGCGCGGCCGGATTCTTCTGGTGCCCATGGCGGAAATTCTCTACCTCAAGGCGGAACAAAAGTACGTCACCGCGCGCACCGCGCAGCGCGAGTATCTGCTGGAAGAGTCCCTGGTGCACCTTGAGGCGGAATTCAGCGAGCGTTTCCTGCGCGTTCATCGCAGTTGCCTGGTGGCTCGAGCCGCTGTTACAGGAGTCGAGCGGACGGCCGACGAAGGCGACGCGGAGGCGCGCTGGCAAGTTATTCTCGACGGAACTGCGGAGCGCTTGCCGGTGAGTCGCCGGCAGTGGCCGCAGCTGAAGGCTCTGCTCAAGTTCCGCGGGCAATGAAGGAGCGGGAATCAATCCTGTTTTTTGGATGGAATGGCAGCGGGTCAGGCAGGAGACCACTGCGCAGTTTCGTTGACGCCGACAGATGTGCCGCCTAACATCGCGCCTTTGCTTCCACATTTGACACCCGCCGTGGACTTAGCCGGATTGTATGCCCCCATAGACGCCGACATGATCGCGGTTGACGCCGTCGTTCGCGCACGGCTGCATTCGGACGTGGTGCTGGTTCGCCAGGTCGCCGAATACATCATCTCTGCCGGCGGCAAGCGCATGCGTCCGGCGCTGGTGCTGCTTTCGGCCAACGCCTGTGGCTATTCGGGAACCTTCCATCACGATCTGGCGGCAGTGGTCGAGTTCATTCACACGGCAACGCTGTTGCACGATGATGTCGTCGATGAGTCGTCGCTGCGTCGTGGCCGCGATACCGCCAACGCGGTGTTCGGCAACCCGGCCAGCGTGCTGGTGGGTGATTTTTTGTATTCGCGCGCCTTCCAGATAATGGTCGGTGTCGGCAGCATGCGTGTGATGCAGGTGCTGGCTGATGCGACCAACATCATCGCCGAGGGTGAAGTGCTGCAACTGATGAACTGCCGCAACGCGGATATCGAGGTGGATGCCTATCTGCGGGTGATTCGCTACAAGACCGCCAAGCTGTTCGAAGCCGCCGGGCGGCTCGGCGCCATTCTCGGCAACGCCAGTCCGGATATCGAGGAGGCGATGGCGGCCTATGGCACGCACATCGGCACGGCGTTTCAGTTGATTGATGACGTGCTCGACTACTCGGGACACGAGGCGGAAACCGGCAAGCATCTTGGCGACGATCTGGCCGAGGGCAAGCCGACCCTGCCCTTGATCCACGTCATCCAGCATGGCAGCCCGCAGCAGGCGGCTTTGGTACGCGCCGCGATTGAAAATGCCAGCGCTGACAGCTTCGCCGAAGTACTGGCGGCCGTGCGTTCCAGTGGCGCTCTTGACGTTGCGCGTCGACATGGCGTCGAAGAGGCCGAGCGGGCCAAGGCTGCCCTGGCGCCGCTGCCGGATTCAAAGTTCAGGGAAACGCTGCTACAATTGGCGGACTTTGCGGTGCAACGAAGTTTCTGACCGCCGCAATGGATGACCTCTCGGGCCGATTCAAGCCCGTTCCCGCAATGTCACTCCCTGCCACCAACTTGCCGTCGGGGCGTAGCTCAGCCTGGTAGAGTACTGCGTTCGGGACGCAGGAGTCGGAGGTTCGAATCCTCTCGCCCCGACCAACTTTTTCAAGCTGCGGGAGGCTGACGGCCGTGGCGAAGTTTTTCCTCTTCATCGTTGTGCTCGCCGTGATCTATTGGCTGGTGCGCGCATCAAACAGGCGCAGCAAGCCGCCGCCCGCGACCGGCATGCCCGAGCCCATGACGCAATGCGCTCATTGCGGGGTGCATTTTCCCCGCACCGAGTCTTTGAGCGAAGGCGAGCGCGACTATTGCTGCGAAGATCATCGACGCCTGGGAGTCCGGTCTTGAGCGTGCCGACGATTGCGCCGCAGGAAACCGACGCAATCGAATCCTTCTGGCGCTCGCTGCGCTACTTTTCGGTGTATCGCTTGTCGATCGCCTTGCTGTTTCTGGTCGCGGCGATCGTGTTTGGAGATACGATCAGTCTTGGCACGCAGGATGCCCGCTTGTTTGGCCGTGTCGCTCCGGTCTACCTCCTGCTTGCCATTGTGTTTCTTGTTGCATTACTGCGCAGACCGCGTCGCTTCAATCTTCAGCTTTCTGTGCAAGTGGCGGTCGACATTGCGGCATTGACGCTGATGATGTTTGCCAGCGGCGGACAAAAGAGCGGAATCGCGGTCCTCTTGTTGGTGGTGGTTGCCGGCGCCGCGTTGGTCGGGCAGGGGCGAATGGCCCTGTTCTACGCTGCGCTGGCCTCGGTGGCGATGCTGCTGGAGGAAAGCTGGCGTGCCCTGACCCTGGAAGCCAACCCGGCGGACTTTGTGCGTACCGGGATCATCAGCATCGCCTTCTTCGCCACGGCGATCATCACCCGGTTGCTGGCGCGGCGGGTGGTGGCCAATGAAACCCTGGCGCGGGAGCGGGGGCGGGAACTGAATGATCAGTTGCGGATCAGCGAGCGGATCATTCGCGATATGGAAGATGGTGTGCTGGTGGTTGATGGCGACGGCCGGGTGCGACTGCTCAATCCGCGCGCAGAAGCATTGCTAGGCGTACAGGCATCGGATGGCGCCGAACTGGCGACATTTTCCCGCAGGCTGGCTGATCGCTACCGGGCGTGGAGCACGCAGTCGCTCGAAATGGTGGAAATGCTCCCGCAGGAAATCGGGCGCCTGCTGCGCGTGCGCTATCTGCCTGCGGCCGAGTCTACGGGACATGCGCTGATTTATCTGGAAGACATGGAGCGGGTACAGTCCCAGGCGCAGCAGCTGAAACTTGCCGCACTTGGACGGCTCACCGCCAACATGGCTCACGAAATCCGCAATCCGCTGGCGGCCATCAGCCATGCAGCGGAACTGCTGGCCGAGGAGGATACCGATCCGCTGCATCAGCGCCTCGCCCGCATCATTCATGACAATACAGGCCGTCTCAACCGGCTCGTGACCGAGGTGCTGGAACTCGGTCGCCGCGATCGCGCACAACCGGAAACGCTCCGCTGGCGGGCCTTCCTTTCCGGATTTCTGGAGGAACTGACCTTGCACGACGCATCGGCAGGCCGGCGCGTACATGTCGGCGAGGGTGATGTCGAGCTGCGTTTTGATCGTGGCCACCTGTATCGCGTGTTGTGGAATCTTCTGGGGAACGCACTGCGCCATGCCAGTGTGGCGGACGGTGCGGTGCGACTCGAGGCGAGGGCGGCGGCCACGGCGAATCGTGTCGAATTGCATATCATCGACGACGGTCCGGGCGTCGACGAGGTCCAGCGCAATCAGGTGTTCGAGCCTTTTTTTACGACACACGGCGCGGGTACCGGGTTGGGTCTCTACATTGCGCGGGAGCTGTGCGAGGCGAGTGGCGCCCATCTCGAGTTGCTGGATGACGGACCGGGCGCCCGTTTCCAGATCACCGCCGAAGGATTCGTATGTCGCTGAAGAACGAACGCCGTACACGCAGCAGTGGCGAAGCCAAGCGCGTCCTGGTCGTCGATGACGAAGCGGACATCCGCGAGTTGCTCGACCTGACCCTGGCGCGCATGGGACTGCTGGCGGATTGTGTGGGATCTCTCGCCGAGGCGCGCCGCATGCTGGCCAGTCAGCGCTACCAGCTATGTCTGACCGACATGCGCCTGCCGGACGGCGAGGGCCTGGAACTGGTGCGCCACATCGCCGACACGGTGGCCGACTTGCCGGTGGCGGTGATTACCGCGCATGGCAGTGCCGAGAATGCGGTGTCCGCACTCAAGGCAGGGGCTTTTGACTACATCGCCAAACCGGTGTCGCTCGATCAGTTGCGAGCCATGGTCAAGGCGGCGCTGGAATTGCCCTGTCCCGATCCGACAGGCGACGTGGGCGGCAAGTCGGGACTGCTCGGCGCGTCGCCGCCAATAGAACAGGTGCGCCGACTGATCGACCGCGTGGCGAGAAGCCAGGCGCCGGTTCATGTCACGGGCGAATCGGGGAGCGGCAAGGAACTGGCGGCACGGCTGATCCACACGCTGGGAGCCCGCCGCGAGCGTGCCTTTGTACCGGTCAACTGCGGCGCAATCCCGGAAAACCTGATGGAGAGCGAGTTCTTCGGTTACCGCAAGGGAGCATTTACCGGCGCTGCCGATGATCGTGAAGGCTTCTTTCATGTGGCCGATGGCGGCACCCTGTTTCTTGATGAGGTGGCGGAACTGCCGCTGACGATGCAGGTCAAGCTGTTGCGGGCGATTCAGGAAAAGCGGGTACGCAAGGTGGGCGCAACCGGCGAAGAGGCGGTCGATGTGCGCGTCATCTGCGCCACGCATCAGGATCTCAAACTATTGGTCGAGCAGGGCCGGTTCCGGCAGGATTTGTTCTATCGGCTCAATGTCATCGAATTGCGGATGCCGGCCTTGCGGGAATGTCGCGAAGATATTCCGATGTTGGCACGGCATGTTCTGGACCGGTTGGCGCGGGCAGCCGATCTGGCGCCGCCGCCGCTGACCGCTCCTGCTCTTGAGGCGTTGCAAAGCCATCCCTTCCCCGGCAATGTGCGCGAACTCGAGAATGTTCTGGAGCGGGCGCTGGCGTTGTTCGCCGGCGACCGGATTGATGTTGCCGACCTGAATCTGGCGCCGTCCCAGCTGTCCGGCACTGCCGCCGCCGCGGTGGGCGGCCCCCTGCAGGATCACCTCGATCAGGTTGAGCGTCAGACCATTCTCGACGCCCTGAAGCGCTCGAACAACAATCGCACCGCTGCCGCAAGGCTGCTGGGCGTCACGTTCCGCTCCTTGCGCTATCGCATGGCGCGACTGGGAATGAACGAGTGAGCCAGGCGCAGGACGGGAGGGGCGAGCCCGACTGGTTGTCCTTTGCGCGTCAGGTGCCTTCGCCGAACTGTGATGAGCGGCCTGCAGATGAATCGGTTCGACTGGTCGTCATCCACGCCATCAGTCTGCCGCCGGACGAATTCGGCGGGCCCGAAATCCTCCAGCTGTTTACCAATTGCCTTGATCCGGCGGCACACCCCTATTTCCGTGAAATACAGGGCCTGCGGGTTTCGGCCCACTTCCTGATCCGTCGTGACGGCGAACTGATCCAGTTCGTCGCCTGCTCGCGGCGGGCGTGGCATGCCGGCGTTTCGAACTGGATGGGACGAGACGACTGCAACAACTTTTCCATCGGCATCGAACTCGAGGGCTGTGACCGGCTTCCATTTGAGACTGCCCAGTACCTGACCCTCAACCATCTGCTCGCTGAACTACATCGCCGCTACTTGATTGAAGCGGTGGTCGGTCACCGCGATATCGCGCCGGGACGCAAGACTGATCCTGGCCCGTACTTCGATTGGCACCGGGTGCACGACGCAAGTGGTTGACTGTCGCAAGGCTGCAACGAAAATTTTCGCGTCAACATCAGAAAACTCTTGCAGAAAAAAAAGTCAACCACTACAATTAGTGCCGAACAGTCGATTACCTACTAGATATAGTAGGTCGTTGTGCAGAAGGGACCAAACTGACTTGCTGCTCTAGCGTCCCGAACATCACCGGCTTCATAGAGACAAAGACGGGAGATCTGAATGCAGGATGCCTTGGGCGCCGACTCAACCGACCTCAACTGGTCCGCCCAACCGTCTTCAAATTATCTGGCCACGGATACCGGTCTGCATTCTTTCTTCTGCATTTCGTTCGCACCCCTGATTCACACGATTACTCGTCGCGCTGATGCGCTGGACGGCGGTTCGCGCGTCCGACCTTCGCGCCGCTCCCTGTCTCGGGACAGTCTCCTGCGCGATGCCGAGTCTTGTGCGACAGACGAGTTGCTTCGAGACCCGTGCCGCCGTGTGCCAGACCGGCAATGCGCGGCATTGCAGTTGGTGAAATATGATGATTGATTGTTTGTGCGTTTGTCATTGTCGGTTTCAAAACGAAGTGATGGGCGGATAAACGTGAGGAATTCGTCGCTTTCGATTGCATCGGAGCGTTGGATAATCCGTGCTAACCCAGACGGGTTTCAGTAGAAGTAGTGGTGGTTCTTTCCTGTTAAATTGTTAAGGAGGTTCAACATGGCGATTGCGAAGAAAGCCAAGAAGCCCGCCGCTAAGAAGTCTGCGGCCCCGAAGAAGCCAGCTGTCAAAAAGCCGGCTGTAAAGAAGGCGGCTGCCAAGCCCGCTGCGAAGAAGGCCGCGCCGAAGAAGGCTGCTGCCAAGAAGCCCGCTGCGAAGAAGGCCGCACCAAAGAAGGCCGCTGCAAAGAAGCCTGCTGCTAAGAAGGCTGCACCGAAGAAGGCTGCTGCAAAGAAGCCTGCTGCTAAGAAGGCTGCACCGAAGAAGGCTGCTGCAAAGAAGCCTGCTGCCAAGAAGGCTGCACCGAAGAAGGCTGCTGCGAAGAAGCCTGCTGCCAAGAAGGCTGCACCGAAGAAGGCTGCTGCGAAGAAGCCTGCTGCTAAGAAGGCCGCTGCGAAGAAGCCTGCTGCGAAGAAGGCCGCACCAAAGAAGGCTGCTGCGAAGAAGCCTGCTGCCAAGAAGGCTGCGCCGAAGAAGGCTGCTGCAAAGCCGGCCGCGAAGCCCGCTGCTGCCGCAGCGCCTTCAACTGCTGCCGCTCCCGGTATCAAGTCGTCGCTGAATCCAGCAGCGGCTTGGCCGTTTCCCACCGGTTCCCGTCCCTGACGGTAGCATCGGCCTGCGTCTAGTCCTGCGGGACTGATCGCGGCGCTCAGTGGATAGCAAGCGCGTGCTGTTAATTCAGCACGCGCTTTCTTTTATCTGGAACTCAGAAACTCCGCCATGCGGGCGAGGCCTTGCTCGATCTGACTCCGCTCGACAGTGTAGGCAAAGCGAATGTGGCGCTGAGGCGCGTTGCTGCCGAAGTCGACTCCCGGTGTCGCCGCCACTCCTGCCTCCGTGAGCAGTTCCTGACAAAGGTCGAAGCTTTCGTCGGCGAGTCCGCTGCAGTCGGCATAGACATAAAACGCACCGCACGGTTCGGCCGTGATCTTGAAGCCGAGTGTGCGCAGGCCGGGCAGGAGAATATCCCGGCGCAAGGAAAATTCGTGGCGGCGGGCTTCGAGGATGCTCATGGTTTCAGGCTGAAAGGCAGCCAGCGCGGCATGTTGGGCAACTGTCGACGGCGCGATGTAGAGGTTTTGCGCGAGCTTTTCGATCTCGCGCACATAGCGTTGCGGCGCAACCAGCCAACCCAGTCGCCAGCCTGTCATGCCGAAGTACTTGGAGAAACTGTTGATGACAAACACCTCGTCGCTGATCGCCAGCGCCGAGCACGCGTCGACGCCATAGGTAAGCCCGTGATAGATCTCATCGACCAGAAGGGTGCCGGCCCTCGCCGCGACGGTTCTGGCCAGCGCCGCCATGGTGTCCGGGTGGAGCAGGGTCCCGGTCGGATTGGCCGGGGAGGCCACCAGCAGCCCGCGTGTTCTGTCAGTCCATGACGCAGCAATCTGTTCTGATGTGGGCTGGTAGTTTGATACGGCCTCTACCGGGAGCGAAACCGGCTTGCCTTCGAGCAGGCGTACCAAATGCCTGTTGCAGGGATAACCGGGATCGGGCAGCAGCCATTCGTCGCCAGGATCCACCAGCACGCCGAGTGCGAGCAGCAGCGCGCCCGACGCACCGGCCGTGACCACGATTCGTGCGGCCGGTATATCAAGTCCGTAACGCGTGTGGTAGAAGCCGCTGATTGCTTCCCGCAGTTGGCTGAGGCCCAGTGCGGCGGTGTAATGCACATGTCCGCCGGAGAGGAAGCGCCGGGCTGCTTCGAGAATTGGCTCGGCTGTGGTGAAGTCGGGCTCACCAACTTCCAGGTGAATGATCGACCTGCCTTCAGCTTCAAGCGCCTGGGCACGGGCCATCAACTCCATGACATGAAATGGCGCGATTTGCGCCATCCGCGCAGCGATGTTCATTCAGTCCTCCACTAGCGGGCGGCCGCCTTGCTTCGCAGAGGGCTGCCGCTTCCTTCCTCGGCGTAATGCCGGCGCCGACTCCTAATCCAGGAGCGCAAGTTCGAACAGTTCGCGTTTGAGGGTCAGCGAACGCGGCATACGACTCTTGAGTTTGTCGAACCACTCGGCGTGCAGTTTGAGTTCTTCGCGCCAGGATGCAGTGTCGATCGACATGAGATGCTCAAACTGCTCTCTGGTCACTGCCTCGCTGCCGCTCCAGTCGATATCCTCGAAACGGGGTACCCAGCCCAGCGCGGTTTGCTTCGCATCAGCCTGGCCGCTGCAGCGACCGACGATCCATTTCAACACACGCATGTTGTCGCCAAAACCCGGCCACATGAAGTTGCCTTCCTGGTCCTGGCGGAACCAGTTCACCGTAAAGATGTGTGGTGCATGCGCCACCTGATGGCCGATGCGCAACCAGTGGTTGAAGTAGTCGCCCATGTGGTAACCGCAGAAAGGCAGCATGGCAAACGGGTCCCGGCGCAAGACGCCCTGCGCGCCCATGACGGCGGCCGTGGTTTCCGAGCCCATCGTCGCCGCCATGTAGACGCCATAGTTCCAGTTGAAGGCTTCGAATACCAGCGGTACGGTAGTCGCCCGGCGGCCGCCGAAAATGAATGCCGAGATCGGCACGCCTTCAGGGTTTTCCCACTCCGGGTCGATCACCGGACACTGACTGGCGGGTGCGGCGAAGCGCGAGTTGGGGTGAGCCGCCTTGCGTCCGCTTTCCTTGCCGGTTTGCGGAGTCCAGTCCTGGCCCTGCCAGTCGATGCAGTGCGCGGGCGGTTCCTTGCTCATGCCTTCCCACCAGACATCACCATCATCGGTCAGGGCGACGTTGGTGAAGATGACGTTTTCCCTCAGTGTCGCCATGGCGTTGAAATTGGTCTTCTCGCTGGTGCCGGGGGCGACGCCGAAAAAGCCGGCTTCCGGGTTGATGGCGTAGAGGCGGCCATCCTGGCCCGGCTTGATCCAGGCGATGTCGTCGCCGACAGTAGTTACCTTCCAGCCATCCAGGCCTTCGGGCGGAATCAGCATGGCGAAGTTGGTCTTGCCGCAGGCCGAAGGAAAGGCGGCGGCGACGTAGGTCTTCTCGCCTGCGGGAGATTCAACGCCGAGAATCAGCATGTGCTCGGCGAGCCATCCTTCGTCGCGGGCCATGGTCGACGCGATGCGCAAGGCAAAGCACTTTTTGCCCAGCAGCGCGTTGCCTCCGTAGCCTGAGCCGAACGACCAGATCTCGCGGGTCTCCGGGAAATGGCAGATGTACTTGGTTTTGTTGCACGGCCATTTGACATCGGCCTGACCCGCCTCCAGCGGGTGGCCGACGCTGTGCAGGCAAGGAACGAAAACGCCATCGCTGCCGAGTTGATCGATCACCGCACGCCCCATGCGGGCCATGATGCGCATGCTGACCACCACATAGGGGCTGTCGGAAAGTTCGATGCCGATGTGGGCAATCGGCGAACCGATGGGCCCCATCGAAAAGGGAATCACGTACAGGGTGCGCCCGCGCATGCATCCCTTGAAAAGACCGCGCAGGGTCTCCTTCATTTTCTCGGGATGTTCCCAGTTGTTGTTGGGGCCGGCATCTTCCGGGTCGGAGGTGCAGACGTAGGTGCGGTCTTCGACGCGGGCGACATCGGACGGATCCGACAAGGCAAGGTAGGAATTCTTGCGCTTCGCCGGGTTGAGCCTGGTCAGGCTGCCGGATGCGACCATCCGGGCAAAGAGACGATCGGCTTCTTCCTGCGAGCCGTCACACCAGACGATGCTGTCGGGCTCGGTGAGTGCCGCCACCTCGGCGACCCAGGCGGTCAGCCTGGCGTGCCTGACGTAGGCGGGGCTTTGAATAGGGCTGGGCTGGGGCATGATGGGGGCATCTCCACTCTGTTCTTGGTTTGCACCGATCGGCCGGGTGATGGCAGGGTGCGATCGACGGGTCTTTTGCCGCTCCGTGGCCGGGCGCGTGGCCCGGGTCGCGAAGCCAGTTCGACTAGTTGATTGTCCCACAATGGGCTGCCCGGTTGTTGTTGGAAGCCGCCTGATTCGTGGGCACCTGCGGGAATAGCCGGGCAAATTTTCGCTTTGTGAAAGTCGGCGCTGGCGACACGGCGATACAATTACCGGTTACGCACAAAGGAGATGCTTACCATGGATGAACGTATTCGCGCCGAAGCACTGGAATATCACCGCTATCCCAAACCCGGCAAGATCGCCGTCACCCCGACCAAGGCACTGACCAGCCAGACAGACCTGTCGCTGGCCTATTCGCCGGGAGTCGCCGCCGCGTGCGACGAGATCGTGCGCGATCCGTCCACGGCGGCCTTGTACACCTCGCGCGCCAATCTGGTGGCGGTCGTCAGCAATGGAACCGCCGTGCTGGGGTTGGGCAACATCGGGCCCCTGGCAGGCAAGCCGGTGATGGAAGGCAAGGGCGTGCTGTTCAAGAAGTTCGCCGGCGTCGACGTATTCGACATCGAAATCGCCGAGAACGACCCGGACAAACTGGTTGACATCATCGCGTCCCTGGAGCCGACCTTTGGCGGCATCAACCTGGAAGACATCAAAGCGCCCGAGTGCTTTTATGTCGAGTCAAAACTGCGCGAACGGATGAAGATCCCGGTTTTCCACGACGACCAGCACGGCACTGCGATTATCGCCAGTGCCGCGGTGCTGAACGGCATGCGTGTCGTCAACAAGGACATTGCCAAGGTCAAGCTGGTCTGCTCGGGGGCGGGGGCGGCGGCGATTGCCTGCCTCGATCTGCTGGTCAGCCTCGGTCTCGATCCGAAGAATGTGATTGCGGTCGATAGCAAGGGCGTGATTCACACCGGACGCGAAGGCCTCGATCCGTCCAAGGCGCGCTATGCCCAGGCGACCGATGCGCGGTCCCTGGGTGACGCAATGCATGGCGCCGATGTTTTCATGGGCTTGTCCACGGCGGGCGTGCTGAAGCCGGAGATGGTCAAGACCATGGCGCGCGATCCATTGATTCTTGCCATGGCCAATCCCGATCCCGAAATCCGGCCGGAAGAAGCCAAGGCCGTGCGTCCGGACGCCATCATCGGCACCGGCCGTTCGGACTATCCGAATCAGGTCAACAACGTCCTGTGTTTTCCCTACATGTTCAGAGGCGCGCTGGATGTCGGTGCGACGACGATCAACGAGGCGATGAAAGTGGCCGCGGTGCGGGCGATTGCAGAACTGGCGCACGCCGAACAGTCGGAGGTAGTGACGGCTGCCTACGGCACGGAGGATCTTTCCTTCGGTCCCGAATACCTGATTCCAAAGCCTTTCGATCCCCGCCTCATCATCAAGGTTGCTCCGGCGGTGGCTCAGGCCGCGATGGATTCCGGCGTTGCCACGCGGCCGATTGCCGACATGGATGCCTATGCCAACCAGCTGAACGACTTCGTCTATTCCACCGGTCTGCTGATGCGCCCGGTGTTCGCCGCCGCCAAGAAGAATCCGGCGCGCGTGGTGTTCTGCGAAGGCGAGGACGAACGCGTCCTGCGCGCGGTGCAGACGGTATGTGACGAGAGCCTGGCGCGGCCGATACTGATCGGCCGGCCCGAGGTGGTGGAGAAGAGCATCACCCGTTATGGTCTGCGGATTCGCGCCGGGGAGCATTTCGAACTGATCAGCCCGGATTCCGATCCGCGCTTCAAGGAACTCTGGCAGGACTACTACGAACTGATGTCGCGCAAGGGTGTCAGCGTCGAGTACGCCAAGCTGGAGGTGAGAAGGCGCACCACGCTGATCGGCGCCATGCTGGTGCGGCACAATTATGCCGATGCACTGGTCTGCGGCACCTACGGCAAGCATTCGCTGCATCTGCGCTACATCGACAGGGTGATTGGCCGCAAGCCGGGAATCGAACATTTCTACGCCATGAACATGCTGATCCTGCCGCGCCGCACCTTGTTCATCGGCGATACCTACGTAAATTACGATCCGACGGCCGAGCAACTCGCCGAGATGACTCTGCTCGCCGCCGACGAGGTCGCGCGCTTTGGTCTGGTACCCAAGGCGGCGCTGCTGTCGCATTCGAGCTTCGGCACCGAGGACACGCCGACGGCGATCAAGATGCGCCGCGCGCTGGAGATTTTGCGCAGAGTTGCCCCGCAGCTGGAAGTCGACGGCGAGATGCACGGCGATGCCGCCCTGTCAGAAAATATCCGGCGGCAGGTATATCCCGACTCAACGCTCAAGGGCCAGGCCAACCTGCTGATCATGCCGACGCTGGACGCCGCCAATATCGCTTTCAACCTGATCAAGACCACGGCGGGCGACGGACTGACGGTGGGTCCGTTGCTGCTCGGCGCGGCGCGTCCGGTGCATATCCTGACGCCTACCGCGACCGTGAGGCGCATCGTCAATGTGACCGCCTTGTTGTCGGTGGAGACCCAGCAACAGGCCAGGAGCGGCACTTGATTTTCTTATGACGGGGGAATCCCGCACCGCCCTGATCCTGACAGGCGGCGGTGCGCGCGCCGGCTATCAGGTCGGCGTGCTGAAGGCGATTCGCGAGCTATTGCCGGAGCCGAACCGCAATCCGTTTCCGATTCTGTGCGGGACATCGGCGGGCGCGCTCAACGCCGCGTCGATGGCCGTGTCGGCCGAGGATTTTGGGGCCGGCGTGGATGGCCTGCTGAAGGTCTGGGAAAACTTCAGTGCTCGCCAGGTTTATCGTGCCGATGCGGCGAGCATGGGTATCTCCGGCGCACGCTGGGTGTCGACACTGGCGTTTGGCTGGCTGACGCGGCATTCCCCGCGGTCGCTGCTTGATAATTCGCCGTTGCGCGAGTTGTTGAGAAGCAGTCTCGACTTCAACCGTATCGCGCAAGCCATTGAACGCGGTTCCCTGCATTCGGTCAGCATCACCTGTTCCGGCTATTCAAGCGGACAGAGTGTCAGTTTTTTTCAGGGACGGCCCGGTATCGAAGCGTGGCGTCGCAGCCAGCGAGTAGGCGCGCCGGGCGAGATCACAGTCGATCATTTGATGGCATCCAGCGCCATCCCGTTCATTTTTCCCGCGGTGCATATCAACCGCGAATGGTTTGGCGACGGTTCCATGCGGCAGGTTGCGCCGGTTTCGCCGGCGATCCATCTCGGCGCCGACAAGATCCTGGTGGTCGGCGCCGGTCGCATGGCCGACGAAACCGCGAGACCGCATGCGGAGGTCTATCCCTCACTGGCGCAAATCGCCGGGCACGCGTTGTCGAGTATTTTTCTCGACAGCATGTCGGTCGATCTGGAGCGAATGAGCCGTATCAACAAGACGCTGTCGCTGATCCCGGAGGACGTTCGCCACGTGAGGGGGACCAGTCTGCGTCCCATAGAAGTGCTGACCATCGCACCGTCGCAGCGCCTTGACCACCTCGCTGCGAGCCATGCGAATGCCTTGCCATGGCCGGTGCGGGTCATGTTGCGTGGTATCGGTGCCATGAATCAAAACGGTGGCGCACTCACCAGCTATCTGCTGTTCGAGCGGCCCTATACCAGGGCCTTGATCGATCTGGGCTACGCAGATACTGTTGCGCGTCGGGATGAAGTGCGCCGGTTTCTTGGCTTGAGTTAATGTTATTGTTGAAGCTAGGGGCTCAACTCCTTTATTTGCATAGAAAACTGCCGATACTCCCTGTAGCAGAGGGGATATCCTCTGCTAGAATGTTTCGGTCGCAGGAGGGGTAACTCCATGAAGAAAGCACTATTGATGTTGTTGGCGGCTGCAATAGTCGGCGCTGGCAGTACGCCAACTGACGTCGAGGCAGCGACCAAGAAGAAAGCCGTGGCTGCAAAAAAGAAGGCGCCGCGCGTAGTGGTGCAGATCACGTCCAGGAAGATGGCGCGCGCCAAATCAGTCCACCACAGCGCATCCCTGGATGACGCCCGGCATCTGGCCTTGCAGTCATCCGCTGCCTTGGTGCTGGATCAGGCTACGGGCGAAGTCCTGTTTGAGAAGAATCCCGGCGTCGTCTTGCCGATCGCGTCGATTACCAAACTGATGACCGCGATGGTAGTGCTCGACGCGACACCCGATCTCACCGAGACCCTGGCTATCGGCGAAGAGGATGTCGATATCGTCAAGGGGACGCGCTCCCGGCTCAAGGTTGGCACTCATCTGGCGCGCGAGGAAATGCTTCGCCTGGCCTTGATGTCGTCGGAAAATCGCGCTGCCGCCGCGTTGTCACGCCACTATTCCGGCGGTCGGGAAGCTTTTGTTGCCGCCATGAACCAGAAGGCGCAGGCTCTGGGTCTGGTCGATACGCGGTTTCAGGACCCGACGGGATTGACTGCCGCCAACGTATCGAGCCCGCGCGACCTGGCAAAAATGGTTGATGCCGCACATCGCTACCCTCTGATACGAGAGTTTTCGACAACGTCGGCGGGCGAATTCAGTATCGCCGGACGGCCGCAGCAGTTCCGCAACACCAACACCCTGGTGAAGAACCCGACATGGGAGATCGGCCTGTCCAAGACCGGTTACATCAACGAAGCCGGAAAATGCCTGGTGATGCAGGCTTGGCTCAATAACAAGCCGACCATCATCCCGCATCAAGCGCTGGGTCGAGAGCGCGTCGCTCGCGCGTCCGAGCGCCGGCTGATATTCTTGACTGCTGAATCGCCGGCCGCCTGCGGGCGGCCTTTTGCTGTCCTGCGCGGAAAAAGTCGCAGGCTGATAAAATCGGCGGCGAATTTCCTTCTCCATTGATCGGCCGCCCAGTGAGTCCAGTACCTTTCCCCGGAGTCCAACCTGAACGCATCGTCATCGCCACGCGCGAATCCCGGCTCGCCCTGTGGCAGGCCGAACACGTGCGAGACCTGCTGCAGCGACTGTATCCGGCCTGTCGTGTCGAGTTGCTCGGCATGACCACGCGCGGTGACCAGATTCTCGATCGGCCGCTGTCCAAAGTCGGCGGCAAGGGGCTGTTTGTCAAGGAGCTCGAAGCTGCCCTGCTCGACGGCAGCGCCGATCTCGCCGTGCATTCCATGAAGGATGTGCCGATGCAGATGGAGCCGGAG
>JAPLQZ010000100.1:9755-24766 GCA_026399415.1 Rhodocyclales bacterium | reverse complement strand
TCAGTCAGCGTCATTTCCAGCCTCGACAAAAGTCGAGAGTAGACGCGATTTCAACCGGGTTTACAAGCCCCTGTCATAACCCATTGTCTGTTAACGCCTTTTCGTCAGGGTTTACGACACCTGCGTATGCGATGGCCCTGCAAGCGCTGAGACGGTATCGGTGATGCGCCTGCTGGGGCGATAGAATACGGCCCTCGCCGAATTCCCCCGGCCCCCTTTCCGGTTGCATCCCCATGCTCGTCGCATCAAACGTCACCATTCAGTTCGGCGCCAAGCCGCTTTTCGAAAATGTCTCGGTCAAGTTCGGCGAAGGCAACCGCTACGGCCTGATCGGCGCCAACGGTTCGGGCAAGACCACGTTCATGAAGATCCTGGCCGGCGTGCTGGAGTCCTCCGCCGGCAATGTTTCGCTCGACCCCGGCGAGCGCATGGCCTACCTCAAGCAGGACCAGTTCGGCTACGAGCATGTGCGCGTGCTCGACGTGGTGATGATGGGCCACGCCGACATGTGGGCCTGCATGTCCGAGCGCGACGCGATCTACGCCAATCCCGACGCCACCGAAGACGACTACATGCGCGCCGCCAACCTGGAGTCGCATTTCGCCGAGTACGACGGCTACACGGCCGAATCGCGCGCCGGCGAATTGCTGCTGGGCGCCGGCATTCCAATCGAAAAGCACAACGGGCCGATGAGCGAAGTGGCGCCGGGCTGGAAGCTGCGCGTGCTGCTGGTGCAGGCGCTGTTCGCCAACCCCGACATCCTGCTGCTCGACGAGCCGACCAACAACCTGGACATCAACACCATCCGCTGGCTGGAGGACATCCTCAACGAGCGCGAGTCGACAATGATCATCATCTCGCACGATCGCCATTTCCTCAACCAGGTGTGCACCCACATGGCCGACCTGGACTACGGCACGATCAAGGTCTATGGGGGCAATTACGACGATTTCATGGAAGCCTCGACCGTGGCGCGCGAGCGCCAGGTGTCGGCCAACACCAAGGCCAAGGAACGCGTCGCCGACCTGCAGGGCTTCGTCCGCCGTTTCTCGGCCAACAAGTCCAAGGCGCGCCAGGCCACCAGCCGCCTCAAGCTGATCGAGAAGATCCGGCCGGAAGACATCAAGCCTTCGTCGCGCCAGTATCCGTGGATCCGCTTCGACTATGACGAAAAGGAAAAGCTGCACCGCCTGGCCTGCGAAATTGAAAAGCTCGGTTTCGGCTACGAGCCCAAGGTGCCGATCATCAAGTCGCTGTCGATGAGCATCGAGGCCGGCGACAAGGTCGCCATCATCGGCGAGAACGGCGTCGGCAAGACGACCTTGCTGCGCCTGCTGGCAGGCGAAAAACTTGGGGGCCTCACACCTCTGGGCGGCAAGGTGAAATGGGCCGAGAAAGCCCGTCCCGGCGTTTTCGCCCAGGATCATGCAACCGACTTCGCCGACAAGACGCCTCTCACCGAATGGATTGTGCAGTGGGTGCGCGCCGGCGGTTACGACGGCGGCGACGTCGAAACCCTGGTGCGCGGCACGCTGGGGCGGCTGCTGTTCTCCGGCGACGAGGCGAAGAAGCCGGTGAATGTGATTTCCGGCGGCGAGCAGGGACGGATGCTGTTCGGCAAACTGATGCTGCTGCGGAACAACGTGCTGCTGATGGACGAGCCGACCAACCATCTCGACATGGAATCGATCGAATCGCTCAACACCGCGCTGGAAAAATACCCCGGCACGCTGATTTTCGTCTCGCACGACCGCGAGTTCGTTTCGTCCCTGGCGACGCGCATCATCGACATCAAGCCGGACCGAAGCATCGTCGATTATCGCGGCAGCTACGAGGAATATCTGACCAGCCAGGGGCTCGCGTGATGGCCTTGCTTGCAAGATTCGGCACCTTGTATTACAGTTAATACCATGATCTCAAGGAGCTGCCGCCATGACCACTACCGTTCGTCTTCCGTTGCGCGTTGAACAGGCGCTGGCGACCTATTGCGTCGAAGCCAGGCGCACCAAGTCGGAAGTGATTGTCGAATTGCTGGAACAGCGCTTTATGGGCACGGAGACTGAGCGCACGCCCTACGAACTAGCTCAGGAAGCGGGTTTCATCGGCTGTGTTTCAGGCAAAGGCGCCGGCAAGGGGCAAGCGGGCAGCACCAAGGAACGGGTCGTCGCAGCCATCCGCAAGAAGCACGGCAAGAAGCCGGCCGCGTGAGTTCATTGCTGGTCGATACGGGTCCACTGGTGGCGCTGGCGGACAAGCGCGACAACGCCCATGAAGAATGCAAGTCCTTCCTCGCCGCCTATCGCGGCCGGCTGGTCACGACCTGGGCCGTGCTCACCGAGTTCTCGCATCTGGCGCCCTCGGTCGCCGCCACGCTGCCGCTGTATCGCTGGATCGACAAGGGTGGGCTGGAACTACTGCCGCTCGGTCGCGATGAACTGGTGCGCGCCATCGACTGGATCGAGAAGTATGCCGACCGACCGATGGACCTCGCCGATGCCTCGCTGGTGATCGCCGCCATGAGTACCGGCATCCACACGGTGTGGACCCTCGACCGCAACGACTTCGAGACCTATCGGCTGCCGGGACGCAAGCGTTTCCGGCTGGCGACGCACACGAAATGAGCCTGCTGCGCGGCCCCGCCCGCTTTGTCCTCAAGCTCCTCGGCTGGAAGCTGCTCGATCTGCCGCAGCGGCCCCCCAAGGCCGTGGTAATCGCCTATCCGCACACCTCGAACCTGGATTTTCCGATGACGCTGCTGGCGCTCGCCGCCCTGCCCTTTGGCGCGCAATGGGTGGGCAAGGACACGATGTTCCGCGGCATTTGGGGTCCGGTCATGCGGGCACTGGGCGGCGTCGCCGTCAATCGCCGCGAACGCACCGGATTCGTCGAGCAGGTGGCCGGTGAATTCCGCCGCAGGGACCATTTCCATTTGATCATCGCCACCGAAGGCACCCGCCGTCTGCAGGCCGGCTGGAAATCCGGCTTCTACCGGATAGCGCTGGCAGCCGGGGTTCCGGTCATCATGGCCGTCGTCGATTACGGCAAGCGCGAAGTCGGGCTGCTGGCCAGCATCGAGCTGACGGGTGACGAGACCGCCGACATGGCGCGCATCGCCGCCTGCTATGAAGGCCGCACCGGCTATCACCACGAGAACGCCTCACCCATCCGGCTACTATGATTCTTCTGCGCGATCTTGGTTTTTCCCGCAACGGCGAGGCGCTGGTCACCGGCGCTTCGCTGCAACTGCATCCGGGCTGGAAAGTCGGCCTCACCGGCGCCAACGGTTGCGGCAAATCCTCCTTCCTCGGCCTCCTGCGCGGCGAACTGCACGCCGACCGCGGCGACCTGGAACGCCCGCCGAACTGGGTGCTGGCCCACGTCGCCCAGGACACGCCGGCGCTGCCCGATGCCGCGCTCGACTTCGTGCTCGACGGCGACATCGAACTGCGCCAGATCGAGCGCGATCTGGCAGCGGCGGAAGCGCATCACGACGACCACCACGCCGGCGAGCAGATCGGCCTGCTGCATGGACGGCTGGGCGAAATCGACGGTTACGCGGCGCCCGCCCGTGCGGCAGCCCTGATGCATGGCCTCGGCTTCGCCGACGAGGACTACCAGCGCCCGGTGGCCGAGTTTTCCGGCGGCTGGCGCGTGCGCCTGAACCTGGCGCGCGCCCTGATGTGCCGCTCCGACCTGCTGCTGCTCGACGAGCCGACCAACCACCTCGACCTCGACGCCATCATCTGGCTCGAAGAGTGGCTGAAGAGCTATCCCGGCACGCTGATCCTGATTTCGCACGACCGCGATTTTCTCGACGTCATCACCAGCCACATCCTGGCCATCGAAGCCGGCAAGATGCAGCTCTTCACGGGCAACTATTCGGCCTGCGAACGCGCCCGCGCCGAGCGGCTGGCCAACGACCTGGCGCTGGCAGCCAAGCAGCGGCGCGAGGCTGCGCATCTGCAAAGCTACATCGACCGCTTTCGCGCCAAGGCCTCCAAGGCGCGCCAGGCGCAAAGCCGGATCAAGATGCTGGCGAGAATGGGCGACATCCTTGCGGCACACATCGACACGCCCTTCAGTTTCAGTTTTCCCGAACCGACTGCCTTCTCCGATCCGCTGCTGCTGCTGGACAACGCCAGAGTCGGCTACGACGCATCGGCGCCGATCTTCGACAAGCTCAACTTCACCCTGCGGCCCGACAGCCGCATCGGCCTGCTCGGCCGCAACGGCGCCGGCAAGTCCACGCTGATGAAACTGCTGGCCGGCTCGCTGAAGCCCTTCACCGGCGTGCGCGAGGAAGGACGCAATCTCAAACTCGGCTATTTCGCGCAGCACCAGATGGAACAATTGCGCCCCGACGAATCGCCCCTGAAACACATGATCCGCCAGGAGCCGCGCAGCCGCGAACAGGATTTGCGCGGCTATCTGGGCGGCTTCGATTTTCGCGGCGACATGGTCGATGCGCCCTGCGGCCGTTTCTCCGGCGGCGAGAAAACGCGCCTCGCGCTGGCGCTGATGATCCGCACCGCACCCAACCTGCTGCTGCTGGACGAGCCGACCAACCACCTCGACCTCGAAATGCGCGAGGCGCTGACCATCGCGCTGCAGGAAACCGAAGCCGGCATGGTGCTGGTCTCGCACGACCGCCACCTGCTGCGCGCCACCTGCGACGAACTCTGGCTGGTGGCGAACGGCAAGGTCACGCCCTTCGACGGCGACCTCGACGATTATGCCGAGTGGCTCAACAAGTCACGCGCCGAAGAGAAATCCGCCGAGCGCGAAAAAGGCCAGCGACGCAAGGAAAGCGCTGCGCCGGAGGAGCGCGGCAAGCCGCGCGGAGCGGCGCCGCGAGAGTCGGTGCCGGTGGCACGGCGACCGCTGCAGAAGGAATCCGAAAAGCTGGAACAGCAGCTTGCCGAATGGCAGAGCGAGCTCAAATTGCTGGAAACCCGCCTCGCCGATCAGTCGCTGTACGCCAGCGCGGACAGCCGCTTGCTCGACGACCTCACCCTGCGCCAGAGCTTGTTGGCGCAGAATATCGAGGCAGCGGAATCGCGCTGGCTGGAAATTCACGAACTGTTGGAGCACGCCCAGGAGAACTAAATGGCCGCCAAAGCCACGTCACCCAAACCAACGCAGCCGCCAATCCCGACCGGGGCAGACACGGCGGCGCGCAGGACTCCGCCCAAGCCGGCGACCAAAACTGTTGCGGCCCCCGCGCCGCGGCGCCCTGCATCCGGCGACGTGGCACCTTCGCGCACGGCCAAAGGCATATCGTCGTTCGTGATCAAGGACCGCTCGGATGCGGCGCGTGATTCAAAGATAGAGGCAGTCCGCGACATTGTTTCGCATGCCAAACCGGGCGAGGGCGCCAAGCTGGCGCAAGCGCTCAAGGCGGTGGTCGAAGGGGCATCGCCCGACGATATCCAGGCGCTCAAGCAAGCCCTGCTGCAACGTGAAGTGGCCGCCAGCGAACATCCGGATGACGAACTGGCGCCCGACTGGCGCGAAGGCGGCTACCCCTATCGCCACCTGATGACGCGGCGCAACTACGAACGGCAAAAATATCATCTGCAAGTCGAGCTGCTCAAGCTCCAGGCCTGGGTCAAGGAAACCGGGCAGAAGGTGGTGATCCTGTTCGAGGGCCGTGACGCGGCGGGCAAGGGCGGCACCATCAAGCGCTTCATGGAACACCTGAATCCGCGCGGCGCGCATGTCGTGGCGCTGGAGAAGCCGTCCGAAACCGAGCGCGGCCAATGGTATTTCCAGCGCTACGTGCAGCACCTGCCGACCGCCGGCGAGATCGCGCTGTTCGACCGTTCCTGGTACAACCGCGCCGGCGTCGAGCGCGTGATGGGCTTTTGCACCGATACCGAGTACGACGAATTCATGCGCCAGACGCCGGAATTCGAGCGCACGCTGGTGCGTAGCGGCGTGCATCTGATCAAGTTCTGGTTCTCGGTGTCGCGGCCCGAGCAGCGCCGCCGTTTCAAGGAACGTGAATCGCACCCGCTCAAGCAATGGAAGCTGTCGCCGATCGACCTGGCGTCGCTCAACAAATGGGACCAGTACACCAAGGCCAAGGAATCCATGTTCTTTCACACCGATACCGCCGATGCGCCGTGGACGGTGATCAAGTCCGACTGCAAGAAGCGCGCGCGGCTCAATGCGCTGCGCTATATCCTGCACAAGCTGCCCTACTCCAACAAGGACGTGGTGCAGATCGGCACGCTCGACACGCTGCTGGTGGGCCGCGCCCACATCGTCTATGAACGCGGCGAAAAAAGCGGCGTGCTGATATGAGTCCAGCGACGTTGACCCGAGATGTATCTGCCCGCGCATTTTGAAGAAACCCGCATCGAGGTGCTGCACGCGCTGATGCGCGAGCATCCTTTCGCCACGCTGGTGACACACGGCGCCGATGGCCTGGCGGCGAATCATCTGCCCTTGCATCTGGCTGCCGAGACCGGTCCGTTCGGCGCCTTGCAGGGTCACGTCGCGCGTGCCAACTCCCTTTGGCAGCAGTCAGCGGACACGGCGGTGCTGGTGATCTTTCACGGCCCGCAGGCCTATGTCACACCATCGTGGTACGAAACAAAACGCGAGCATGGCAAGGCGGTGCCGACCTGGAACTACGTGGTGGTGCACGCCCATGGCCGGATGCGGGTGTACGACGATCCGGCCTGGCTGAGTCAGCAGCTCGAAACTCTGGTCACCCGCCACGAGGCCGGCTTTGCCGAACCGTGGCAGATTGACGACGCGCCGCCCGACTACATCGACAAAATGCTGGCGGCCGTCGTCGGCATCGAGATCACCGTCACCGACCTCAAGGGCAAGTGGAAAATCAGCCAGAACCAGCCGCCGGCAAACCGCGCCGGCGTGGTCGCCGGCCTGCGCCAGCAGGAAACGGCGGACGCCCTGCAGATGGCCGAGCTCGTCGCCGGCATCGGGCCACCTTCGGCCTGATGCAAACCGATCTGCCTGAACCCTCGGCCGATGCGCACGCCGCCAGCGAAGCGCTGACACGCCTCATCGCCGCCGAGATCGCGGTCGGCGGCGGCTGGCTGTCCTTCGCCCGCTACATGGAGCTGGCGCTGTATGCGCCGGGCCTCGGCTACTACTCCGGCGGCTCGCGCAAGTTCGGCAGCGAGGGCGACTTTCTCACCGCGCCGGAACTGACGCCGCTGTTCGGTCAGGCCCTGGCGCGACAAGTGGCGCAAGTCCTCGCGGGCTCAAAGCCGCGGGTGCTGGAAGCCGGCGCCGGCAGCGGGCGGCTGGCAGCAGACCTGCTGCCGGCTCTCGATGCGCTCGGCTGCTCACCCGAGCGTTATCAGATCCTCGAACTTTCCGGCGAGTTGCGGGCGCGCCAGCAAGCGACCCTGGCCGAACATGCGCCTCGGTTTTCCGGCTGCGTGGAATGGCTCGACCAACTGCCCGAGCGATTTTCCGGCTGCCTGTTGGCCAACGAATTACTCGATGCCATGCCGACCCATGCCGTGCGCTGGGCCGATGAAGGGCTGGCGCCCGACGTGCTGGAGCAGGGGGTCGGATGGGCGGATGGGCGACTGGTGGCAAGCGAACGGCCGGCGACCGGCGCGCTGTTGACGGCAGCAAGAGCGTTGGGGGTGATTGCGCCCTATCGTGGCGAGATCAGCCTCGCGGCCAGAGCCTGGGTTACCGAACTGGCGCGGCGACTGGAAAAAGGCGCACTGCTGCTGATCGACTACGGACTGCCGCGCAACGAGCTATATCATCCACTGCGTGACGGTGGGACGCTGCGCTGCCACTACCGGCATCGGGTGCATCAAGATCCCTTGTGGCTTCCCGGCCTGTCCGACATCACCTCGCATGTCGACTTCACCGCGGTGGCCGAGGCCGGCTTCGACGCCGGGCTGGACGTGCTGGGCTATACCAGCCAGGCCAGCTTCCTGATCAACTGCGGAATAGGCGAATTGCTCGAGCCAGGAGTCGGCGCTGGTGGTACGGCGGCTGCCGGTGAGCTGCGCGCGCGCGGCGCCGTGAATGTACTGATCTCACCCAACGAAATGGGTGAATTGTTCAAGGTGATCGCACTGGGGCGCGGCGTGCCGGGACCTTTGCTCGGCTTTGCCCGTGGCGACCGGGTGCATACTTTGTAGGGTGCTTCAGGCTTCGCGGCGAAGGGACTTTTAGTCGATCAAACCCAGGCGCATCGCGAGGGTTACGGCATGCGTCTTGTTGGTCGCGCCCAGCTTGGCGATGGCGTTGGCGATATGAAAGTTGATGGTACGTTCGGCGACGCCGGTCAGCGCAGAGATATCGCCCGCAGTCCCGCCTTCCGAGGCCAATCGCAGAATTTCGATCTCGCGCTCGGTCAGCCGGATGCCGCATTCGTTGCGATGCCGGGCGAGGAACTCGCGAAACAGCTTGGCATGAACCACTTGCGCCAGCCACCGTATCATCGGCCGCTTGGACTCCTGCTCTTCGACGCTGATAGCGCCCTGGCTACGGGCCAGGGTCAGCACGCCGAATTTTCCGTTCGCATCCCTCAGCGGCTGAGTCCAGCCGTGGTTCAGGCCAATCGCCCGCGCATCCCTGGCAAGCGCCGGATCGAACAGGGCGCTGGACCAGGTCAAGGGCAGAACACTGGTCTTGGCATGTTCTATCGTCGGATCGATCGCATGGTAGCCCTGCCTCAGATAGTGTTCCTGCCAGGATCGGGGAAAGTTGCTGGTCATCACGAAGCGCCACCCGGCGCCCCGCACGGGGATGCCGACCAGGTACCCGCAGTGCTCGAAACCCAGGCTGCGGGCTCCGAGCACCACTCCCCGGAAAAAGTCCGGGTGGGCGCCGTCCGCATACAGCAACTGCGGTGATTCACGGCGTGGGGTATTGGGTTTGTGGTCGGTCATCGAGCAGCGCTCAGGTCGGACTAGGGGATCGCGGCATTGGCCTCACTTGTAGCGGGATGCCATGTACCTGTCAACTCTTACAGTTATAGCCGGGAGCGATCTTCGCTATCATGGTCCCGAACCGCCGCCACCATGACAACATTTTTGCCGTCGACAACCACCAGAAGATCGCCTCCGGGCCTTGAACACGCGCCGGTCGCAATGGGCGCCCGATGAAGCTGGCCGGGTCCAGCCTGACGCAGGCGGCGGCGCGGCTGTTCGAGCCGGCCTTGCGCAATGTCGAGTATTTTCAACGTCGACTCACGGCGTTTGCCATTATCGGCATCATCGCGTTTCCCCTGTACTACTACGTCTGGCACAGCGTCTTCCCGCAGCCCTACGAAAGCCTCACCCTGCGCCTGATTGGCTCCGCCCTGTTCATTCCGCTCGTCTTCAGCAGGCGATGGCCCGCAGGGCTGAAGCCTTACCTGCCGTACTACTGGTATTTCTCCCTGCTCTACTCGCTGCCGTTTTTCTTCACCTTCATGCTGCTGAAGAACAACGGCTCGGATGTCTGGGTCGGATCGGCCCTGGTGGCGGTTTTCGTCATGATCCTGCTGCTCGACTGGATCACCCTGATCGCACACTTTGTCCTCGGTACGGGCCTGGCCATCATCGTCTTCAAACTGAGCAGCGAAACTTCATTCACCGCCTACAATCACTACGAATATCTGGCGATCGCGCTGTTCGCCGTGGTGGCCGGAGCCGTATCGAACTACGACAGCGAACGCATACGCATCGAACAGGAACGGGCCATGCTGGCGACGGCGGGAAGCATTGCCCACGAGTTGCGTACCCCTTTGCTGGGCATCCGGGCCGGCGCCTCGGGTCTTGACAAGTACCTGCCGACCCTGATCGACGCCTACCGACTGGCACTGCAGCACGGACTCCCGGTCACCGCCATTCGGACCGCACACCTGGATGCACTGAAAAACGTGCTCGATCACATCGATGCCGAAGCCCGCCACTCCAATGCCATCATCGACATGCTGCTGGTCAATGCCCGGGCTACGGGCACCGTCGCACAGGAACTGGTGGTCTGCTCGATGTCCCGCTGCGTCGAAATCGCCTTGCAACGCTACCCGTATTCCGAGGACGAACGCGCGCTGGTGTCATGGCGGCCCGGCGCGGATTTCAAGTTTCGCGGCGCGGAGTTGCTGATGGTCCATGTCCTCTTCAATCTCGTCAAGAATGCCTTGCGCCATATCGGCAAGGCAGGCAAGGGCGAGATCCTGATCCGCATCGCCGCGGCGCCGGACTCCAATCGCCTGATCGTGCACGACACCGGCGGCGGAATTTCCCCGCAGACCCTGCCGCACATCTTCAGGCGGTTCTATACCTCCGCCGGCGACAGCGACAGCGTACTCGGGACCGGGATCGGCCTCGCCTTCTGCCGCGATGTGATGGGCTCGTTCGGCGGTACTATCGAGTGCAGCTCCGTCTATGGTGAATTTTCCGAATTTGTCCTGACTTTTCCCCAGCCATGAAATCCTACGCCATCCACCCCTTCCACTTTCCGACCACGGTCGCCTTCGTCGACGACAGCCCGCAGTTTCTGGCGAACCTGAGCCTGCAACTGGATTCGCAACTGGCCTTCCGCCTGTTCCACTCGCCCTTTTCCGCCCTGGTCGCTTTGAACGCCGCCAGTTCGGTGCCACCCATGGTAGAGCGCTTCTTTTCGCTGTATCGCCATCGCGGCGACTCGAGCTACACCCGCCACGTCATCGATGTCAGCCTCGACATGATTCACCGGGAAGTGCACAACGAGCGCCGCTTCGAACAGGTATCGGTAGTGGTGGTGGATTACGACATGCCCGAGATCGACGGACTCGAATTCTGTCGCAGCCTGAAGAATCCGGCGATCAAGAAGATCCTGTTGACCGGCAAGGCCGACGAACAAGTTGCCGTGCGCGCCTTCAACGAAAAAACCATCGACCGCTTCATCCGCAAGCAGAACGACGACGTCATGGCCGTGCTCAATAACACGATTGCGGAACTGCAACAGGAGCACTTCGACCAGATCGAGCACATGCTTTCCGACGCGCTCGCGGTCGGCTCGCACCTGTTCCTCTGCGATCCCGAGTTTGCCCAGCGCTTCGAGGAAATCAGCAAACGTCTCGGCATCGTCGAGTACTACCTGTCCTGCGCGCCGGACGGAATTTTGATGCTGGACACAACCGGCACGGCGCACCTGCTGATCGTTCAAACGGAAACGATGATGCAGGGGCATTACGAAATCGCCTACGACCAGGCGGCGCCCGAGGGCCTGCTGGAGCAACTGCGCAGTGGCCGTTCGCTTCCCTACTTCTGGAAGACTGCCGGTAACTACTCGCCGATTTACGAAGACTGGCAGGCCTGCCTGCATCCGGCGACGGAATTTCGCGGCAGGGACTGCTACCTTTACAGCCTGGTCAAGAACCCCGACGCCTTCAACCTGAAGTACGTCTATCCCTACAGCGAGTATCTTGACCGCCTCGACCGCGAGGCGCGCCAGGGGCTGGCGCCTACCACCTAAGCCCCGGGCGTCGCGCGATCAAGCCGCCACGGCATGCCGTGACTGGGCTTCCATGCCAACCTTGACCACGACCGCCTGGTTGCCCTTGCCGCGCAGCTTGCGTCGCGTCGATGGCCAGGACGCCAGGTCGACCTCGTCGCGAATGTCGCGGCAGACGGAGACAATGCGATCGAGCTCGGCGTCCGTTAACGCGGCATTGACCGAAAAGCGCATGAGCGAGCGGCTCTTGGGCGTCGCGGGAGCGCAGAAGATCGATCCGAATATTCCCCGTGATTCAAGCGCCTCGCGCAGCACGATGGTTTGTTGCTCGGTCCCCGATTCGAGGGAGACGATCTGGGACTGGCTGTCGTTGAGGTTGTATCCCAGCGCGTCGAGTTGCGTGCGCAAATACCTGGCATTGGCATGCAGCCTCTGCCGTCGCCAACCCTCCTGCCTGACAATGTTCAGCGTTGCGTCGAGTCCCCGTACGTCGTGGGGCAGCAGCGTCGAACTGAAAATCGCCGGGTTCGATTCGCTCTTGAAATATTCCGTGAATCGTTTTGAGCAGCTGATGTAGCCGGCCCGCCCGGCAAAGGCCTTGGCCAGGCTGGCCGTGCGGAAATGCACGCGCTCGGCCAGCCCCAGCTCGACGACCAAGCCTTCCCCGTTTGGTCCGTAGGTGCCCAGCGAGTGCGATTCGTCGGCCACCAGCACGCAGCCCTGCGCCTCGCAGATATCGACGATCTCCCGTAGCGGGGCGATGCTGCCCGTGGTGCTGTAGATCGAGTCCACCACCACGATTCCCGGACCGTGACGCAGGACCTGTCGCTCCAGGTGTTCGGGGTCGTTGTGGAAGACCGTGATCGCCTTGGCGCCGGCACTCTTGATTCCTTCCCAGAGCGACATGTGCGCCATCATGTCGGCATAGACTGGCGTCCGTTCGTTGGCGATTGCCTGGATCAGCCCGGTGTTGGCCGCATAGCCCGACTGGCAGAGTACGCCGGATTCGGCCTGCATGAACTGCGCCAGTCGCTGCTCGAGATCGATCTGCGGGCAGGCGCCATGCAGGAAGATGCCTGACATCAGCAAGCCATTGCCGTCACGCCGGATGCTCTCGGCCATCGCCGCCAGAATCTCCGGATGACGGGCCAGCGAGAGGTAGTCGTTGCTGCATAGCTGCAGGGCATCGGCACCGGGCGTCCGGCCGCGCATGATGTGGCCGCCGTCCCAGGTGTTCTGCACCCGCTCGCGGTAGTACTGGTCCACACGCAGCGACACGAAATCGGGAAGCTCGGCATTATGCAAATGCAATGCCGGGCGAAGATTGCTTACCTTGCTTTTCATGATGTGGCATCCTTTTTTGGGTTATCGGAAACAGACTTGCAGCAAGAATATTGTGGCCCAATCGCGCGCAAGTGCCGACCCGCGACTGCGCAAGGGGTGTTTCCACCCTGAATTGCGACTCCTGCGCAGCGGCTCGAACCTGTCATTTCTGTCAGTAGGAAAATCCGGGGCTTTCCCTTAGGCTTGGAGTGCCCTGCAGGCTGATCCGATTGCCCGCGACGGACGCCCCGGCGCCATGGCCCTTTCGCGCAAGCGCCCCGAACCCGCCCGCTTAGTCTTGTCGGCTTCACGGCACAGCGCCGCTACCAACGCGGTATCCGGAACGAACTACCGGCGCAAGCGGTAGCGGCGGAATTGGGAACAGGCTTCATGACCGCATGGATTTCACCGAAGAGAAAGCAAGAAGGCCCGGTCCGCGCGGCAAGGCTCCGCGCCGGGCACGCGCTGGATGTGCCGGCTCCTGCCGCCGCGAACTCGCTGCGCCGGGTGGTGGAACCGAAGCAAAAGGACCACGGCGCGGAACTTGAGAAACTGGTGCTCGAACGCACCGCCGAGTTGCGCCAGGCACTCGAGGCGGCACAACGGGTGGACAAGGCGAAGGACGCGTTCATCGCCAATGTCAGCCACGAACTGCGCACGCCGCTCGGCGCGGTCACGGGCTTGTCGGCCCTTGCGCTGGAGCACTGCGAGGATGCGCGGCAAAGGAATTACCTGGAAAAGATCTGCAACGCCGGGCGACACATGGCCCGCATCATCAACGACCTGCTCGATCTGTCCAAGGTCGTCGCCGGCCGCATGGAATTCGAAAACATTCCCTTCCGCCTGCGCGCCATGATCCAGCATGCCGAAGACGTAATACGGCACAAGGCCGAAACCAAGGATCTGCGGCTTCGCTTCCGGATTCGTGACGAGGTGCCCGACATCCTGATTGGTGACCCCCTGCGGCTCGAACAGATCATGCTCAATCTCATCGGCAACGCCATCAAGTTTACTGCCAGTGGCGGCGTCGAGGTGCGCGTCGCCCACATTGCCAGTGCCGACGGTCGCATCTGGCTCGTCGTCGACGTCGAGGACAGCGGTGTCGGCATACGCTCCGAAGACCTCGCCGGACTGTTCCAGCCCTTCGCCCAGGCCGACGTCTCGACCAGCCGCAAATACGGCGGCACCGGCCTCGGACTGGCGCTCAGCCAGCACCTGGCGCAGTTGATGGATGGCGGCATCAGCATCAGCAGCCGCGAGGGGATAGGCAGCATTTTCAGCCTCAAGGTCCGCCTCGGCGCCGGCTCGGCCGCAAGCCTGCCCGAGAACCAGGCTGACGCGGCGCCGCCTGCAATGCGCGAGCACTACGAAAACACCCGCATCCTGGTCGTCGAAGACGATTCGATAAACATCGAGATCGTCGGCGAGCTGCTGGGTAACATCGGCATCACTCCGCGCGTGGCGCGCAACGGCCAGGAAGCCCTCGCGATACTGACGGAGGCGGGCCCCGGCGTCTTTGACCTGGTGCTCATGGACATCCAGATGCCGGTCATGGACGGCCTCACCGCCACGCGCCGAATTCGCACCTGGCCCCGCTTCGACAGGCTGCCGATCATCGCCATGACGGCCCACGCCCTGAAGCATGAAAAGCTGATTGGCGCGGCAGCCGGCATGAACGACCATGTCGTCAAGCCCTTCGACGTGGAAAATTTTTACCGGATGTTGGCAAAGTGGCTGCCGGCACGCAAGAAGGCACTACCGGACAGCCTCGCTGCGGCACCGGAAAGGCCGATTGCACCGGGATTGCCAGCCCTGCACGGTATCGATACGGCGCACGCCCTGAAGCGCTTTGGCGGCAACGAGGAGCGCTATCGCCACTGGCTGATGAAATTCGTCGAGGAAAGCCCGGCCGTGGCGACCCGGATCCGCGAGGCCCTGGCCGCCGGACAACTGGAACTGGCCGCCCGAACCACGCATTCGTTCAAGGGAGGCGTCGGCACGATCGGCCTATGCGATCTGCACGAGCGCGCGGCGGCGCTGGAAGCAGCACTGAAAACCTCGCAAGCCACCGAGCCCGAACTGCAACAATTGGAGGGTGCCATCGAGGCGGCCCGAAAGGAGATCATTTCCGCACTCGGTCTCTGATGAAACCCCTGCGTAGCAGGCGGGCCAGCAAAAGACGCTGACCTCGCCGCTACGGATGATGAAACCCCTGCGTAGCAGGCGGGCCAGCAAAAGACGCTGACCTCGCCGCTACGGAT
>JAPLQZ010000100.1:0-9675 GCA_026399415.1 Rhodocyclales bacterium | reverse complement strand
AGGCGGGCCAGCAAAAGACGCTGACCTCGCCGCTACGGATGATGAAACCCCTGCGTAGCAGGCGGGCCAGCAAAAGACGCTGACCTCGCCGCTACGGATGATGCAAGGGAGCGCGGTTGGTCCCACGGCGGTGAATAGACGCCAAACTGTGGCAACATCTCTGCCGGAAAAGGGGATCGGCATGAATTCAAAATCAAAGCGTCTGACATGGGCCGGCCTGGCCTGCATTCCGCTGCTGCTGGCCGGCTGCGGCGACTTGAACGTCAAGAAGTATCTGCCCTTTGGCGACGACGCGGCCCAGGACCGCCCGCGCACGCCGGCCAATGCGACCGAATATCAGTGTGCCGCCGGCAAGCGCTTTTTTGTCCGCACCCTGGACGGCGGCGCTGCCGTATGGCTGATCCTGCCGGAGCGGGAGGTTCGGCTTGAGAAGCTCGGCGCGGACGCCGCGCTGCGTTATGGCAACGGCATCGCCGTGCTGGAGATCAACGGCAACGAAGCGACACTCAAGGATGGTGCGGCAATTTCTTTGGCCGGGTGCAAGACGCCAGTCAGCCAGTAACCTTCCGCCAGGCAGGCCTGCTCCAGCGCGCTCCCGGCATTGTCCTGATTACGCGGATTCGGGAGTAGAGTGTGCTCGGAGGTGTCCCCATGAATCAGAGACCAACGCGGCAGTAGAGGGATACGCAGATGTCCCCGGCACACCGCTATGCCGATGGATTATCCTGGATTGGCATTCCGCTGCTTGCGGCAGATGGCAACGGGGTCGTTCAGTACGCCAACGAGGCCTTCCACACCCTGCTTGGCCAGAGTCCCGGCGCGCTGCAGGGAAGCACTCTCAAGAACCTGATCCTCCACGAAGAATCTGCGCAGTGGCTGGCCCGGGCAATGGCGGGCGATACCACCATCCAGCCGCTGGTCAGCCCCCTGCGCGCGCACAACGGCACGTCCCGCGCCACGGTGCTGCGCATCATTCCCACCGTGTCGCGGGAAAGCATACTGCTCTCGGCGACGCCGCTGGCCAACGAAGACCGGCGTGAATTGGTGCACATCGACTGGCGCGCCATGCTCGAGTACCAGGCCATCATGGCCAACGCGCCTATCGCCATCGGCTTCTCGCAGCACCGGCGCATTGTTCGCTACAACCGCAAATGTGGCGAGCTGTTCGGATTTCAGGGCGACGAGGGAGTCGGACAATCCACCCGTGTGCTCTATCCATCCGACGAAGCCTTCGAGCAAGTCAGCCGGATGGCGGCGCCCCAGCGTTCCGCAGGCGAAGCCTACCAGGCCGAAATGCTGTTCCAGCGTCAGGATGGAAGCTGTTTCTGGGGCGAATCGCATTCCTATCTGGTCGATCCAGCCGATCCGCGACAGGGAACGGTCTGGATCATCGCCGACATTACGCAGCGAAGAACTGCGCAGGAAGCGCAGCGTGAGGTTCTGCTGGAACTCGACGCGATATTCACCAACGCGTCGGTCGGCATTCTTTACTCGCGCGACCGCATCATCCAGCGCTGCAACCTGCGCATGGCGGAAATCGTCGGCTACACACCGGATGAACTTCTCGGACAACCCGGAGTGACCATCTACCCGAGCCAGGAGGCCTATGAAGAACTCGGACGAGAAGCCGGGCCGCTGCTTGCCGCCGGCGATTCGTTCAGCACGGAATGCGATTTCAGACGCAAGGACGGCAGCCTGGTGTGGTGCCGGGTGTTCGCCAAGGCCTACGACCCGGAGCACACGGGGCGCGGCACGATCTGGATCGTCGATGGCATAGAGGAGGCCAGGCGCGCCCAGATCGCGCTGACAGCCACCCTGCGCGAACTCGAAGCGATCATGAACAATGCCTCGGTGGGCATCCTGTTCACCCGCGATCGCGAGATACGGCGCTACAACCCGAAGTTCGCCGAGATGTTGCGTGTCGGCGGCGACGGCATGATCGGACTCCCCACACTCGTGCTGGTTGAGTCCGACGAGGAATACGAAGCGCTCGGCCGCGCCGCATTCCCCCTGCTGTCGAGCGGGAAACCGTTTCAGACCGACCTGATGATGCGGCGGCAGGACGGCAGCGTCTTCTGCGCCGATGTCATCGCCTATCTGATCGATCCCGCGGATCCGCTCCAGGGAACGATCTGGATCATCAATGATGTCTCGGCGCAGCGTGCGGCGGCCGAAATGCAACGACAAACCCTGCTCGAACTCGATGCGATTTTCACTCACGCCTCGGTCGGCATCATCCACTCGCGCGGCCTGGTTTTGCAGCGCTGCAACCCTCGTGCGGCGGAGATTCTTGGTTATTCTCCCGACGAACTGCTCGGTCGGTCCATGGTGACGATCGCCCAAAGCGAGGAAGCCTCCCGCGCCCAGGGGATAGCCGCCGGCCCGCTGCTGGCGGCAGGAAAGTCTTATACCGGCGAAGCCCGGTACCGACGCAAGGACGGCAGCCTGGTGTGGTGCCGTTTTTTTGCCAGGGCGCTTGATCCCGACAACCTCGATCGAGGCATCATCTGGATCGGCGAGGATATCGAGGAACGGCGTCAGGCCCAGGAATTTTTGAACGCGGCCCTGCGCGAACTCGAAGCCATCATGAACAATGCGTCGGTGGGCATCCTGCTTACGCACGAGCGCAGGATACAGCGCTACAACAAGAAATTTGCCGAGATGTTCGGTTTTGGAGAAAGCGATGCGCAGGGACGGCCCGGCCGTCTGGTCTACCGGTCCGACGAGGAATATGCCGAAGTCGGCCGCCTGGCATTTCCCCTGTTGTCCGCCGCGCAGCCCTTCCAGACCGAGTTGTACATGCGCCGCCAGGACGGCGTGGACATCTGGGTCAATCTGATCGGCTATGTGCGCGACCCGGACAACCCGACGCAGGGAACCATCTGGCTGCTCGAAGATCGCAGCGCTTTCAAGCGTGCCGACGAAGCCTTGCAGGCGGCCTACGCCGAGCAGCAGTTGATCCTCGACCACAGCGTGGTCGGCATCGCCTTTGTCAGGGATCGCATCGTGCAGCGCTGCAACCGTCGCTACGCCGAAATCTATGGCTACTCGCAGGAAGAGCTCGGCTGCCTGCCAACGCGGGAAAGCTATTTTTCCGCAAGCACCTGGGAGGAGACCGGCAAACTCGCCTACCCGGCCATGGCGCGCGGCGAAACCTATTCGGCAGAGGTCATTCACCAGCGCCGCAACGGCGAACCGTTCTGGGTGCGCATCACCGGCAAGGCGGTCGATCCGGCCAATCCCCACGCCGGCTCGATCTGGAACATGGAGGACATCACGGCGCGCAAGCTGGCCGAGGATGCCCTGCTGAGTTCGCGCAAGGATCTTGAAGTGCGCGTCGTGGAACGCACCGCCGAACTCGCCGGCGCCAACGTCAAGCTCGAAGCCGAAGTGGTCGAGCGGCGCCGCGCCGAGAGGCGCTTGCGCCACCTGGCCCATCACGATTCCCTGACCGGCCTGCCCAATCGCAACCTGCTGCAAAGCCGTATCGAAGAAGCGATTACCGATGCCGGCAGCTCCGGCCGCTCGCTCGCCGTGATCTTTCTCGACCTCGACCGCTTCAAGACCATCAACGATTCCCTCGGTCACCATGTCGGCGACATGCTGTTGCGCAAGGTGGCGACGCGGCTGGCCGAAGCGCTGCGGGGCGGCGATACTGTGGCCCGGATCGGCGGCGATGAGTTCGTCATTCTTGCGCCCGAACTGGAAAGTCCGGAAGAAGTCACGCCACTGGCCGAGCGCGTGCATGCCGCATTTCGCGAGCCGATCAACGTCGCCGCACATGATCTGTACGTGACGCCCTCGATCGGCATTGCGCTCTATCCGAAGGACGGTACCCGGGCCGATACCCTGATGCGCAACGCCGACACCGCAATGTATCGGGCCAAGGCCAGCGGCCGCAACACGATTTGCAGCTTTTCGCCGGAAATGAAAGCCGCCGCCGAACAGTATTTCCAGATCGAATCCAGCCTGCGCCGGGGCATTGAACGGAATGAACTGGTGCTGCACTTCCAGCCCATCGTCGACTGCAACGACGGCTCCTTGCGCGTTCTGGAGGCGCTGGTGCGCTGGCAGCACCCCACCCTCGGACTGCTGCTCCCGGCCGAGTTTGTTGCGGTGGCCGAGGAGTGCGGCCTGATTGGCGCCCTCGGCGACTGGGTGCTGGTCAATGCCTGCCGCCAGATCGCGGCATGGCGCCAGGCCGGCCTGCCGACCGTGCCGGTGGCCATCAACCTCTCCGGCCATCAGTTCCGCGACGCCGGCCTCGCCCCGCGGATCGAATCCATCCTCACCGAAACCGGCCTGACGCCGAGCGCGCTGGAACTGGAAATCACCGAATCGGTGGTGATGTTCGATGTCGAGCGAGCGCTGGTCACCCTGCATGCCTTGCATGATCTCGGCATTGCCCTGTCGGTGGACGACTTCGGCACCGGCTATTCGAGTCTTGCCTACCTCAAGCGCTTTCCGGTCAGCCGGCTGAAAATCGACCGCGCCTTTGTCAACGACGCCCCCACCAATGCCGACGATCAATCCATCGTCAGCGCCATCCTGTCACTGGCGAAAAGCCTGTCGCTCGAGGTGGTCGCCGAAGGCGTCGAAACCGACGCGCACCACACCCTGCTGCAAGGTCTCGGCTGCGATCTGGCGCAGGGCTTCCTGTTTTCCCACCCGCTGCCGGCGGACCAGCTCGCCGAGCAATGGCTCGGTGCCGACTGGCGGAAAGGCGCGCGCCAGGGCGACTGAAGAAAGCGCCGCGCAGGCGCCGTCAATTGCAGATGGCTTTGCAGGCGGCCGGATCGGCGACGCAGTCGCCACCGCCTTCGATCCTGCATTCCGCGCGCGTCCGGTAGGTAAAGCTGACGCCTTCGCCATAGCTGCAAACGAGCTGCGTCATTTTCCCCTGCTTGCCGATCTTGACCCCGGAGACACGGGCGCCCTTGAGCCTCTCTTTGGGCAGATCGCAGGAGACGTAGGCATTGAAAACCCCGTCCCCCGATTCCCAGAGCGCCACGTTCTTCAAGGCCCGGTAGCGCTGGTAATCGGTACAGACGTCGGTTTCGCCCTTGTACGCTTTTGCGTCGTCACTGCAGTAACCGGTAAAGGTGTATTTCAGTTCGTCCTCGGCCGGACAGGCTCCAACCGGCACCGCAGCGGCCAGATCGGGACAGGACACGGTCGCGGCCATAGCGCTGGGCAGCGCCGGCCCAAACAGGAACAAAACTGCCAACTGGTTCAATTTCATGAGGCGAGTCTCCGGCAACAGATACGGATTTCGGAACGGCGGCGCGTCACTGTACCTGACTCGCCAGCCATTGATGAAACGGCTCCACCGCCGGATTCGCTGCCGCCCGCTCGGACAGGAGCAGGTAGTAGGAACGCGGGTTGGAAAAGCGCTGCGGCAGCGGCGCCACCAATTTGCCCTGTTGCAGCAAATCGGCCACCAGCGCCAGCGTGGCGAGTGCTACGCCCTGTCCATCGACGGCGGCACGAATCGCCGGTTCGTACTGGTTGAAGGCGATGCTGCCGGCCGGGCGCAGGTCCGCCACGCCCGCCATCTCCAGCCATACCGGCCACGACAGCCACGGCCGGCGCTGTTTCTCGTCTTCGTACACCAGCAGGATGTGATGCACCAGATCAGCGGGTTTCGCCAGCGGCCTGGCTGATTTTTTCAGGTAGGCCGGGCTGACCACCGGCAACACCGTGTCACCGAACAAGCGCAAGGCGGTCGCCGGCGCGGTGCGATCCTGCATGTAGCGCACCGCCGCGTCGAAACGCCCGCGCTCCAGATCGACCAGTCGCGTGTCAGCCGATATGCGGATGTCGATGCCGGGATGGCTGCGCCGGAAATCCGCCAGGCGCGGGATCAGCCAGAAACTGGCAAAGGCCTGGGTGGTGGACAGGGTCACGGTCGGTTCCTCGCCACCGCGCAATTCGGCCGCTGCCGCGCGCAACTCGGCAAAGGCGATCACGGTAGCCCGATGCAGCCGCTCGCCCGTAGCGGTGAGCCCCAGCGCACGCGTCTTGCGCTCGAAGAGGCGTGTTGCCAGCGCCGACTCCAGGGCAATCACCTGTTTGCTGACCGCCGACTGCGTGACGAACAGTTCTTCGGCGGCACGCGTGAAGCTCAAATGGCGCGCCGCGGCGTCGAAGGCACGCAAGGCTTCGAGCGGCGGCAGGTCGTCTTTACGCATTCCTTTTGCTCATGTATTACGTGCCTCGATATCGCTGGTCGGCCTATCCGCACAATCCAATAATGTGCCTGCATAGCTCATCACAGGAGAACATCATGACAACACAGGCGCTCGACCACAATGTTATAGGATTCCGCTCAGGAATGCATCGACGCTACAGCGGATACGACCGCACGGAACGCGATCATTCGCTCGCGGCACGCGAGATGCTCGCGCTGCCGGACCGGAACCTGACACTGGTTTGCCTCGCCGGAGAACTTTGGGTCACCCGTGACGGCGACATCGAGGACTACATTCTGGATCCCGGCCAGCACCTGGCCATCCGGCGCGGCGACCAGGCTGCCGTCCAGGCATTGCAACCGAGCCGGGTACGCGTGGTTGCCGCCTGAAAATTAGCGCTGCAGTCGTTCGAGGCAGGCGCGAATTCCGGGCGGGATGGCGGTTGGCTTGATTGCTTCGCGAGCGACGAAAACGTGCACGAAGTAACCCACGGCGGCAGGCGCATCCTCGCCCTGGCGGAACAGCGCGATTTCGTAGCGTACCGAGGAGTTGCCCAGATGCGCGACGCGCAAGCCGGCGTCGATGACTTCGGGAAAGGCCAGCGGCGCCAGATAGCGGCATTGCGATTCGACGCAGTAGCCGACCACGCTGCCGTGATCGATGTCGAGGCCGCCTTCCCGAATCAGGTATTGGTTGATGACGGTGTCGAAGTAGCTGTAATAGACGACGTTATTGACGTGGCCGTAGACATCGTTGTCCATCCAGCGGGTGGGGATGGCAAGAAAGTGCGGGTAGTGGGAACGGCCGTGAAGGACGGGTGCTGCAGAGGGTGTGGCGGTCGTGGAAAGGGAACTCATCGTGCGCTTCCTGAGTATCGAAGCGCACGATGATACCAACAGGAGTCAGCTGATCGTGCCGGCGCTCACTGCTGGTTGCGGTACATCGCGGCAAGGAATGCGTCAGCGTCGACTTGATGTGAAGTCGCTGCGCGATGCTGAACTTCCTGCAAACCGAGCTGAAGCTCCGGGCTGGCAGGTGTCCACTCGGCGTTGAGGACTTCATCCTCGAACGCTCCGAATTCATCCTCGATGACTTTTCCTGTGCTCATTTCCATCACCATTAACATTTCGGCCTCCTGTACGGGAACCGCACGCTTCAGAGCATATAACGCAGCACCCGCAGAAAAGTTGAGTGAAGCCTCAAATTTATTAATCCGTGTTGTTTTAGCACCACGCTACCCGCCTGGCATCGACAGTGTCTCTCTTCACTTCGGTGCGATCACCGCTGCCGGGCGGGGGTTCCAGGGCGCCACTTTCAGCAGCAGCAGCATGCCCGGCACCGCCAGCAGCGCGCACAGCAGGAAGAAGCCGAACCAGCCCATCTGCTCGATCAGATAGCCGGTGGTGGCGTTGATGAAGGTGCGCGGCACAGCGGCCAGGCTGGTGAACAGGGCAAACTGGGTGGCCGTGTAAAGCGGATGCGTGGCGCGGGCGATGAAGGCGACAAAGGCCGCCGTGCCCAGCCCCACGCCCAGCGCCTCGAAGCCGATCACCAGGGCGAGTTGGGCCAACTCTACCGCGCCTGCTGCGGTGTGCGGGCCCAGCCAAGCCAACCAGGCGAAGCCGAAGATGGAGACCAGTTGCACCACGCCGAACAGCCATAGCGCGCGGTTGATGCCCAGCTTGACCATCCACAACCCGCCGACCAGGCCGCCGATCACCGCCGGCCACAAGCCGGCATTCTTCGCCACGATGCCGATCTGCGACTTGGCAAAGCCCATGTCCAGATAAAACGGGGTCGCCAGCGCCGTGCACATCGAATCGCCCAGCTTGTAGAAGAAGATGAAGGCCAGGATCAGCAGAGCCTCCTTCAGGCCGGCACGGTTGATGAACTCGTGGAAGGGCTCTACCACGGCATCGCGCAAGGTCCTCGGCGCGCCGCCGGCCACCTCCGGCTCGCGCGCAAACAAGGCCAGCGCCATGCCCGGCAGCATGAACAGCGCCGTGATGACAAACACCTGAAGCCAGGGCAGGCGGTCGGCCAGGATCAGGGACAGCGAACCCGGCACCAGCCCGGCAATCCGGTAGGCATTGACATGCACCGAGTTGCCCAGGCCCAGTTCCTGCTCGCTGAGGATCTCGCGCCGATAGGCGTCGAGCGCGATGTCCTGCGTCGCCGAGAGCAGGGCGACGGCTGCGGTCAGCCAGAGTATCGGCACGATCTCGCTGCCCGGCGCAAACAGGCCGAGCGAGGCAATCGCCGCCAGCAGGCCGACCTGGGTGATCAGCATCCAGCCGCGGCGCCGGCCACGGACACCAATGGGCGGCGCGTAGCGGTCGAGCAGCGGCGACCAGAGAAATTTCCACGTATAGGGAAACTGGATCAGGGCAAACAGGCCGATGGTCTTCAGGTCGACACCTTCCGAACGCAGCCAGGCCGGCACCAGGTTCAACAGCAGATACAGCGGCAGCCCCGAGGAAAACCCGGTGAACACGCAGATCAGCATGCGCCGGGTAAACAGCGCGGCGAGCCAGAGTGGCATCAACGCATGTCCAGCGGGCTGATCACGCCACGCCCCGCGCGATCAAGAGCGTGGGTGGAAATCATGGTGGCGGACTACAGCCCGGCGTCAGCCTTCAGCGCCGCCGCCTTGTCGGTGGCTTCCCAGGTGAATTCCGGCTCGTCGCGGCCGAAGTGGCCGTAGGCGGCGGTCTTTTCGTATATCGGGCGCAGCAAGTCGAGCATCTGCACGATGCCCTTCGGCCTCAGGTCGAAATGCTTTTTCACCAGCTCGGCGATGGTAGCGTCGGCGACCTTGCCGGTGCCCTGCGTCGTGACCCAGACCGAGGTCGGCTCGGCGACGCCGATGGCGTAGGAAATCTGCACCAGGCACTTGCTGGCCAGGCCGGCGGCGACGATGTTCTTCGCCACATAGCGACCGGCATAGGCGGCGGAGCGGTCGACCTTCGACGGGTCCTTGCCGGAGAAGGCGCCGCCGCCGTGGGGCGCCGCACCGCCGTAGGTGTCGACGATGATCTTGCGCCCGGTCAGGCCGCAGTCGCCCTGCGGACCGCCGACGACGAAACGGCCGGTGGGGTTCACCAGATACTTGATCTCGCCCTTGATCAATTCCTTGGGCAGCATCGGCTTGATGATTTCCTCGATCACCGCTTCGCGAATCTGCGGCAGTTCGATGTCCGGCGCATGCTGGGTGGAGACCACCACGGTGTCGATCGAATGCGCCTTGCCGTCCCGATAGCGGATCGTCACTTGCGACTTGGCGTCGGGGCGCAGCCAAGGCAGGCGGCCATCGCGACGCAACATCGACTGGCGCTCGACCAGACGGTGCGCCAGGTATATCGGCAGCGGCATCAGCACCGGCGTTTCGTCGCAGGCGTAGCCGAACATCAGGCCCTGGTCGCCGGCGCCCTGGTTAAGGTTGTCGTCGTAGGCCTGGTTCACGCCCTGGGCGATGTCCGGGCTT
>JAPLQZ010000091.1 GCA_026399415.1 Rhodocyclales bacterium | reverse complement strand
CCGCAGGGAGCGGGAACGGCAGCGATACAGTTCGGGGTCCGCGCTGATGAATATCTTGCACATCGCCTGTTCTCCTCAAGGCCAGCGGGGATGCGAATGCATCCCCGCTGCGCAATGTAGCACCCCTTCAGCGACGGACGGAAGAATCAGAGTTCGATGCGGGTGCCGAGCAGTTTGAGGAACTGACCGATCCAGGCCGGATGGGCCGGCCAGGCCGGTGCCGTGACCAGGTTGCCGTCGGTGATCGCCGCGTCGATCGCTATCTCGGCGAATTTCCCTTCCGCCAGCACCACTTCGGCACTGCAGGCCGGATAGGCGGAGCAGCTCCGGCCCTTGATCACGCCGGCCGCGGCGAGGATCTGTGCGCCGTGGCAGATCGCCGCCACCGGCTTGTTGGCGCTGAAGAAATGGCGCACGAGGTCGAGCACCGCCGGATTAAGGCGCAGGTATTCGGGTGCGCGGCCGCCGGGGATTACCAACGCGTCGTAGTTTTCCGCCTTGAGTTCGGCGAAGCTGGCATTCAGCGCAAAGTTGTGGCCGCGCTTTTCGGAATAGGTCTGTTGACCTTCGAAATCGTGGATCGCCGTGGCGACGCTGTCGCCGGCCTTCTTGTCCGGGCAGACCGCGTGCACGATATGGCCCACCGCCAGCAGAGCCTGGAACGGCACCATGACTTCGTAATCCTCGACGTAATCGCCGACCAGCATCAATATCTTTTTCGCTGCCATGCCTCTCTCCTTGTGGTGGGGTAGGGCGCGCAACGCACGCCCGCGAGGCATTGTTGCAGCGGCGCAGAGGCGGCGGGTGGTAGCCGGTTAATGCAGCGGGGCAGGGGGAGGCCGCTCAGGCCGGTTCCAGATGCTCCAGCATCAGCTGCACGGTCTGGGTGCCGTTCCATTCGTTGATGTCGACGCGGAAGGCGGCGCGGATGCGATTCGGCGCGGCGTTGACAGACCCGTCGGCGAAATTGAACTGGATCGCGTCGAAGCGCTGGCTGCCTTTTTGCAACTTGAGCTTGAGGTGCTTGTCTTTCAGGAGGCGCTGATTGAGCACGTCGAAGCTGTCGGCGAACAGCGGCGCCGGAAAAGCCTGGCCCCAGACTTCCTGCTGCATCAGGCGCACGGCGTCGAGCGAGAAATAGCCGGATTCGAGCGGGCCGTCGGTTTCCAGCGTGCGTGTCAGTTCGGCCGGCGACAACAACTCGTGGCAGACCTTTTCGAAGGCCGCCTCGAATTCGGCGAGGCGATCTTCGTTCAGCGTCAGGCCGGCCGCTGCGGCGTGGCCGCCGAAGCGCAAGAGCAGGCCCGGATGGCGCTTGGCGACCAGGTCGAGCGCGTCGCGCAGGTGCAGGCCGGAGATCGAGCGGCCGGAGGCCTTCAGCTCGCCGGCATTGCCGCGGGCGAAGGCGAAGGTCGGGCGGTGCAGCTTTTCCCGGACGCGGCCGGCGAGGATGCCGATCACGCCCTGATGCCAGGCGGGATCGAACAGTGTCAGGCTGGCGCGGTTGCCGGCGTCGAGCGAAGCCAGCAGCAGTTCCGCATCCTCGCGCATGCCGGCTTCGATGACGCGCCGCTCGCGGTTGATGGCGTCCAGTTGCTGGGCGATGTTCATGGCGCGGGCGGGATCGTCGGTGACCAGGCATTCGATGCCCAGCGACATGTCGGCCAGGCGGCCGGCGGCATTCAGGCGCGGGCCGAGGGCGAAGCCGAGATCGAAGGTCGCGGCGCGGCCCGGTTCGCGGCCGGCGACGGCAAGCAGCGCACGAACGCCGGCCTGCATCTGGCCGCCTCGGATGCGCGCCAGACCCTGGGCGACCAGGATGCGGTTGTTGCGGTCCAGCGGCACCACGTCGGCCACCGTGCCCAGCGCCACCAGGTCGAGCAGGCCGGCCAGATTCGGCTCAGGCTGCGCCGCGTAGGCGCCACGGCGGCGCAGTTCGGCGCGCAGGGCCAGCGCCACATAGAACATCACGCCGACGCCGGCCAGCGCCTTGCTCGGAAAGTCGCAGCCCGGCTGGTTGGGGTTCACGATCACGTCGGCGGCAGGAAGCTCATTCCCAGGCAGATGGTGGTCGGTGATCAGCGTCGCAATGCCGAGGCGCTTGAGTTCCGCTACGCCTTCGACGCTGGCGATGCCGTTGTCGACCGTCACAACCAGGTCAGGCTTTCGTGCAGCCGCCAGTTGCGCGACTTCCAGCGAGAGCCCGTAGCCGAGGGTGAAGCGGTCGGGCACCAGGTAATCGACCGCGGCGCCCATCATGCGCAGTGCGCGCAGGCCGACGGCGCAGCCGGTTGCGCCATCGCAGTCGTAGTCGGCGACGATCAGGATCTTGCGGCCGGCGGCAATGGTATCGGCCAGCAGCGTTGCCGCCTCGCGCGCACCTTTCAGCTTTTCCGGCGAGAGCAGGGCGCTGCTGCGCGTGTCGAGTTCATCCATGCCGCGGATGCCGCGCGCGGCGTAGAGCCTGGCCAGCAGCGGGTGCACGCCGCCCTGTTCGAGCGCCCAGGTGGCGCGGGGCGGGATGTCGCGCACGGTGATGCGGGTCGCGTTTGTCATGGCGAGCCCAGTTCCGTCAGCGCCACCGGTTTGCGCCAGAACTTCCACAGATCACTGCGGCTGACCTGCAGTTCAGCGGCGGCGAGATCGCCGGGGGCGAGCAGGCGCAAGGCGCCGAGCCGGCCGCTGCGCAGCGCTTCTAGTGCCGGTGCCAGCCAGTCGGTTTCGAGGCGGGCCAGTTGTTCGCGCCAGATCGTTGCATCGCCCGTGCGGGCGGGCTGCTCCAGTGCGCGATGGATCGCCAGCGGTCTGCGTGCAACGGTGCCGGCAAAGCCGGCCGGCAGCGCAGCGCCATCGATCTGCAGCAGGCGGGCGATGCCTTGCGCGACCGGGTCGTCGCTCCAGAGTGCGTCATGCATGCCGGTAGCGGCGCTATTGTCAAACTCGGGCAGGCGACCGCCACCCCAGGGCCAGAGCGAGTTCACCACCGGCTGCCCGGCAGCTTCGCGCGCCAGATTCACCGGGTGGGCATGCAGCAGCATCTGCGCTTCGCTGATGGCATGGCGCCACGCCGCGTGTGCGGCATCGAGCGGCAGCAGGGAGGCAGCGCGGCCGACGGCGTCCGGCAAGTCCTGAAAAGCCGGCGCCGCAGCAGACAGGCGCAGGTTCCAGGCGTGGGGTGAGATCACGTCGAACTGGCCGAGTCCGGCAAGAGTCGGCGCCAGCGAGACGGCGAGCGCGGCGGCCTCGTCGCTGCTCAGTTCCAGTCGCTGCGGATCATCGACGACCAGAGAGCGCTGCTCAAAACGCAGCCGCACCGGATCGAGGCAAAGCCAGTCGTCATCGCCGGGATGTTCGCGCAGCGCCAGCCGGCGCAAGGCCGCAGCAGGCAGGGGAGCGGCCAGTCCGAAGATTTCAGCCAGGGTTGCGCCGGTGTCCTGGGGCGGGCGCTGACGCAGGCGACCCTTTCCCAACAGGGTGGTAAAGGCGGGCAGGGGCAGGTCGTAGGTGAGATCCGCGAGCGCCTGGCGCGTCCAGATGAGGCCAGGCACGATGAGCGTCAGCATGGCTGCATGTTAACATGCGTCGCTAACCCCATAGAACCCATGACCTACGAACTCCTCATCGGATTGCGCTACACGCGCGCCCAGCCGCGCGAAGGCGCTTCCAACCGCTTCATCTCCTTCATCGCGCTGATTTCCATGCTCGGCCTGGCGCTCGGCGTGGCGGCGCTGATCGTCGTCCTGTCGGTCATGAACGGCTTTCAGAAGGAACTGCGCGAGCGGATTCTGGGCGTCGTCTCCCATGTCCAGATCAGCAGCGAAAGCGGCGAGATTGCCGACTGGGCCAAAGTCGTGCAAGGCGCCGCCCGGCACCCGCGTGTGCTGGCCGCCGCCCCCTACGTCCAGGCACAAGGCATGATCACTTTCGACGGCCAGGTACGCGGCGTCATGGTGCGCGGCATCCTGCCCGAGGCCGAAGACAAGGTTGCCGACTTCGCCCGCCACATGAAGTCGGGCAAGCTCACCCAACTGGTCCCCGGCGAATTCGGCATCGTCCTCGGCAGTGAGTTGGCCCGTGCGCTACGCGCCCGCCCCGGCGACAAGGTCACCCTGCTGGCGCCGCAAGGCCTGGTCACCCCCGCCGCCATCCTGCCGCGCATCAAGCAGTTCCGCGTCACCGGCATCTTCGAAGCCGGCATGTTCGAATTCGACTCGGGCCTGGCCCTGGTCGCCATGAGCGATGCGCAGAAGCTCTACCGCATGGATGACCGGGTTTCCGGCGTGCGACTCAAGGTAGACGACCTCTTCGCCGCGCCGCAGATCGGCCGCGAACTGCTGCGCTTCCTCGATATGGACGCCGGGGTCAGCGACTGGACGCGCAGCCACGCCAACTTCTTTCGCGCCGTCGAAATCGAGAAACGCATGATGTTCCTGATCCTGCTGCTGATCGTCGCCGTGGCCGCCTTCAACATCGTCTCCACTTTGGTCATGGCGGTGACCGACAAGCGTGCCGATATCGCCATACTGCGCACCCTCGGGGCCAGCCCGCGCAGCATCATGGCCATCTTCATCGTCCAAGGCACCCTGATCGGGGCCGTGGGCCTGGCCGCCGGCGTGGCCGGGGGCATCGCCCTGGCACTCAACATCGACATCGTGGTGCCGGCCCTCGAACGCCTGCTGGGCATGCAGTTCCTCGCCAAGGACGTGTATTACATCAGCGAACTGCCTTCCGACCTGCACTGGTCGGACGTCGGCACCATCAGCGTGGTGTCCTTCGTCCTCACCCTGCTGGCGACGCTGTATCCGAGCTGGCGTGCCTCGCGCACGCAACCAGCGGAGGCGCTGCGCTATGAGTGAAGCCGTCCTGGAGTGCTACGGCCTGAGCAAGATATTTCGACAAGGGGCGGCCGAAGTGCCGGTGCTCACCGGGGTCGATCTGAGAGTCGGCGCTGGCGATACGGTGGCCATCGTCGGCGCCAGCGGCTCGGGCAAGAGTACGCTGCTGCATCTGCTCGGCGGGCTGGACACGCCGACCGCGGGCCGGGTGCAACTGCATGGCCGGAATCTGGCTCAGGTCGGCGAGGCGGAGCGCGGGCAGTTGCGCAACCAGTCGCTGGGCTTCGTCTATCAGTTCCACCACCTGCTGATGGAATTCACCGCCGTGGAAAACGTCGCCATGCCGCTGCTGATCCGGCGCATGCCGCGTGCCGAGGCCGAACAGCAGGCGACCGCGGTGCTGAACCGTGTCGGCCTCGGACATCGCTTGAGCCACCGTCCGGGCGAACTGTCGGGCGGCGAACGGCAGCGGGTGGCGGTGGCGCGCGCCCTGGTGACGAAGCCGGATTGCCTGCTGGCCGACGAGCCGACCGGCAACCTGGATCGTAGTGCGGCCGATGCGGTATTCGGGCTGCTGCTGGACCTGTGTCGCGAGCACCGCGCGGCGCTGGTGCTGGTGACCCATGACCTGGATCTGGCGGCGCGTGCGGCCCGGGTGATGCGCCTGCAGGATGGGGTGTTGACGGGCTGAGCGGTGCGTGCGGCGCAGGCTATTCTGTGTCGTCCTGATTCGTCTCCAGCAGGGCGTTTTCGAGGTCGGTTCGTCCTTGTG
>JAPLQZ010000112.1 GCA_026399415.1 Rhodocyclales bacterium | reverse complement strand
GAAGCTCGACCCCACCAGGTTGCTATACACCTCGTACTTGGCCAGGATACCCAGCGCCGGCGCCGTGAAGTAGAGCAGGAAGATGAAGAACAATCCCCAGAACACCGAGACCCGCGCCTCATGCACCGAAGGCGTGGTGTAGTAGCGCATCAGGATGTGCGGCAGTGCCGCCGTGCCCACCATCAGGCACATGATCAAGGCGAGGAAGTTCTTCTTCGCGATGCTACGTTTCTTCTCGATCTCCTCCGGCGTCTTGCCGGTGGCGTAGAAGGCTTCGGCGTGCGACCTGACCGGCGCGGCGCGAGCGCCGATGGCCTTCTCCGCAGTCCAGGCTTTCTTCGCCGCAGCCGCATCAGCCGGGAAGGCCTTGATGGCTTTCTCTGCGGCGTCGATCGCCTTGGGATCAGCAGCGGGTTCGGTGGCTGCCCTCAGGGCCGCCGCCTTGTCCACCAGCTTCTGCTTTTCCGCAGCGAGGAAGGCCGGGCCGTCCTTCTCCAGACCCGCCAGCTTGGCGGTGCCGGCCGCCGCACGCTCGCGGAAGATGGCGCGCACCGACTCTTCCGCTGCGCCCTTGGGCGTGGCCTTGTCGTTGAACTCCTTTTCCAGCGCCGTGATCTTGGGCAGGGAATGCGTGTAGGCGACGATCTGCGGGATCGGGATGCCGGTTTGCTTCACTGCCAGCCACACCACCGGGATCATGTAGGCGAAGATCAGGATGATGTACTGCGCTACCTGAGTCCACGTTACCGCCTTCATGCCGCCGAGGAAGGAGCACACCAGAATGCCGGTCAGACCGACGAAGACGCCGACCTGGAACTCGAGGCCGGTGAAGCGCGAGGTGATGAGGCCGACACCGTAGATCTGCGCAATCACGTAGGTGAAGGAACAGACGACGGCGGCACACACGCCGATGAAGCGCGGCAGATGGCCGCCAAAGCGCGCACCGAGAAAGTCCGGAATCGTGAACTGACCGAACTTGCGCAGGTAGGGCGCCAGCAGGATCGCCACCAGACAGTAGCCGCCGGTCCAGCCGAGGACGAAGGCAAGGCCGTCGTAGCCGGTCAGGTACAGCGTGCCGGCCATGCCGATGAAGCTGGCGGCGGACATCCAGTCGGCGCCGGTCGCCATGCCGTTGAAGAAGGCAGGCACTCGTCGCCCGGCGACGTAGTACTCGCCGACGTCGGCCGTCTTGGCCATGAAGCCGATGCCGGCATACAGCATGATGGTGGCGAACAGGAAGATGTAGCCGAGGATCTTGTTCGGCACGCCCATCTGTTCGAGGATGCCGACGATGATGACGAAGATGATGAAGCCGCCCGTATAGAAGCTGTAGTACTTCTTCAGGTTCTTGGAGAACTGCGAGTGGGTTACGGTGTTTTCGGCCATGTCAGTCGAGCTCCCCTTCGTGGACGCCGTATTCCAGGTCCAGGTTGTTCATGTAATGGGCGTAATACCAGATGATCGCGACGTAAATGATCAAAGAGCCCTGCGCCGACATGTAAAAGCCCAGAGGGCCGATGAAAATGAACTCGTTGAGTTCGCGGGCATACCAGCCCATGACAAAAGTGGACACGAACCAGAGGACGAGCAAAAAGCTGCTCATCTTCAGGTTGATGTTCCAGTACTGTTTATGCTTCTCAGTGAGCTGCATCTGGCACTCCTCCTTTTTTGGCTATGCGGCGAACCGGAACAGTCCGCCGTTCCTGAGACGCGCCCCGGGATTCCCCCTGTGTCGCGCGCCTACCGTATTCCCGGAGCAGTACCAAAGGCGAGATTCAGCGCCAATTGCCCCAAGATGGAGCCATTGTTAGCCGATGATCCTGACGGGAAACTTACAGGCTTGCTTAGAGGCCGATCGGAAAACTACCCGAAGCCGGCCAGACCTGGCTCGGCGGGCCGTCGTCGGCCACCCAGTGGCGTGGAAAGCTGACCCGGAACAGGCTGCCCTTGCCATCCTTGCCCGCCAGCAGATCTATTTTGGCCTGATGCAGTTCGGCGATTTCGGCGGCGATCGGCAACCCGAGCCCACTGCCCTCGGCGTCGGTTCCCAGCACGCGGTAAAAGCGCTCGAAAATGCTGGCGCGCTCCTCGACGGGAATACCGATGCCGTCGTCTTCCACCTCGATCACCGCCAGAATGCCGGCACGGGTGCGCACAGTAACGTGGCCACCCGGCGCGGTGTACTTGATCGCGTTGTCTACCAGGTTGTTGAGCAGTTCGCGCAGCAGCAGGGACACGCCATTGATCATGAGGGGGCGGCCACAGTCCTCGAAACCGAGGTCGATCCGTTTCGCCAGCGCGCGCACCACCCATTCTTCGGTCACGTCGCGGGCCAGTGCGTCGAGGTCAAGCGGGACTACGCTGTGCAGCTTTTCGTGGCTGGCCTCGGCGCGCGCCAGCATCAGCAACTGGTTGATCATGTGCGCGGCGCGGTCAGTGCTTTCGGCAATCAGTTGCAGCGCATGGCGCATCTGCGCCGGATCGGTCTCCGAAAGGGCGATCTCGGTCTGCGTCTTGAGCCCGGTCAGCGGCGTGCGCATCTGATGCGCGGCCTGGGAAATGAAGCGCTGTTGCCCCTGCAGATTCTCTTCCAGCCGCCCCATTATTTCGTTGAAGGCGACGACCAGCGGCCGCACTTCTTCCGGTACCCGCTGCACCGGTATCGGTGACAGATCGGTGGGGCGGCGGCGGCGAATGCGGTTGCGCAAGCGGTGCAAGGGGGCAATGCCCCGTCTCAGGCCGAGATAGACCAGAATTACCGCCAGCGGAATGATGGCGAATTGCGGCAGCAATACGCCGGAAATGATGCTCGCAGAGAGCGCCTCGCGCTTGCGCAGGGTTTCCGCGACCTGCACCACGACCGGCGGCAGCCCGCTGCGGACGGGAATGAAGGCATAGGCAATGCGCACGTTTTCCGCCTCGATGCGGTCGTCGCGGAACAATACCTTGCCGGATTCCGGCTTTTCCGGCAGCGTCGGCCAGGGAATTTCCCGGTCGCCGTGAATCAGCTTACTGGTGGGGCCGATCACCTGATAGTAAAGCGCATCGGTCTCGTCGGCATGCAACAGGGTGCGCGCTGCTGCCGGCAGGTTAACCACCACCCGGCCGCCCTCGATCTTGACCAGGCGCACGATGGCATTGACGTTGTCGGCCAGAGCCTGATCGTAGGGCTGGTTGGCAATGTAGCTGGCGACGTGATTGGTGGCGGCAATCGAGATCGGCCACAGCAGCAACAGCGGCGCCAGCATCCAGTCGAGAATCTCGCCGAACAGCGAATTCGGATATTCGTAACTGACGAACGGGTTGTTGCTGTTTCTGCCGGCTGCGGCGGACGGCGCTGCGTCAGGCTTTGCCATCTTCCGAGTCTGCCGGTTTCTCCAGACAATAGCCGAGGCCGCGCACCGTCACGATGCGGGCGCCGCCGGGTTCGAGCTTCTTGCGCAGGCGATGGATATAGACCTCGATGGCGTTGTTGCTGACTTCCTCGCCCCAACTGCACAACTGGTCGACCAGCTGCTCCTTCGCCACCAGGCGTCCTGCTCGCAGCAGCAGGATTTCGAGCAGCGCCAGTTCGCGCGCCGACAGGTCAACGATCTCGCCATTGAGGCGCGCAATGCGCTCGGACTGGTCATAGGACAGGGGGCCGACCTCGATCCGCGTCGGATTGCCGGTGCCGCGACGCGTCAGCGCCCGCACCCGGGCAAACAGTTCCGGCAGCGCGAAAGGCTTGGTCAGGTAATCGTCGGCGCCGGCATCGAGGCCACGCACGCGGTCTTCGACGCCGTCCTGCGCCGTCAGCACCAGCACCGGCATGGTCAGCTTGCGCGCCCGCAAGCGCTTCAGCACGTCGATGCCCGGCAGGCGCGGCAAGCCGAGATCGAGAATCAGCAGGTCATACGGCTGCGAGAGCAGGGCGGTGTCGGCATCCGCGCCGTTATTGACATGGTCTACCGCGTAGCCGGTTTTGCGCAGGGCGGCGATCAGCCCCTGGGAAATGATGCGGTCGTCTTCTGCAAGCAATAGTCTCATGTCGACGTCATCAACCTGCGCAGGTTGATCCGAATCACCCCTGCGGCAAGCGGGCGCTGACACCTGCCCAGAATTCGTCCGCCTTTTTCCTGCCGGCCAAGCTCTGGATGGTCATGCGGCATTTCTCGAGTCTGGCCGTGAGTTCTTCCAGACCCGTACATTTTTCGACCAGAGCGGTCAGATCGTCTGCTCCTGGCCCCAGATAAGTCACCAGGGCGCGACAGGCAAAGCGCGAAGCCGATATCAGCGAAACCTCGACCGGCGGCTGGCTGGCCACCGGGGCTGCCGGCGCTGCCGAGGCGGCCGGCGCCATCGCAGCGGCCGGTACGGCGCCAGATGCCGCAGGTCCGCCGGCGACCTCGATAAAACCCTGAGCCAGCAGGGCGTCGAGAATATCTCCCGAGCTTGGATGCGCGCTCCTCGACAGCAGGCCGCTACGCGAGGTCTTGTCGTCCACCATGATCAGCATGGTCCGCTCGCGCAGGCCGAGTTTGTTGGCGCGCGTCGCGATCTCGGTTCGTCCCTTTTCGGTCTTGTGATAGATGCCCTCGCCGCCCATGGCTATCCTCCTTGTGACGAATTATGGCGAAATGATAGCGTGTCCGATGCCGTATCGGGTATTAGTTTTTTCAGCGGGGTACGGGGGAAACCTGGGTTTCCCCTGTTCCGATCCTTGGATATGCAATCGGTGAAACCGATTACATATCCATGCCACCCATGCCGCCCATGCCGCCCATACCACCCATGCCGCCCATGCCACCGGCTGGCTTGTCTTCGACCAGTTCCGCCACCATGGCGTCGGTGGTCAGCATCAGGCCGGCAATCGACGCCGCATTCTGCAGCGCGGTGCGGGTCACCTTGGTCGGATCCAGCACACCCATCGCCACCATGTCGCCGTATTCACCGGTCGCGGCGTTGTAGCCAAAGTTGCCTTTGCCTTCCAGCACCTTGTTGATCACCACGCTCGGCTCGTCGCCGGCATTCGCGGCGATTTCGCGCAGCGGCTGCTCGAGGGCGCGCATCACGATCTTGATGCCGGCGTCCTGCTCGTGGTTGTCGCCCTTCAGCTTGATCGCAGCGCGAGCACGCAACAGCGCAACGCCGCCGCCGGCCACGATGCCTTCTTCCACCGCGGCACGGGTTGCGTGCAGTGCATCTTCAACGCGGGCCTTCTTTTCCTTCATTTCCATTTCGGTCGCGGCACCGACCTTGATCAGCGCCACGCCCCCAGCTAGCTTGGCCACGCGCTCCTGCAGCTTCTCTTTGTCGTAGTCGCTGGTGGCTTCTTCGATCTGGGCACGCACTTGCGTGACGCGGCCCTTGATCGCGTCTTCCGAACCGGCGCCGTCGATCAGCGTGGTGTTTTCCTTCGACACTTCAACGCGCTTGGCCTGGCCGAGATCCTTCAGCGTGGCCTTTTCCAGGGTCAGGCCGACTTCTTCGGCGATCACCGTGCCGCCGGTCAGGATGGCGATGTCTTCCAGCATGGCCTTGCGCCGATCGCCAAAGCCCGGCGCCTTGACGGCAACGGTCTTGAGGATGCCGCGGATGTTGTTCACCACCAGGGTCGCCAGCGCTTCGCCATCGACATCTTCGGCGACGATCAGCAGCGGACGGCCGGCCTTGGCGACTTGCTCGAGTACCGGCAGCAGGTCACGGATGTTGGAAACCTTCTTGTCGTGCAACAGAACGAAGGGATTGTCCAGAATCGCAATCTGCTTGTCCGGATTGTTGATGAAGTAGGGCGACAGGTAGCCGCGGTCGAACTGCATGCCTTCGACCACTTCGAGTTCGCTTTCCAGTGACTTGCCGTCTTCGACGGTGATCACGCCTTCCTTGCCGACCTTGTCCATCGCATCGGCGATGATCTTGCCGATATCAGCGTCGGCGTTGGCCGAAATCGAGCCGACCTGGGCGATTTCCTGGGTCGTGGTGCAGGGCTTGGAAATCTTCTTCAGTTCCTCGACGACGGCGGCGACAGCCTTGTCGATGCCGCGCTTCAGGTCCATCGGGTTCATGCCGGCGGCCACGTACTTCATGCCTTCGCGGACAATCGACTGAGCCAGCACGGTGGCGGTGGTGGTGCCGTCACCGGCGACATCGGAGGTCTTGGAAGCGACTTCCTTGAGCATCTGCGCGCCCATGTTCTCGAACTTGTCCTTCAGTTCGATTTCCTTGGCGACAGAAACGCCGT
>JAPLQZ010000228.1 GCA_026399415.1 Rhodocyclales bacterium | reverse complement strand
TGCGAGGCGGAATAGAAACCCATCGGCTGCGAGTTGAGCAAGCCGAGCAGGAAGGCCGCCGGCTCGTGGCGCTTGAGCCAGGCCGAGGCATAGGCGAGCAGCGCGAAACTTGCCGCATGCGATTCGGGAAAACCGTAGTCGCCGAAACCTTTGATCTGGGCGTAAAGCGCCGCGGCAAATTCGTCGGCATAGCCACGGCTGCGCATGCCGCCGAGGAGCTTGTCGCGAAATGGCTCCAGCCCGCCTTTCTTTTTCCAGGCGGCCATGGCGCGACGCAACTGATCCGCCTCGCCGGGCGTGAAGCCGGCGGCGACGATGGCGATCTGCATCGCCTGCTCCTGGAATATCGGGATGCCCAGGGTGCGTTCGAGCACGCCGCGCACCGCCTCACTGGGATACTTCACCGGCTCCAGCTTCTGCCGCCGCCGCAGGTAGGGATGCACCATGTTGCCCTGGATCGGGCCGGGGCGCACCAGCGCCACTTCGATGACAAGGTCGTAGAAACAGGCCGGCCGCAAGCGCGGCAGCATGGCCATCTGCGCCCGCGATTCGATCTGGAACACGCCGACGGTGTCGGCGCGCGAGATCATTTCGTAGGTGGCGGCATCCTCGGCCGGCACATCGGCCAGGGCGAAGGGCCTGCCGTGCCGCCGCTCTACCGCGGCGAGCATGCGGCGTATCGCGGACAGCATGCCCAGCGCCAGCACATCGACTTTCATCAGGCCCAGCGCGTCGATGTCGTCCTTGTCCCACTGGATCACGGTGCGTTCCGGCATCGCGGCGTTTTCCACCGGCACTAGGCGATCCAGCCGCGAGCGCGCGATGACGAAGCCGCCGACGTGCTGCGACAGATGGCGCGGAAAGCCGATCAGCATCTGCGCAACCGCCAGCCAGCGCTGCACGCCCGGTTGTTCCGGGTCGAGTCCGGCCTCGGCAAAGCGTTGCGGCAGCTCCTCGCGCCTGTCCCACCAGGCCAGGTTGCCGGCCAGGCGGTCGATGGCGTCCAGCGGAAAACCCAGCGCGCGCCCGGCATCGCGCAGTGCGCTGCGGGTGCGGTAGCTGATCACCGTCGCCGCCAGCGCGGCGCGTTCACGGCCGTACCTGGCGTAGATGTACTGGATGACTTCCTCGCGCCGCTGGTGCTCGAAATCGACGTCGATATCGGGCGGCTCGTTGCGCTCCTTCGAGACGAAGCGCTCGAACAGCATGGCAGAACGCGCCGGATCGACTTCGGTAATGCCGATGGCGTAGCACACCGCCGAGTTCGCCGCCGAGCCGCGCCCCTGGCAGAGGATTTTCTTTTCGCGCGCCCAGGCGACGATGTCATGCACGGTGAGGAAGAAGGGCGCGTAGGCCATCGCGGCGACCAGCCGCAGTTCGTGCTCGACCTGCGCCAATACCTTGTCCGGCACGCCGGTGGGATAGCGCTGTGCGAGGCCGTCCGCGGTCAACTGCCGCAGCCAGGAGTCTGGCGTCTCGCCCGCCGGCACCACCTCCTCCGGGTATTCGTAGCGCAGTTCGTCGAAGGAAAACTCGCAGCGCGCGGCAATCTTCACCGTCTCGGCCAGCAGTTCGGGCGGATACAGGCGCGCCAAGGCCAGGCGCGAACGCAAGTGGCGCTCGCCGTTGGCGAACAGCGCCTCGCCTGCCGCCGCCACCGTGGTGTTGAGGCGCAGCGCGGTCAGTACGTCCTGCAAGGGCCGGCGCGAACGCGCATGCATATGCACGTCGCCGGCCGCGACCAGCGGCAGATGCGTCGCCGCCGCCAGTTCGCGCAGGCGCGCCAGGCGCTCGCGATCATCCGGCCGCAGATGCCGCTCAAAGGCGATCCAGGCGCGACCGGCGAAGTGTTCGGCCAGCCAGCGCGCATCGGCGGCCCAGGTCGCCGTATCACCAGCGCCGACTCCTGAGTCTGCTGTCGGGACCCACAAGGCCAGACAATCCGGCACACCGCCGCCGTCCCAGCCGGCAAGGTCGTTGCGCGTCAGATGGTAGGCACCCTTTGCCGCGCGTCGCCGACCCAGCGTCACCAGCGCCGAGAGATTGCCGTAACCGGCGCGATTCTGCGCCAGCAGCACCAGCTTCATGCCGCAGGCGAGCAGCAGTTCGGTGCCGTGGATCAGTTGCAAGGCAGTGCCCCGCGCCTCCAGATGGGCGCGCACGCTACTGGCGAAGCTGCATTCATCGGTGATCGCCAGCGCCGTGTAACCCAGCCGCACGGCGCGCGCCAGCAGTTCCCCGGCGTGCGAAGCGCCGCGCAGGAAACTGAAGTTGGAAAGGCAGTGGAGTTCGGCGTAGGCCGGCAGGGGTGTCATGACGCGGGCGGTAACTGTGTTTATATACAGTTTAGCGCAAACTCGCGACCCGCTTGCGAACCGTCAGACACCCGATCAGGCTTACTCGACTACACTGCCAAAGGGTTGGCGGTACGTGTAGCGGACTTCCCGCCGCTCGGAAAGTGCCGCCCGGATGACTGAGTGAGGCATGAATTGTGCTTGAGATTCGTTCGCGTAGCTTGTTCGCCTAGCCTTGTGACCACAAAATAATGCTGAATGTAACGACACCGCCAAGAATGTTCGCGATTGTCAGCCTGTTCATGATCATCGTGATGGTGGTCGTGACGGGATTGACCCAAGCCCTGTTTTTTCGCCAATCCATTATTGACCGAGAGTCGGTGATCGTTGGCGATCTGGCTAAAGCGCTCGCACTCGAACATTCAATCTCTGCTTCCCATATGGCGAAATACACTGACGCGGAGGCGATAGAACATCTAAGCCAAGGCTTCGGCCCCTTAAAGCAACTCTCGGGAACGCAGCGAATCAAAGTTTTCAATCGTGACTACACCATCGTTTGGTCGGACGATTCAAACTTGGTTGGAACAAAACGGACCTCTCACATCGATGATTTGACGCGCGCAATGCATGGAGAAATTCGTGCCGTGCTTAACTCAAAGGAAAGCAATGGCAACATTCTCAATCAGGGGACGTCGACACCTGAATCTATTGAAATTTATGCGCCAATTTTCCAATCGAAACTGGACAAGCCGAATGCAGAGGTGATTGGCGTTCTTTCACTATATCGCTCGCCGCTGGGGCTAAATGAAACTATTCGGCATGGTTTATATCTGCTCTGGGCGGTAATAGGCGCAACAGGAATCATCCTGTTTTCGGCGCTCTACAAATTATTTACCCTTGTCTATAGTCGCCAGAAGTTGGCTGAATTGCGATTTACGAAATTGAGTGAGGAACATGACCGCATCGTTCAACTGGAAAAGCTGTCAGCCATGGGGGAAATAGTCAGCGAGATTGCGCATCAGATCAATAATCCACTGGTCGGAGTCATCAATCTGACCCAGATTGCCGAGCGTGATCCGGACATCTCGCCAAAAACCAGGCGTTTGCTGGCTGCAATCGAAAAATCCGGCATCGAATGCAGCGATTTTGTCCAGCGCCTGCTCCGCCTCAACCAGGCCGCCCGCTCCGAACCGCAATTGGTCGAGGTGAATGAACTGGTGCGGGATACCATCGCCTTTTTCCATCAAACCATCGGCAAACATCACACCGTGATATTTGCCGAGTCGGACAGCCATGTAATGATCCTTGTCGACCCGGTTTTGATTCGTCACGCATTGTTCAATTTCATTCACAACGCAATCCTTGCCGCGCCCGATAAACCCGTGGCGATATCGCTTGCTGCGGAGAAACACGAAGGCGTATCGGGTTACCTGCTGTCAGTCACCGACAGTGGCAGTGGTTTCGATGACGAGGTGGCAAAAAAGTTGTTCAAGCCTTTCTTTACCACCAGACAGGGAGGAACCGGGCTCGGACTTTCGGTTGCACAATTTATTGCAATGAAACACGGAGGAGTAGTGCGTGCAAAAAACCTATCCGGTGGCGGAGCGTGCTTCAGCATCTGGCTTCCATCCGTGACAAAACCATGAAACCAAAAATATTGCTGGTTGATGATGAAGCATCCGCTTGTCTGCTATTCGAGGAACTGCTCCATGACAAGCCCATTGAGCTGATAACTACAATCAGCGCGAACCAGGCTCGGCACGCATTCCAATCGACTGATTTCAATCTTGCCATCCTCGACCAGCGCTTGCCCGATGGCAATGGTCTTGACCTTTTTGCGGAAATGCGCAGAGAGCGGCCACAGCAGATGGCTCTGCTGATTACCGGCCACGCCGACGTACGCGATGCGGTACGCGCCGTGCGTGAAGGGCTATTCGACTATTTGACCAAGCCCTTCAGCAATCTTGAGGAACTTGAAGCGGTGATCGACAAGGCACTCGAGATGGACCAGGCCTACCGCGAGATCACCAAACTGCGTCGAACATTGGAAAATGAAAAGCAGGGGAAGGTTCCGCCCATCGTTGTCGGTCGTTCGGCTGCCATGGCAAAATTGCTGCATCAGGTGCAACAAGCCGGCCCGCTGGATACGACGGTGGTCATTGAAGGTGAAAGCGGCGCTGGCAAGGAGGTGATTGCCAAACAGATCCACGCAGTGAGCAAGCGCTCCGAGGAAGCCCTTGTGGAAGTCAACTGCGGTGCCCTTTCGGAATCATTGCTGGAGGCCGCCCTGTTCGGGTTTGAAAAAGGCGCTTTTACCGGTGCGAATAGAACGACAGCGGGCTATTTCGAGGACGCCGATGGCGGCACGCTGTTTCTGGACGAAATCACCGAGATGAGTCCCAAGCTTCAAGTCAGCCTGCTTCGGGTTCTGCAGGAGCGAACCTTTGCCAGGATCGGAAGCTCGGTGCAAAGAACCACCGATTTTCGCTTGATTTGCGCATCGAACAAATCGGTTGAGGTGGAGATGAAAGAAGGGCGATTTCGGGAAGACCTCTACTACCGCATCAACGTCGTGAGTATCCAGGTTCCGCCTCTGCGCAAGCGGCAAATGGATATCATGCCTTTGGCATTATCCTTTCTCGGTCATTTCAACCGCAAGTTCGGCAAGGATGTCGGCCCTTTCCGTCCGGATGCCATCGCGGTATTGGAAAACGCTTACTGGGCCGGCAATGTGCGTGAGCTGCAAAATGCGGTCGAACGTGCCGTGGTAATCAAGGCGGGAGGCCCGATCAATTCGGACGATATTGGATTGCCCGGTACATCCGCGAGCGCACTCGACAGCACCGCAACGTCGGCGACGCCCTTGCCTTACCGCAGTGCGCGTGAGCGATTCGAGCTTGAGTATTTCGAAAATCTGCTCAAGATTGCGGGTGGCAATGTCTCCGAAGTCGCCCGGCTATCCGGCATAAGCCGACAAAATCTCTACCCCTACTTCAGCCGCCTGGGTGTCTTAAAAAAATAGAGACATCTGTCTAGGTTTTCAGACAGTTAATTTCCAACGGCTATCGCCGGCATTTCTTAACCTCATATTCCGTAACAGGAACTGCTTCAGTACCAAGCTGGCACAAGGATTGCTCACTAACGCGCGGAGCCTATTTCTTTGCGTGGTACGCAGCAGGTCTTCCCCAACTTATTTTGACTGTTACTGGAGATATGGAAATGATGAAACAAAAACACTTGGCGGTGATAGTGGGCGCAATGCTTGTTCCGACTTTCGCTTTTGCCCAATCCGCCGATCGCCTGGATGCGCTCGTTGCCCAGATCGAAGCGCTGAAGACGGAAATTGCCAACATCAAGAAGGCACAAAGCGCCGCTGCTGCGCAGGCTCCTGCTCAGGCTCCCGCCGTATCCGCATCCGACAAGAAGAACACGGTCAAGATCGGCACCAATGCCGAAGTGACGCTGTATGGACGTGTCATGGCGCAGGTGGAGAATATCAAGGTCACCGACAGCGCGACTGCAGCGGATAATCTTTCGAAAAGCCGCGTTGGCGCCCATAACACCAATATCGGAGTCAAAGGCGAACTGGACGTCGGCGGCGGCAACGCGGCGATCTTCCAGATGGAGCAAAGAGTTTCGATTAACGGCTCGAATGGGCCCGCCAGAGGTTTTGCCGACCGGAATTCCGGGGTTGGCTTCAAGGGTGATTGGGGCACGGTGCGAGTGGGAAGGTGGAACACCCCCTACAAGGATCAGACGATCAAGGTCGACCCCTTCAATGAAACGACCCTTGCTGCCAATACATTTGTCATGGGACAGGTATCGAGCCTCGGCGGCGATGACATATTTCATGCACGCCAGTCGAATTCCATCCAGTACTGGTCGCCCAAGGTCAACGGCTTCAGTGGCAAAGCTTATTTCACCACCAACACCAGCAAGACCACCACTGTCAATCCTTACAACATGTCTCTGACGCTCGACTATGACCAGGGTCCGTTGTTCGCTTTCGTCGGCTATGAGACTCACAAGGATTCCGGCGACCTTACGGCCCTCGCCACCGGCAATGACAAAGGCGTGCATGTGGGTGGCGGCTATCGCATCGGCAACACCACTCTCAGCGTGATCTGGGAAAAACTCTCATTCCATGCTGACCGGATTGGCGCCACGGCTGCCGCTGACATGAGCCGCAACGCCTGGTTCCTCGGCGCCGGTCACAAGTTCGACAACAAGTTCACCTTGCGTGGCGGCTATGGTATTGCGGGCAACCAGAGTGGAGTGAATGCCATTGCTGGAGGCAACGCGGCTACCGGCGCGAAGGGTCTGTATGCCATGGTTGGTTATGCCCTGAACGGCCACAAGACGGCGGATAAGACAGAAATCTTCGCCCAATATGTGCGTCTTAACAATGACAGGAATGCCTCGTACCTGTTGACCAACAACGACGGCGCTAACGGCCTTTCCGACACCCATGCCGGGTCGGAGGGAGCGAAATACAACGTCCTGTCGATCGGCGTGATGACCTATTTCTAAGGCTTGACTTAGGACTGTTTGTCGATTTGATGCGAAAGGTATCCTGGCGGCCACTTGGTCGCCAGGATACTGGTGTACGGAATCAAGAGAATTACTTAATGCAGTATGATTGGTTGGTTATTATCGAACGGAGATCATGATGAGAAAGACCATTGTCGGAACCCTGCTGGCACTAGCATCCGTGTTCCTGATGTACGGATGTACGCAGACCGGTGTCAAGAGCTACCCGAATGCGCCGTTCAAGGGCGTGGTTGAAGACGGCAGCAAAGAGACCTTCACCAAGATAGCCGATGCCACCGTCTGGCTGATCCCCGCCACCGATGTGGCCGCGATGGGCAAGACGCCGTTCGAGATGAAGAAGGATTCGCCGAACGACGAGCCGCTGGAAGACAGCCTGGCCGCCAACCGCGGGCGCTACCTGAATGCCAAGACCAATGCCACGGGCGAGTTCAGCTTTGCCGATGTCCCCGGCGGCAAATACTTCGTGTATGTGGAACCCGCCACCAGCAAGTACCTGCCCGGCGGCAACAAGTCGCGCAAGTCCATCGGTACCGATGAAATGGGCGCCGCCCCGATGTTGATCAAGATCTCCGGCAATGTGCCGCCGAATGCCACCTACATCGGCAGCTCGGCCTGCATCGAGTGCCACGAGGACCAGAAGCACTTCACCAAGACCTTGCACCGCCTGGGCATCACGGTCATTGACAAGCCAAGCAAGCTGCAGGACTTCTCGCGCTTCCCGGACTTCAACAAGGGCCTGAACCTGCTCACGGCCGGCACCAAGTTCTGGTTCTACGACTTTGACAAGGCCCGCGGCTTCGACAAGTACAAGGTCAGCACCAAGGCCCCCGCCAATGCGGCCAGCGTGAGTTTCACCGCCACCTTCTTCAAGGATACCGATGGCAAGCTCAAGTTCCGTTCCGAGAACGTCAGGGATCCCAAGGACCCGGCTCGCGTCTACACGGTGGATATGACCTACGGCGGCGGCCTGTACAAGCAGCGCTACCTCGTTCGCGTCGGCGCCAACCTGTTCCCCTTCGTGCAGTACAACCCGACCGGTGACGACAGCTTTGCCGACCGTACCCG
>JAPLQZ010000141.1 GCA_026399415.1 Rhodocyclales bacterium | reverse complement strand
TCAGCAGTCGGCACCGGGCACTCGGCGACGCTCGGCTGATCCACCAGTTCTGGGGTCGCTTGCAGGCCGAGGTGGAGCCCGAACTGCTGGCCACGACCGTCAAGGCGCTGACGGCGCGTCCAAGCCTGCCCGCCAATCTCGCTGCCGGGATGATCGATGACCTGCCCGAGGGCGCGGGCGTCTATCTCTTCTACGGCGAGAACGATCTGCCGCTGTATATCGGCAAGAGCAAGGAATTGAAGAAGCGCGTGCTGGCCCACTTTGCCGCCGATCATTCGGCGGCCAGGGAAATGAGCCTGGCACAGCAGGTACGCCGTATCGAGTGCATCGAAACCGGTGGCGATATCGGCGCGCTGCTGAAGGAGGCGGCGCTGATCAAGCAATTGCAGCCGATCCACAATCGGTTCCTGCGTCGCAACGAGGAAGTCTGTTTCTGGCAACTCGTCGAAGTGCGCCCCGGCGGGTGGCGGCCACAGTTGGTGCTGGCGAGCGATCTCGACTTCCGGCAGCAGGAGCACCTGTATGGTCCGTTCAAGACTGCCCGGGACGCCAAGAAAAGCCTGACCGAACTGGCGAAGGAGCACGGCCTCTGTCACGCGCTGCTCGGGCTGGAAAAGGTCACGCCAGGCAAGCCTTGTTTTGCGCACCAATTGCAGCAATGCAAAGGCGCCTGTGTCGGCAGGGAGCCGGTATCGTTCCACAGCGCGCGCCTGATGGCGGCGCTGGGCCGCCAGCGGCTGGTGCCGTGGCCGTTCGCGGGGCCGGCCTGGATCAGGGAGGGCGACGAGGTGCATCTGATCGATCACTGGCGTCATCTCGGTACCGCGCACGGTGAAGCGGACCTTCATTCTCTGCTCGACACTCAGCCGCCGGCCTTCGACCGCGACAGCTATCGCATTCTGGTCAAGGCGCTGCAGCGGATGACGCCGCTGGCGGCGAGCCTGCCTTAGCGGGCTTCGGCGACAGACTTGGCACGCAGCCGCGCCAGTCGATCCTTGATGTCTGTCATGGCCGCGGCGGCGGCCTTTTCGCCTTCAAGTACGGCGCGGTGGCGACCGGCGAAATCGGTGGCGGGCAATTCGGCGGTGACCGGGCGAATCACGATGTCCGCCTCCGTCTTTTCATAGCGGCCGATCGACTGACCCATGATGGCGAAAGTTTGCAGCAAGACGTCGAGCGTGCTCGAGGTGCGGGCGTCGCGCGGATTGACCGAAATGTCCACCGCAATCACGAAGTTGGCGCCGAGGCTGCGCGCGGCCCGCACCGGGATCGGGCTGACCAGGCCGCCATCGACATATTCGCGGCCGTTGATGCTCACCGGTTGAAACACGCCGGGTACGGCGGCCGAGGCGCGCACCGCCATGCCGGTGTTGCCGGTGCGGAAAAGCGCGGATTCCCCGCTCTTCAAATCGGTGGCGACGACGGCAAATGTGCGCGGCAGTTTTTCCAGGGACCGGTTGGCGACCGCACGGTTGACGAAGTTCTGCAGGGCTTCGCCCTTGAACACGCCGCGATCCGGCAGCGACCAGTCGCCGAGCTGGCCTTCGTCCATGTCCAGTGCGATCTTCTGCATCTCGAAGCCGGAAAGCCCGGAAGAATAAAGTGCGCCGACCACGGCGCCGGCGCTGGTGCCGACCACGATGTCCGGCACGATGCCCTGCGCTTCGAGGGCCTTGATCACGCCGATGTGGGCGAAGCCGCGTGCAGCGCCGCCGCCGAGGGCAAGGCCGATCTTTATGGGTACAGGTGTCGGGGGTGGTGCCGGCTTCTCGCCCAGCAAGGCGCAGCCGGGCAGAAATGCGACGACCAGGATGGCGGGCAGGAGACGGAAATCGGCAAACATGACGGCCCGCAAGCGATGGGCGCCCGAAGTCAGGGACGCCTAGCTCGACGCGCCTGGTTTCCTGCCGGGGCTCTTGGGCGGAATGTACCCGGCCACCCGGCACAGCACGGCTTCGATCTTCTCGCCGTTGTTGAATCGCGTCACGCTGCACTTCGAGATCTCACCGCGCGCCGACAGGTCGGTAATCGAGCGGCGCACCTTTGCCAGCGAAAGCCCGGTCGCGGCGGCGATTTCCGAGTCGAAGCGCTGACCATTGTCCTTCAGGTATTGCATGATCTCTTGCATATCAGATGCTCCGCTTGAAGGTGAAAGCATGGGATCCACCTCTTCATTCATCAAAACAGCCTACCAGGTGCCTGCCATCGAAAACGACGGAAAGCGCGGTCACTTTCTGTTACCCCGCCATCAAAGTACTGGTGGGCCCAGCGAGACTCGAACTCGCAACCAAAGGATTATGAGTCCTCTGCTCTAACCATTGAGCTACAGGCCCGGTTTGGATCGGCAACGGCTCCCGTTGCTCTGAGCCGTTGGTGCTACGCAATCAGGTTTCGGAATCGAGGAAGCTGCGAAGTTTTTCCGAGCGGGTCGGGTGACGCAACTTGCGCAATGCCTTGGCTTCTATCTGGCGGATGCGTTCGCGGGTCACGTCGAACTGCTTGCCGACTTCTTCCAGCGTGTGATCGGTGTTCATTTCGATGCCGAAGCGCATGCGCAGTACCTTGGCTTCGCGCGGCGTGAGGCTGTCCAGCACCTCCTTGGTGACCTCGCGCAAGCTGGCGAACAGCGCCGCGTCGCCCGGCGACAGCGTGGCCTGATCCTCGATGAAATCGCCGAGGTGGGAATCGTCGTCGTCGCCGATCGGCGTTTCCATGGAAATCGGTTCCTTGGAGATCTTGAGGATCTTGCGGATCTTTTCCTCGGGCATTTCCATCTTGATCGCCAGCGTCGCCGGATCCGGTTCCAGCCCGGTTTCCTGAAGGATCTGGCGGCTGATGCGATTCATCTTGTTGATGGTCTCGATCATGTGCACCGGGATGCGAATGGTGCGCGCCTGGTCGGCGATCGAGCGCGTGATCGCCTGCCGGATCCACCACGTGGCATAGGTCGAGAACTTGTAGCCGCGCCTGTATTCGAACTTGTCCACCGCCTTCATCAGGCCGATGTTGCCTTCCTGGATCAGGTCGAGGAACTGCAGGCCGCGATTGGTGTACTTCTTGGCGATCGAAATCACCAGGCGCAGGTTGGCCTCGGTCATTTCGCGCTTGGCGCGACGGGCCTTGGCCTCGCCGGTGGACATCTGCTTGTTGATGTCCTTGAGTTCCTTGAGCGGGATGCCGATGCGGCGCTGCAGGTCGATCAATCTCTGCTGTTCTTCGAGGATGTTCGGCGCGGCACGCATCAACTGCGAGCAATACGGCTTGTTCGCCTGCACTTCGTGCTTCAGCCATTCCATGTCGGTTTCATGGCCGGGGAAGGTCTTGATGAACTGTGCGCGCGGCATGTGCGCCTTATCCACGCAGAGATGCAGGATCTTGCGCTCGTGGCTGCGTACCGCTTCGACGATGCCGCGCACCGAGTCGCACAGGCGCTCGATCGACTTGGCGGTAAAGCGGATATTCATCAGCTCTTCGGAAATCTGCTTTTGCAGGCGAAGATAGCCCTTGTCCTGCGAACCCTTCTTCGCCAGCGCCGGTTGCAGCTTGGCGAACAGGGCATGGATCACCGAGAAGCGTTCGAGGGCATCCTGCTTGAGTTGCAGCAGCGAGGCGGAAATCCGCGCGCTGCCGTCGTCGTCGTCGTCCTCGGTATCTTCTTCGACTTCCAGTTCTTCGTCTTCGGCCAGCGCCTCGATGTCATCGTCGGAGGCGTTCGGGTCGATCAGGCCGTCGACCAGTTCGTCGATGCGCATTTCATCGCGCGCCACCTTGCCGGCTGTTTCCAGCATCTCGGCGATGGTGGTGGGGCAGGCGGAAATCGCCATGATCATGTGCTTGAGGCCATCCTCGATGCGTTTGGCGATTTCGATTTCGCCCTCGCGGGTGAGGAGTTCGACCGAGCCCATTTCACGCATGTACATGCGCACCGGGTCGGTGGTGCGGCCAAATTCCGAATCAACGGTGGACAGCGCCTGTTCGGCTTCTTCCTCGACTTCGGCCACATCCACCGGCGCCGGTGCCGTCTCGTTCAGCAGCAGGTCATCGACGGCAGGCGCTTCGTCGAACACCTGGATGCTCATGTCGTTGAAGGTGGAAATGATCGATTCGATCTGCTCCGCATCCACCAGATCGTCGGGCAGATGGTCGTTGATCTCGGCGTACGTCAGGTAGCCGCGCTCCTTGCCCAGCGCGATCAGATTCTTCAGCCGCGTGCGCTTGGTGTCCATGTCGACCAGCTTCGCTTCGGGGGCGATCAGCTTTTCCCTGCCTTTGCGTCCGCGTGACTCCGCGATGGCCTTGGCAGCGGATTTCGCGGCGACCGGCTGGGGTGCGGGCTTGACCAGCTCGGTTGCCGGCGCCACAGGCTTCGCAGCTTTGGCAGGAGCGGCCTTGACGGGGCCGGCTTTGGCCGGAGCGGCCTTTGCCATGGCTTTGGTGGGAGCAGCTTTTGCCTGAGATTTGGCGGACGATTTGGCAGATGCGGCCTTTGCCGGAGTTTTTGCGGGCGCTTTGGCAGGGATGGCCTTTGCCCGAGCTTTGCCGGTCGCTTTGGCAGGGACGGCCTTTGCCGGAACTCTGGCAACGATCTTGACCGGGGCAGGCTTTTTGACCGGCGCAGGTTTCTTCGCGACCGGCCTGGCGGCTGCCTTCGACTTGCTCTTCTTGGCGATTTCCTTCGGCATGACTGTCCTCGGCTAGAACGCGATTACGGCGCTGTCGGTCGTGGGAACGCCGCGACATGCGCGGGCAGACCGACTCGGCGCGCCGTGAAAGCGCTGGGGAACCATTAAGTATATCAGATCGGGCTGCCAGTCGTCGTAGGCGCGGGACGCTTCTTTGCCAGTAGTTCGGCCAGCCGGTGCCTCTCTTCGGGGCTCAAGCCCTGTCTGGCGCGGGCAGTGAGTTGCTCGATCTCGGCAGTCAGGGCCGTGTGGCGCAGGCGCACGACGGAATCGTTGAACACGCCTTCCAGCGCGCCGAGATCGACCTCTTCCACCATGTTTGCCGCGATGCCGGCGATCAGCGCTTCGTGCGGCGTGTTGCGAAAGAACTCCAGCAGCAGGCCAAAACCGCCTGCGGCCATTTCGCCATGGTCGATGGCATCGGCGATGGCGCTGAGCGCCTGGCCTTCCGCACGTTCGCGATCTATCAGTTCCAGCGGCAGGCGCGCCGCCCACTCCGGTTTGTGCAGCACGATCTGCAGCAGTTTGTATTCGACCGAGGAAGGCGGCGGCCGATGTTTGGTCGCGGCAGGTGCCGCTCGGCCGCGCGACGCCGGCTTCAGCCCGCATTGGGTTTCGACTTCGGCCTGGGTCAGCGCCGAGGCTTCTGCCACGGCCTTGACCAGTTGCACGCGCAGGATGGGCGCGGCGAGCCTTGTCAGGTGCGGTTTGGCCTCGTGTACCAAGCGGGCGCGGCCCTCGGCGCTGGCCAGATCGACGCCGGCCTTGAGTTCGCGCAGCAGGAATTCGGTCAGCGTGGTCGGATGGGCGACCAGCCGCTTGAAAGTCTCCGCACCTTCGGCACGGACGAAGCTGTCGGGATCGTGTTCCGGCGGCAGAAACAGAAAGCCGGCCGACTTGTCGTCCGAAAGCTGTTCGAGACAGGCTTCCAGCGCCCGCCAGGCGGCCTTGCGCCCGGCGGAATCGCCATCGAAGCAGAACACCACTTTCGAGGCCTGACGCAGGAGTTTGTGCACATGTGTCGGGGTGCAGGCCGTGCCGAGCGTGGCCACGGCATTGCCGATGCCATGCTGGGCCAGCGCCACGACATCCATGTAGCCTTCGACCACGATCACCGTATCGGTGTCGCGGATCGCCTGCCGCGCCTGCGTCAGGCCGTAGAGCTCGCGCCCCTTCTCGAACAGCGGCGTTTCCGGCGAATTCAGGTACTTCGGTTCGCCTTCGCCGATCACCCGGCCGCCGAAGCCGATCACGTTGCCGCGCTGGTCGAGGATGGGAAACATCACCCGGTCGCGAAAGCGGTCGTAGCGGCGGCCCTGTTCATTGACGATGACCAGGCCGCATTCGACCAGCGCCGGGTCGTCGTAGTCAGGGAAAACCTGCTGCAGGCCCTGCCATCCGTCCGGCGCGTAGCCGAGAGCGAATTTCGCGGCAATTTCACCCGTCAGGCCACGATTCTTCAGGTAATCGACGGCCTTCGGCGAAGCCTTCAACTGGTCGCGATAGAAGTGCATCGCACGCGCCATCACTTCGGTGAGTGGCGCCTTCCTGGCCCGCTCGGCGCGGTTGCGCTCCTCATGTGGCACCTGCAGGCCCACGCCGGAGGCCAGATCCTCGACGGCCTCGATGAAGCCGATACCCGCATGCTGCATCATGAAACTGATCGCGCTGCCATGCGCGCCGCAGCCGAAGCAGTGATAGAACTGCTTGGACGGGCTGACCGTGAAGGACGGAGTTTTTTCGGAATGGAACGGACAGCAGGCGCTGTAGTTGGCGCCCGCCTTGCGCAGCGGGACGTAGCGTTCGACCACGTCGACGATGTCGACGCGGGCAAGCAGTTCCTGGACGAAGCTTTCTGGGATCACGGGGGAATTATGCCCCCGCCAGCCTCGCCTTGACGAGCTTCGAGACTTCGCCCATGTCGGCGCGGCCTGCAACCTGGGGCTTGACCAAAGCGATTACTTTCCCCATGTCGGACGGGGCTTTGGCGCCGGATTGGGCGACGGCGGCTGCCACGATCGCCTCGATCTCGGCGGCGCTGAGGCCTTGCGGCATGTAGGCAACCAGCACGGAAGATTCGAACTTTTCGACATCCGCCAGATCCTGCCGTTTGGCGGCTTCGTACTGGGTGATCGAATCCTTGCGCTGCTTGAGCATTTTTTCGATCACCGCAACCACGGCCGCGTCGTCGATCACTACCTTTTCATCGACCCGTTTCTGCTTGATGGCAGCGCGCAGCAGGTTCAGTGCGTCCTTTCTGGCTCGCTCGCCGGCCTTCATGGCGGTTTTCCAGTCGTCGTCGATACGCGTTTCGAGGCTCATCGCATCATCCTTTGCATAAAGCACAAAAACCGCCGGAAGGCGGTTTTTTGATCAAGCGGTACAAGCAGGGTTCGCCCGGAAGCGACGAACCATGGCCTGGCTCAATACATCTTGGGCGGCAGGAGCTGGCTGCGAATGCGCTTGTGATGGCGCTTGACTGCCGCTGCCGCCTTGCGCTTGCGCTCGGTGGTGGGCTTTTCGTAGAACTCGCGTGCGCGCAGTTCGGTGAGCAGGCCTGTTTTCTCGATGGCGCGCTTGAAGCGGCGGATCGCGACTTCAAACGGCTCGTTTTCCTTGAGGCGAATACCCGGCATTGCGATTGTCCTGGAGAGGCGGGAAAGGCGCGCATTCTAAACGCTTTGCCATTGATGTCAATTGTTTCAGCGCAGCCCCAACGCCTTCACCAGCCGGCGCGCCGCCTGGCCGGCGCCGTTGGCCGCCGGAATGGCAGGTGCCGGCGCTCGCCAGAGCCCCTGCAGCATCTCGTCTAAGTCGCCGGCCATCAATTGCTTCCGCGTCAGCACTTGAGCGCGGGCATGCGTGGCGAGCCAGGCCGCGAGGTGGGGCGTTTCCGGCCAGTCCTCGCGCTGCAGGTACAGGATGGGGATGCCGCTGCAGGCCGCCTCGACGAAAGTGCCGTAGCCGGGCTTGGTAACCACTGCGTCAACACTGGCGAGCAGGGCGCTGAAATCCAGGGCGGCTGTATCGAAGCCGCGCACATCGCCGCGCCGGATACTCCAGTCGTCCGGCACCAGCCAATTTAGGCCGGGTAGCCGTGGCCAGTTTTCCACCGGCAGACGAAACGCCATGCCGCCCATGGCCAGCAGAACCCAGCGCCCGCTTTCATCGAGGTCGAGCAGTCGTGCCAGGCGCGCGCGATCGGGGCGGCCAATCCGCGCAATCGGCGCAATGTCGTGCCGCTGCGGGAGGTCCGCCATCGGCAGTCCCGGCGTGACGCGCAGGAATCCCTTGCCTGCGTTGTACGCGGCCAGCATCTGGGCGTGGATTTCTGCCGCCCACGGCGCCGCGCCGAAATAGTGGGCAAACAGATCCGCCCAGTTGATCGAACTCAGGCCGGCGGCGGGAATGCCGGCTTGCGCGGCGGCGGC
>JAPLQZ010000158.1 GCA_026399415.1 Rhodocyclales bacterium | reverse complement strand
TGATGCCAGGACGATACTTGCTTGTCCGGACGCCAACGGCACTCCTTTTGGCAAGACAGGTGGCGTGTTGACTGCTTCGCGCGGGGCTGTGTCCGCCCTGGGGAGGCTTACCGCGACAGGGGTTCCCGGCGGCTCGGCAAGCACGACAAAACTGCGCTCGAAGCTGCCGCCGCAGCCCAGGCGAATACGAAACTGGAGTATCGGCTGGGTCAGCCCCAGAGCGGTGGATAGGTTTATGCGATCACCGTCGACCTTGATGCGGATCCTGTCGCGACCCTCGTCATCGCTCCCAGGCAACACAGTGGCGCAACCCGTTTGCGCGGAATTGTCGAGATCGCCCAGGATCGGAATGGCGATATTCAGCCGCTGCCCGATAATTGCCCGCCCCTCGACCTCGCCCAAGCCCAGTGCGAAGACCGAACTTGCGCAGGAAAAAGCCGCCAGCGCTGCAAGCCAATACATCATCGCCTCGTCGCAAGTATCAGAACATCGCCTCATCCAACTCAAGCGCGCTCGCCCCGCCCTGCACCACTTCCTGCGCCAGTCCGGCCGCCGCCGCCATGACGTGGTCCGCATAGAAATGCGCCGTGGCGATTTTCGCCGGAAAGAAGGGATCGGCATTACCTGCCGCAATTTTTCCCTGCGCCACCAGCGCCGCACGCGCCATCATCCAGCCGCCGGAAACAATACCCATCAGCTTGAGGAAGGGCACAGCGCCGACTGCCACGGCGCGCACGTCGCTCCCATAGTTGGCCACGATATGGTCGGTGGCCTGCTGCAGCGCCTCGATGCCGCGTCCCAGCGCGGCGGCGATGGCGACAAACTCTGCCCCCGCCTGCTGCGTCACCTCGGCGCGGGTCTGCTGCATCATGCCCATCACCGCCTTGATCGTGGCGCCGCCTTCGCGGGCGATCTTGCGGCCCATCAGGTCGTTCGCCTGTATCCCCGTGGTGCCTTCGTAGATCGTGGTGATGCGGGCATCGCGCATGAATTGCGCGGCGCCGGTTTCTTCGATGAAACCCATGCCGCCATGCACCTGCACGCCGAGATAGGCCAGTTCGTTGCCGGTCTCGGTGCTCCAGCCCTTGACCACCGGAATCATCAGGTCCACATAAGCCTGATTCTGCGTACGTTCGGCGGCGTCGGGATGGCGCATCGCGGCGTCATGGGCGGCAGCCACCGTATAGGCCAGCGCCCGCATCGCTTCGACCTGCGAACGCATCAGCATCAGCATGCGCCGGATGTCCGGATGCTGGATGATCGCCACACCGCTCGCCGAGCCTTCGATGGCGCGGCCCTGCACTCGCTCGCGGGCATAGGCCACCGCGTGCTGATAGGCACTCTCGCCAATCGCAACACCTTCGAGGCCGACCGCGAAACGCGCCGCATTCATCATGACGAACATGTACTTGAGGCCGTGGTTCTCCTTGCCCACCAGCGTGCCGATGGCGCCGCCGCTGTCGCCCAGCGCCATGACGCAGGTCGGGCTGGCGTGGATGCCGAGCTTGTGTTCGATGGAGACGCAATACGCATCGTTGCGTTCCCCCAGCGAACCGTCCGCGTTCACCATGAACTTGGGTACCACGAACAACGAAATGCCCTTTACGCCTTCCGGCGCATCGGGCAGGCGGGCGAGCACGAGATGGATGGTGTTCTCCACCATGTCGTGATCGCCGTAGGTGATGAAAATCTTGTTGCCGAAAATGCGGTAGGTGCCGTCGCCCTGCGGCACGGCACGCGAGCGGATCGCCGCCAGATCCGAGCCTGCCTGCGGCTCGGTGATGTTCATGGTGCCGGTCCATTTGCCGGAGACCATGTTGGGCAGGTACATCGCCTTCTGCTCATCGGTGCCCGCCAGTTCCAGCGCTTCGATGGCGCCCAGCGTCAGCAGGGGGCACAGCGAAAAAGACATGTTGGACGACTTCCACATCTCCTGCACCGCCGCCGAGACCACCTTGGGCAGCCCCTGTCCGCCATGCTCCGGATTACCCGAGAGCGCGTTCCAGCCGTTGTCGACAAACTGCCGGTAGGCCTCCTTGAAGCCCTTGGGCATGGTCACCGACTTGTCGGCCCATTGCGCGCCTTCCTGATCGCCGCTGAAGTTGAGCGGCGCCAGGACGCCCCCGGTAAATTTGGCGGACTCGCCGAGAATCGCTTCGACCACATCGGCCGACGCTTCCTCGTAACCCGGCAAGGCGGCGACCTTGTCGATGCCGGCCAGTTCGGTCAATACGAACTGCATGTCCTTCAGGGGGGCGATATAGGTGCTCATCGGCTTGCTCCGTGATCAATTCCTGTCAGATTGCGGCGACCAGTTCCGGCACTGCCTGGAACAGATCGGCGACCAGGCCGTAGTCGGCGACCTGGAAGATCGGCGCATCGGGATCCTTGTTGATCGCCACGATCACCTTCGAGTCCTTCATGCCCGCCAGATGCTGGATCGCCCCCGAAATGCCGATGGCGATGTACAGCTGCGGCGCGACGATCTTGCCGGTCTGGCCGACCTGGTAGTCGTTCGGCACGAAGCCCGCATCGACGGCGGCACGGGAAGCCCCCAGTGCGGCGCCCAGCTTGTCGGCCAGCGGTTCCAGCAGCGTGTGGTAGTTCTCGCCGCTGCCCATGCCGCGACCGCCGGAAACGATGATCTTGGCCGCCGCCAGTTCCGGCCGCGCCGACTTGGTCAACTCGCGGCCGATCAGCTTCGACTGCCCCAGATCAGCTCCGGCCGCAATGCTTTCGACGGCCGCGCTGCCACCCGAGTTGGCAGCGGCGTCGAAACCGGTGGTGCGTACCGTGATGACCTTGGTCGCATCGGAGGATTTGACGGTCGCCAGGCCGTTGCCGGCATAGATCGGACGGACGAAGGTATCGGCATCGACCACCGCGATGATTTCCGAGATTTGCGCGACATCAAGCAGGGCCGCCACGCGCGGCAGGGTGTTCTTGCCGTTGCTGGTCGCCGCCGCCACGATGTGCGTGTAGCCCGCCGCATTGGCAACGATCAGGGCGGCCAGATTCTCCGCGGTCTGATCGCCGTAGTGGGCCGCATCGGCAACCTTGACCTTGGCCACGCCGGCAACCTTGGCTGCCTGTTCGGCGACCGCGCCGCAGTTGGCGCCGGCGACGAGGACATGAATCTCGCCGCCGATTTTTGCCGCAGCAGTGACTGCATTGAGGGTTGCCGCCTTGAGGCCGGCATTGTCGTGTTCTGCGATAACGAGGAGGCTCATGCGATCACCTTGGCTTCGTTCTTGAGTTTGTCGATCAGTTGCGCGACGTCGGCTACCTTGATGCCGGCGCTGCGCTTGGGCGGCTCCGTGACGCTGACGGTGGCCAGACGCGGGGCGACATCGACGCCGAGGTCGCCCGGCTTGAAGCGACACCGTCTCCAGGCCGCCGTCGACCTCGCGCGTGACATTGACCTTGTCACCCGACACCTCGACCTTGCTGGCGAAGGTGCCCTGGGGCAGGTCGGCCAGCGCGGCGAGCATCTGGCCGGTCTGGTTGGCGTCGTCGTCGATGGCCTGCTTGCCGAGGATGACGATCTGCGGGGCTTCCTTCTTCACCACGGCGGCGAGCAGCTTGGCCACCGCCAGCGGCTGCAGTTCGACATCGCTTTCGACCAGGATGGAGCGATCGGCGCCGATGGCCATGGCGGTGCGCAGGGTTTCCTGGCAGGCGGTGACGCCGCAGGAGACGGAAATGACTTCCGTCGCTACCCCGGCTTCCCTCAGGCGGATGGCTTCTTCCACCGCGATTTCGTCGAAGGGATTCATCACATCTTTACATTCGCCAGATCGACACCACTGCCGTCTGCCTTGACGCGAATCTTGACGTTGTAGTCAACCACGCGCTTGACCGGAACGAGGATTTTCAAGCGACTCTCCTTAAGTTTGGCGCATCAGAAAAGAAACATTCTAGCGGCTATTCAAAACAACGGACCCATACGGTTACGTATGGTTTGTGAGATACTACTCCAGCTCCGCCAAAACTTCAATACCTTACCGTATGGAAACCGAATGGTAAATGCAGCCGCTAAACCCGCCCGCACCATGCTCGATCGGGACGCCTGGATCAAGGGCGCGATCGCCATCCTTGCCGAGCACGGCGCCGAGCGCCTGCGCGTGGAAGTCCTGGCCAAGCGCCTCGGCGTGACCAAGGGCAGTTTCTACTGGCACTTCAAGAACCGCCGCGACCTGCTCGATGCGGTGCTGAATTTCTGGAAGGAAGGGCGCATCCGCGACATCCGCAAACAGACCCAGGCCGAGCCCGGCGGCGAAGTCGCGGCCCTGCTCCACACCATCGAAGTTTACGGCTCGGCCCGCAACCGCAAGGGCATCTCCATCGAAGCGGCGGTACGCGACTGGGCGCGGCGCGACGCGCAGGCGGTGGCAGTCGTCGAGGAAGTCGACGCCGAACGCCTGGCCTGCGCCTGCCGCCTGTTTCTCGCCTGCGGGCTGGACACCGAAGAGGCGCAGGCGCGCAGCGTCATGCTCTATGCCTACGTCTTTGGTGTCAGCCTGATGCACTGCGGCGGCTTCACCGCCGACCTGGCAACCCTGAAAACCTGGATCGCAGAGCGCATTGCGCGCTGACCGGGGCAGACCGCGTAGCACAAGAGTCGGCGCTGGTGGTACGGCGACAGGCCATTCAGTTGGGCGGGCGACTACACCCGGGAAGCTGCCTGATGACCTGAGGGTGGGTATACTTGCAAGCGATGCAACGCGGCAAGCAAACCCTCCGGTTCATGCAAAGTTCGCCGGGCGCGAGCTGCGTTGGCGAATCCACAATTGAAGGATAACGATGGCCGACTCAGCCCTTTGCGGTAACACGAAGCTCATGAATGGTTCAGCGCACATCTGCGTTTCCCGCCATGGCGAAACGGATTGGAACATTTCAGGAATTCTGCAAGGCTGGACCGATGTCCTGCTCAACGACCTGGGCCGCCAGCAGGCTTATGAACTCGCCGAGGCCGTTTCCTGTTGCCGTATTTCCCGCGTCTACTCCAGCCCGTTGCGTCGCTCGCTGGAAACGGCGGAGATCATCGCCCGGGAGTTGGGGCTCGATCCGCCGACATGCCATGACGGCTTGAAGGAAAGGAATTTCGGAGTCATTCAGGGCGTTCCAAAAGCCGAGTTGAATCCCGAGTTCCTCGAGCAAATCGTGAAGCGGAATCCGGCGTGTTATTTCGATCACGGCGAGACCATGGAAGGGTTTGCGGCCAGGGTACTCGATGCGATCGCGAGCATTGCCAAAAACCATCCCGGCGAGCGCGTGCTGGTGATTACGCATGGCTGGGTCATGGATGTCATCACCCGGCACATATTGAACCTGCCGCTCAGCGCAATTCTGAACATGAAGCGGAAGAATGGCGAATGCCTGTCGCTGGCCGCAACAGAGGATTCCATTCGTCTCCTCTCGGCAGAAGCAAACCTGCCCGGATTCGGGGTGTGCAGTTGCTCGGAAAAGCAGCAAAGAATCCTGTGCCGCTCGGCATAGAGATTTTTTTGCAGACTTTCGGGCGGACCCGGACGCCGACCTGGCATCAGAGGCAAAGGCTAAATGGCGTGAAGTGACACTAATGTGCTACAGTAATCAAATATATCGACTCTTCTCGTGGAGGCGCCCGTGACTACGACAACCATACGCATGCCCGAAGACCTGAAAGCCCGCGTAGCAGCTGCGGCGAAACAATGCGGCACGACATCGCACGGGTTTATGCTCGCAGCTATTGCGGAAAAGGCTGAGCAGGCAGAACTTCGTGCCGATTTCGATACGGTCGCGGAGAAGCGCTATGCCGGCATCGTCGACTCCGGCGAGACGATCCCCTGGGAAGCAATGCGCCATTACCTGAAGCAGCGCCTTGCCGGCAAGTCAGTCAAGCGCCCGGCAGCCCGCAAGTTGGCGCGCTGAGGTTGCGTCGCGGTGTCGCGCATCGAGTTGGCGCCCGAGCTGGGGGAAGATTTTGATCGCATCCTCGACCACCTCGCCCGATACCAGGTTGAAAACCCGGAATTGCGCATTCGGGAAATCATCAATGCGCTCGACGTGCTGGAGCACAACCCGAGGATCGGACGCCCCGTCAGCAACGGCAAGCGGGAATTGGTGATCGGCAGGCGGTCGCACGGCTATATCGCCCTGTATCGCTACATTGCCGAAATCGATACCGTATTCGTTCTGGCTTTACGCAGCCAGCGTGAGGCAGGCTATGCAGAACGAGGCCAAGGCAGCAAGGCGCCGTAGCACGAGCGGGTGCTGCCACGCGGAATCTGGTGGCGGCAACCGCTGATCTCGTTACATGCGTTCGAAAATCCCCGCCGCGCCCATGCCGGTGCCGACGCACATGGTCACCATGCCGTACTTGAGGTTGCGCCGGCGCAAGGCGTGAATCACCGTGGCCGACCGAATCGCGCCGGTGGCGCCGAGCGGATGGCCGAGGGCGATGGCGCCGCCGATCGGGTTGACCTTGGCCGGGTCGAGGCCGAGATCCTGAATCACCGCCAGTGACTGCGCGGCGAAGGCCTCGTTGAGCTCGATCCAGTCGAGTTGGTCCTGGGTGATGCCGGCCGCCTTGCAGGCTAGCGGAATCGCTTCCTTGGGACCGATGCCCATGATTTCGGGCGGTACGCCGCGCACCGCGAACGACACGAAGCGCGCCAGCGGCGTCAGGTTGAACTGCTTGAGGATTTTCTCGCTGACCAGGATCAGCGCACCGGCGCCGTCGGAGGTCTGCGAACTGTTGCCGGCCGTCACCGAGCCCTTGGCGGCGAACACGGGCTTGAGTTTGGCCAGCGCTGCCAGCGTCGAATCGGCGCGCGCGCCTTCGTCGCGATTGACCGTGCGCGTCTTCACCTGAATTTCGCCGCTGGCGAGATTGGGCACGCGCTCATTGATCTCGACCGCAGTCGTCTCGTTGTCGAACTCGCCCGCCTGTTGCCCGGCAATGGCCTTCTGGTGCGATTCCAGCGCGAACTGGTCCTGCATCTCGCGCGTCACCTTCCACTGCGTGGCGACCTTTTCCGCGGTGAGGCCCATGCCATAGGCCATGCCGACGTTTTCGTCGGCAAACGCCCGGATGTTGATCGACGGGTGATGGCCCATCATCGGCACCATGGACATCGACTCGGCGCCGCCGGCGATCATGACATCGGCCTGGCCGACGCGAAT
>JAPLQZ010000078.1 GCA_026399415.1 Rhodocyclales bacterium | reverse complement strand
GCGTCAGCCCCAACTTCAGCGTCGCGCCGACCACCTGCGATGACATTTGCTTCTGGCTTTATTCATCCGGGTCGACGGGCACGCCGAAAGGCACCGTGCATCTGCATTCCCATCTGATCCAGACCGCGGAACTTTACGCCAAGCCGATACTCGGCATCCGCGAGGACGATCTGGTGTTCTCGGCCGCAAAACTGTTTTTCGCCTATGGCCTGGGCAACGGACTTTCCTTTCCCCTGTCTGTCGGCGCGACGACCGTACTCATGGCCGAACGCCCGACGCCACAGGCTGTTTTCAAACGCCTGCGCGAGCATCAGCCGACGATTTTCTATGGCGTGCCTACCCTCTACGCGGCGCTGCTTGCCAGTCCCGAACTTCCGCGCCGGGAAGAACTGCGGGTGCGAGTTTGTACCTCGGCCGGAGAGGCCCTGCCGGCGGACATCGGCAAGCGCTGGACCGAGCATTTCGAGGTCGAGATTCTGGACGGCATCGGTTCCACCGAGATGCTGCACATCTTCCTTTCCAACCGTCCGGGCGAGGTACGTTACGGCACCACCGGCAAGCCGGTTCCGGGCTATGCGGTTCGCCTGATCGGTGAAGATGGCAACCCGGTTCCACCCGGCGAAATAGGCGAATTGCAGATCAACGGCCCAAGCGCGGCGGTCATGTACTGGAACAGCCGGGAGAAGTCGCGGCATACCTTCATGGGCGACTGGACGCGCAGCGGCGACAAGTACATCGAAACAGCCGACGGCTACTTCCAGTATTGCGGTCGTTCCGACGACATGCTGAAAGTGGGCGGCATCTACGTGTCGCCCTTCGAGGTCGAAGGGGCGCTGATGACCCACGAAGCCGTTCTGGAGGCCGCGGTGGTGGCGCACGCAGACGCCGACCAACTGGTCAAGCCGAAGGCTTACGTCGTCCTCAAAGCGGGCATAGAGCCGTCGGATTCTCTCGGCGAGCTGCTCAAACAGCACGTCAAGGACCAGTTGGCACCCTACAAATATCCGCGCTGGCTGGAATTCGTCGCCGAATTACCCAAGACCGCAACCGGAAAGATTCAGCGCTTCAAACTTCGCTGAAGCGAAATGCGGAACTGCAGTAAATTGAACCGGTATTGCTAATTGGCTTGACGCACTAGCGCGGAAGTGTTGTGATTGAAGTTTAAGAACCGCATCGGGCGCAAGCGCTTTTGTGCCCTGTCAGAACAAATTTTGAGTGAGGAGAAAATCGATGAGCACGAATGAGAAAAGCGGCTACGACCGTCGCGAGTTTCTGAAAGGTGGTACCGCCATGACCGGTGCGGCAGCGGCCGGCGCGTTGCTGCCTATGGGTGTGGCGTTCGCCCAGCAGAGTAAATTGAAAGTCGGCCTGATGCTGCCCTATACCGGCACTTACGCGGGGCTTGGCGTCGCTATCACCAACGGCTTCAAGCTGGCAGTCGAGGAGCGCGGCGGCAAGCTCGGCGGTCGCGAGATCGAATGGTTCACGGTCGACGACGAGTCCAATCCGGCCAAGGCGCCGGAAAACGCCAACAAGCTGGTGCAGCGCGACAAGGTCGACGTTGTGATCGGTACGGTGCATTCGGGCGTGGTGATGGGCATGGCCAAGGTACTGCGCGAATCCGGCACCCTGTGGATCAATCCCAACGGCGGCGCCGGCGCCATGACCGGCGAGGCGTGCGCGCCAAACTTCTTCCGCACCTCCTTCTCCAATTGGCAAACTACCCACGCTCTCGGCAAGGTGCTCAAGGCCAAGGGCCACAAGACGGCCGTGTTCATTACCTGGAAATATGCCGCAGGCGAGGAAATGATGCAGGGCTTCAAGGAGGGCTTCGAGAAGGAAGGCGGCAAACTGACCAAGGAACTCTACGTGCCGTTCCCGCAGGTAGAGTTTCAGGCGTTGCTGACCGAAATCGCCAGTATCAAACCGGACGCGGTCGTTGCATTCTTTGCCGGCGGCGGCGCGGCCAAGTTCCTCAAGGATTATCAGGCGGCCGGTCTCAAGGGCAAGATTCCGCTGTATGGATCGGGCTTCCTCACCGATGGCGTGCTGGATGCGGTGGGCGATGCCGGCGAAGGCGTCGAAACAACGCTGCACTATGCCGACGGTCTCGACACGAAAAAGGACAAGGCATTCCGCCTGGCCTACGCCAAGACCTTCAAG
>JAPLQZ010000223.1 GCA_026399415.1 Rhodocyclales bacterium | reverse complement strand
TGAAAACTCCTGAGAGGAAGGCGAGGACGGAAAGCCGTAAAACGAGCAATAATACCGCATTGCCTGGGTGGCTTTGATCAGGTTTTGCTCCGGTTTCCATACGTGGATAGACAGGTAATGGCCGAGATTCACGAGTTGAAGGGGCGGGTGATCGAGTTCGCGGGCAGTCCCTGGCGCCTGCATCAGCCGTTTCTGCCGGCAGGGGATCAGCCCGAGGCGATTCGCCTGCTGACCGAAGGGTTCAACGACGGACTTTCATTCCAGACCTTGCTCGGCGTGACCGGCTCGGGCAAGACCTTTACCATGGCCAACGTGATTGCCAGACTCGGCCGTCCAGCGCTGGTGCTGGCGCCCAACAAGACGCTGGCGGCGCAACTGTATTCGGAGTTCCGCGAGTTCTTTCCGGAGAACGCGGTCGAATATTTCGTCTCCTACTACGACTACTACCAACCCGAGGCCTACGTTCCGTCGCGCGATCTGTTCATCGAGAAGGATTCGTCGATCAACGAGCACATCGAGCAGTTGCGCCTGTCGGCGACCAAGAGTCTGCTGGAACGGCGCGACGTGGTGATCGTGTGCACGGTGTCGGCGATCTACGGCATCGGCGATCCGGTCGATTACCACAGCATGATCCTGCACCTGCGCACGGGCGAGAGGATCGGCCAGCGCGAGATCATCCGCCGCCTGACGGAAATGCAGTACGAGCGCAACGAAATCGATTTCAAGCGCGGCGTGTATCGCGTGCGCGGCGACGTGATCGATGTCTTCCCGGCGGAGAACGCCGAGAGTGCGGTGCGCATCACGCTGTTCGATGACGAGATCGAGGGCCTGACGGTTTTTGATCCGCTCACCGGGCATACGAGGCAGAAGCTCGGCCGCTTCACGGTGTTTCCGTCGAGCCATTACGTCACGCCGCGCGCCACAGTGCTCAAGGCCATCGAGGCGATCAAGGAAGAACTGCGCGAGCGCATCGAGTTCTTTCAGGCGAATCAGAAACTGGTCGAGTGCCAGCGCATCGAACAGCGCACCCGCTTTGATCTGGAAATGCTCGACCAGCTGGGTTTTTGCAAGGGTATCGAGAACTACTCGCGGCATCTCTCGGGCCGCCAGCCGGGCGAGCCGCCGCCGACACTCTACGATTACCTGCCGCCCGATGCGATCATGTTTGTCGACGAATCGCATGTGACGATTCCGCAGGTCGGCGGCATGTACAAGGGCGACCGCTCGCGCAAGGAAAACTGCCCTCGGCACTGGACAACCGGCCATTGAAGTTCGAGGAGTTCGAGAAGCTGATGCCGCAGACGGTGTTCGTTTCTGCAACGCCCTCGACCTACGAGGAAGCGCATCAGGGCCAGGTGGTGGAGCAACTGGTGCGGCCGACCGGGTTGGTCGACCCGGTGGTCGAGGTGCGGCCCGCCAGCACCCAGGTGGATGATCTGCTTTCGGAGTGCAAGAAGCGTATCGCGCTGGGTGAGCGGGTACTGGTGACGACGCTGACCAAGCGGCTGTCGGAGCAGCTGACCGAGTACCTCAACGACAATGGCATCAAGGTGCGCTACCTGCATTCCGACATCGATACCGTGGAACGGGTCGAGATCATTCGCGATCTTCGACTGGGCGAGTTCGATGTGCTGGTCGGCATCAACCTGTTGCGCGAAGGACTGGATATTCCGGAGGTTTCGCTGGTGGCGATTCTCGATGCCGACAAGGAAGGTTTCCTGCGCTCGACGCGTTCGCTGATCCAGACCATGGGACGCGCCGCCAGACATTTGAACGGCAAGGCGATGCTCTATGCCGATCGAATCACGGATTCGATGCAGCGTGCCATGGCCGAAACCGGCCGCCGCCGGGCAAAGCAACTGGCGCACAACGAGGCGATGGGCATCACGCCGATCGGCGTCAAGAAACGCATCAAGGACATGATCGACGGCATCTACGATTCGGAAACGGCGGTGCGGGAACTTAAGGCCGCGCAGGAGGCGGCGCGTTACGAAGTGATGAGCGAGAAGGATCTGTCGCGCGAAATCAGGCGGCTGGAGAAGGCCATGCAGGAGCACGCGAAGAATCTGGAGTTCGAAGAGGCTGCTGCGGCCCGCGATGAACTGTTCCGCATCCAGCGCCTCGCTTTTGGCGGCGAAGCGCACGACGCGCCAGGAAACGCGGCGTGAAGCTGCACAGAATCCTGTTTGTCTGCACCGGAAATATTTGTCGGTCGCCCACGGCGGAAGGGGTGGCGCGCGGACTGGCGGCGAAGCATCGCGTGGACCATCTGTTCGAGTTCGATTCGGCTGCCACCCATGGCTACCATGTCGGCGATCCGCCCGATCCTAGAACGGTCGCCGCAGCCTTGCGACGAGGCTATGATTTGGCGCCCTTGCGCGCGCGACGGGTGACGGAGTTTGATTTCATCCGCTTCGATTACGTGCTGGCGATGGATCGCGAGCATCTGGAATTGCTGCAGCGTGCCTGTCCGCGGTCCCATCAGAAAAAACTTGGATTGTTCCTCGAATTCGGCGAGCGTTTCGGGGAGGACGAAGTGCCTGATCCCTACTATGGTGGCGCGCAGGGCTTTGAACACGTGCTCGATTTGATCGAGGACGCGGCGACCGGACTGATCTTGAAACTCAGCGCCCCATGAACAACGGGCGCCATACCTTCGTATGGCGCCCGCTGCTTTTCCTGAAGCGAGCGTCAGTCGTTCTTGGTTTCCACCATCTGCAGCGGCTCGTTGACGATCACCGGCGCCGGCTTCGGCTTGCGGCCGAGAGGCTGTGCCGGTGCAAAGCTGTCAGCGGCCGGTGCCACATGGCTGGTTTCGATCATGACCAGACCGGCCTGTTGCAATGATCCCGAAATATCCACTGGAGCGGGTTTCGGTGCCGGTGGAACAATGATCGGATCGGCAACGGGAGTCGCCGGCTGAGGCGGTGCCGCGACGAATTGCGGGGCAGGCTCGGCGGCGGGGGCCGGTGTGGGAACGACGACGGGCAGCGGAGTCGGCACTGCGACCACTACGGCGGTTGGGGCGACCGGTTCGGCGACGACGGGTGCCGGTTCGGCAACGATGGGCGCCGGAGTCGGCTCCACCGGGGCCGCAACGGCCTCGACAACGGCCTCGACGATGGGGGCTGCTGCCATTGGCTCGACCCCCGGCGCAGGGGTCGGCTGCGGAGCTGCCGCTTCCGTCGCGACAGGAGCGAACTCGCTGGCTTGATCGGCGACGAGTCCGGCGGCGACGATTTCCGGTGTGCTGCCTTCCTCACTGCGACCGCGGCCGCGCCCGCGACCGCGGGTTCTGCGTCCGCTGCGGGCTTCGCCGTCCTGGCTGGTGGATTGACTGCCGTCGCCGGCAAGAGTCGGCGCTGGCGGGACGGCGGCTAACGCCGCATTCGATTCGCTGCGCGGCTGACGCGGTTCCCTGGGCTCCTTGGGCTCGCGCGGCGGACGGGGTTCGCGGGCCTCCCGTGGCTCGCGGGCTTCCTTCGGTTCACGCGGTTCGTTGCGACCGTCGCGCGGGCGACGGTTGCCGCCTTCGGCCTGCTGCGTCTCGTCGCGCTTTCCCTGCGGGCGCGGCGTCTGTTCGCTTCTGTCCTTGCGTTCGCCGCCTTCGCGGGTGTCGCGTCCGTCGCGGCGAGCATTGCGGTCGCGGCCACCGCGGCCACCTTCGCGATTGCCATCCCGGTTGCGGTCGCGTCCGCTGTCGCGGCGCGGCGGCTTATCGGCCTTTTCTTCTTTGACGACAGGTGCTTCCGTCTTCTTGTCGCCCATGAAGAAGGAAATGATCTTGCCGAAGAACCCGCCTTGGTCGGCCGCCGGAGGCGGAGCGACTGGCGCTGCTGCTTTGGGTTCGACGATCGGCGCCGGCTGATCCGGGGTGATCCCCTTCACCGCCGCCTCGATCTTGACGGGCTTGGCTTCTGACTGCGCGGACGGCGGCTGGTAGGCCTCTTCAATCGGCTTTTCCGCCATCTGGTAGCTGGCGAGGACGATACCCTCGGCATTCAGCTGGTCGTGACGGAGGCGAACGATTTCATGTGCCGGCGTTTCCAGGTGGCGGTTGGGCACGATCACCAGATTCACTCGGTGGCGCATCTCGATGCGCGAGATGTCGACGCGTTTTTCGTTGAGCAGGAAGGTGGCGACATCCACCGGCACCTGGCAATGCAGGGCGCCGGTATTTTCCTTCATGGCTTCTTCTTCGAGGATGCGCAGGATGTGCAGTGCGGCCGATTCGGTGCTGCGGATGTGGCCGGTGCCGGTGCAGCGCGGGCAGGTGATGTAGCTGGTTTCGGCGAGTGCCGGGCGCAGGCGCTGGCGCGACAGTTCGAGCAGGCCGAAACGGCTGATCTTGCCGGTCTGGACCCTGGCGCGGTCGAAATGCAGGGCGTCGCGCAGGCGATTTTCGACTTCGCGCTGGTTCTTGGCCGATTCCATGTCGATGAAGTCGATCACGATCAGCCCGCCGAGGTCGCGCAGGCGCAGCTGGCGGGCGATTTCGTCAGCGGCTTCGCAGTTGGTACGCAACGCCGTTTCCTCGATGTCGCTGCCCTTGGTGGCGCGACCCGAGTTGACGTCGACCGAGACCAGCGCTTCGGTATGGTCGATAACGATGGCGCCGCCGGAAGGCAGCGTGACCTGGCGCGAGTAAGCCGATTCGATCTGGTGCTCGATCTGGAAGCGCGAGAACAGCGGCACGTCGTCGTGATAACGCTTGACGCGATTGACGGTGCCGGGCATCACATGCGCCATGAACTGCTGCGCCTGTTCGAAAATGTCATCGGTATCGATCAGGATTTCGCCGATTTCCGAATGAAAATAGTCGCGGATGGCACGGATGACCAGGCTCGATTCCTGATAGATCAGAAAGGCTCCGCTCTGTGCCTTGGATGCACCATCGATGGCGCCCCAGAGTTGCAGCAGGTAGTTAAGATCCCACTGCAGTTCTTCCAGCCCGCGGCCGATGCCTGCGGTGCGGGCGATCAGGCTGGTGCCGGCGGGAACGATCAGTTGGTCCATGATCTCGCGCAGTTCCTGCCGGTCATCACCCTCGACGCGGCGCGAAACGCCGCCGCCACGCGGGTTGTTGGGCATCAGCACGAGGTAGCGTCCGGCCAGCGAGACGTAGGTGGTCAGTGCCGCGCCCTTGTTGCCGCGTTCGTCCTTTTCGACCTGGACGATGATTTCCTGGCCGTTGCTGAGGACGTCCTGAATACGCGCTTTGCCGGCGTCGACGCCGGGCTTGAAATAAGTGCGTGAAATTTCCTTGAACGGCAGAAAACCGTGGCGCTCCGCGCCATAGTCGACAAAGGGCTCGATGCGGGTGATGATCGCCTTGTAGATGTTGCTCTTGCGCTGTTCCTTGTTGGCTGATTCGATGTCGAGGTCAATCAGTTTCTGACCATCAACGATCGCGACGCGGAGTTCCTCAGCCTGCGTCGCATTGAAAAGCATGCGTTTCATGTGTGCTCCCTCGCGCATTCACTGCAGGAGGGCACGACAAGTCGCACACTGCGGGCGTCAGGACGCGGGCGGTGTGCCTCGGGTTTGCGGTTGGTTCGGCAGGTTCATGGCGCCTAAGGTTTATCGTGGCAAACGGGGTTGATGACTTGTCTTCGGTTAGGCGGTCGCTGACTCATGATCAACGTCCGGCAATCTGTGCCCAAATCTGTGCGTGTATTGTGCGCAATCAAGTAGTATCGCTCTTTCGGGCGAGCGAAATACCCTGTGGTCGGCTGGTCGCGTTACCGGTCGGTTTGTTAAGTCCGTCGGCTGTTTTCCGTTGCTTGCGCGCCCTTGTCGCCCCTCTGCATCTGATCACTGACAAGCGATACTGCATGGGAGGCAACGACACCCCGGGAACCGTGCCACCGACGCCACTTCGGGCCGCCGGGCACACCGTCACGGGACGGCTAACCAAGCAAGCAGTATATTGGAAATGAAGGACTTAAGCAAAGATTCGGTTACATGGCTTGAAGTTGACGAGGACGCCGAAGGTCAGCGCCTCGACAACTTTCTGCTGCGTATCGCCAAGGGTGTGCCGAAGAGTCACATCTATCGCATCGTGCGCAGCGGCGAGGTGCGGGTGAACAAGGGCCGGGTGCAGGCCGAGTATCGGCTCCAGATTGGCGACCGGGTGCGCGTACCGCCCATAAGAACTGCCGAAAGGCCGTCGCAAGCTGCTGTTCCGGCAAGGGATTTCGTGATCGCTTTGGAAGACGAGGCGCTCATCGTGATCGACAAGCCGGCCGGCGTCGCGGTGCACGGCGGCAGCGGGGTTTCCTTCGGGGTTATCGAACAATTGCGCCGCGCGCGGCCGCTGGCGAAGTTTCTTGAACTGGCGCACCGGCTGGATCGCGATACCTCGGGCCTGCTGCTGGTGGCCAAGAAGCGCATGGCGCTGACCAGGCTGCATGACCAGTTCCGCGACGGCGGCATCAGCAAGCGCTATCTGGCACTGGTCAAGGGCCGCTGGCGCAATGAGTTGCAGCACGTCCGCCTGCCTTTGCACAAGTATCTGACAGCGGAGGGCGAACGCCGGGTCAGTGTCGATCCCGAGGGCAAGCCGTCGCATTCCATCGTGCGGCTGGTGGCGCGCTGGGAGAATTTCAGCCTGGTCGAGGTGGAACTCAAGACCGGGCGGACCCACCAGATTCGCGTCCATCTTGCCCATCTGGGATTCCCGATCGCCGGCGACGACAAGTATGGTGATTTTCCCCTGAACAAGGCCTTGCAGAAGACCGGGCTCGGCCGCATGTTCCTGCATGCGGCGAAGCTTGCGCTGCCGCATCCGCTCTCCGGGGCGCCGCTGGAACTCGAATCGCCGCTGCCGGTGGAATTGCGCAGCTTTACTGAAAAGCTCGATAGAAACGAAACAAGGGATTATGGCCAGGCGTTTTGAACTGATCGTCTTCGACTGGGACGGCACTCTGATGGATTCGACGGGCGCCATCGTCGCCAGCATCCAGGCGGCGGCGACCGACCTCGGCATTGAACCGCCCTCTGACGAGCGGGCAAACCACATCATCGGTCTCGGCTTGATCGATGCTTTGCGCCACGCTTTGCCTGACCTGCCGAAGGAGCGCTACCTCGACGTCGCGGAGCGTTATCGTCATCACTACCTGTCGCGCGACCATGATCTGCTGCTGTTTGATGGTGCAGCGGAACTGATCGAGGAACTGACTCTGGCGGGCTACATTCTTGCAGTAGCGACGGGCAAGACACGCAAGGGACTGGATCGGGCCTTCGCCGTTAGCGGGCTGGGGCCGCGCTTCCAGGCCTCACGCTGCGCCGACGAATGTCATTCCAAGCCCGATCCGCAAATGCTCGAGGAATTGATGGACGAGTTTGGCGTGGAACCGCAAGCAACGTTGATGATTGGCGACACCACTCACGATCTGCAGATGGCCCGCAACGCGGGCGTGGCGGCGCTGGGTGTGGCTTATGGCGCCCATCCGCGTGAAACGCTGGAGGCGGAAGCCCCTTTGTACTGTGCGGGCAATGTCGCGGAACTGGCGGCATGGTTGCGGACACAGTCTTGAATCACCGCCTGATCTGCGCCGGTAACGAACTGGTCGAGGGCGGGCGCGGCGTGCGCTTCACGGTGGATTGTCACGGCGTCAGCGAGCCGGCCTTTGTCGTGCGCTTTCAGGGGCGGGTGCATGCCTATCTGAACCGCTGCGCCCATGTGCCGGTCGAAATGGACTGGCAAGAAGGCGAGTTCTTCGATCATTCAGGCTTATACTTGATTTGCGCGACACACGGCGCGCTGTATGCGCCGGAATCGGGGCGTTGTCTGGGCGGGCGTTGCAATGGCAAAGGGCTCGCCGCACTGTCCGTGATCGAAAATGACGGGCAAATCTTGTTGATTGAGGAAGGCAGGGAACGTGTCGGATAGCAATGATGTGCAGTGGGAACGCAAGGTTCTTGAAAAGCTCGCGCTTGAAGCGCTTGCCGAGCAGCGGCGCGGTCGCCGCTGGGGAATCTTTTTCAAGTTGCTCGGGTTCGGCTACCTGGCGGTGATTCTTGGTTTGGTGGTCGACTGGGGCCAGACCGACAAACTCGCCGACGGAGCCAAATTCACGGCCCTGGTGAACCTGAATGGCGTCATCAAGGCCAAGGGCGACGCCAATGCCGAGCATGTCATCAGCGGGTTGCAGGCGGCCTTCGAAGACAAGCATACGGCAGGAGTGATCCTGCGCATCAACAGTCCGGGCGGCAGCCCGGTGCAGTCGGGAATCATCAACGACGAAATGCGGCGCTTGCGTGCCGCGCATCCGGAGATTCCGCTTCACGTCGTCGTCGAGGATGTCTGCGCTTCTGGCGGCTACTACGTTGCGGCGGCGGCGGACAAGATCTTCGTGGACAAGGCCAGTATCGTCGGCTCTATCGGCGTGTTGATGGATGGCTTTGGTTTTACCGGCACCATGGAAAAGCTTGGCGTCGAGCGGCGACTGTTGACTGCAGGCGAGAGCAAGGGTTTTCTCGATCCTTTTTCGCCGCAAAATGAACAGCACAAGGATCATGCGAAGCAAATGCTCAGCGAAGTTCACGGGCAATTCATCGACGTGGTGAGAAAAGGCCGCGGCAAGCGGCTCAAGGAAACGCCGGAGATGTTTTCCGGCCTGATGTGGAGCGGCGCCAGGAGCATCGAACTGGGTCTGGCCGATGGCTACGGCACCGTCGACAGCGTCGCCCGAGATGTTTTCAAGGCCAGTGATGTGCGCGATTTCAGCGTCAAGCAGAACTTTGCCGAGAAGTTTGCCAAGCAGTTCGGTGCGGACATGGCCGAGAGCATGGCGGATGTCATGACGCGCTTTACGCTACGTTGATGACATCGACGCCCATGTCGGCCATCAGGAGTTCCTGAGCGCAGATGCGGGCGCGCTTCGTCGGTTTCACCCGGTATTCGCCGCTACCGTTCATTTCCCAGGCCTGGCTGTTGTCGGCGAGATAGGGTTTGAGCCCTTCCTTGAGCACCCGCCGCTTGAGCTTGGGCTCCAGCACCGGGAAACTGATTTCGATGCGGCGGAAGAAATTGCGTTCCATCCAGTCGGCGCTGGAAAGATAGATGTTCTGCTTGCCGTTGGCGTGGAAATAAAAAATGCGGTGATGCTCGAGGAAACGTCCGATCACCGAACGCACGTGGATGTTTTCTGAAAGGCCTTTGACTCCCGGGCGCAGCGAGCAAACGCCGCGGACGATAAGGTCGACGGTGACGCCGGCAGCGCTGGCCTCGTACAAAGCCGCAATGATCTCCGGTTCAAGCAGGGAGTTCATTTTGGCGATAATGCGTGCCGGCTTGCCGGCGCTGGCGGCCTCGGTCTCGGCGCGGATCGCGCCCAGCATTTTCGAGTGGAGCGAGAAGGGTGCCTGCCACAGGTGCTTGAGTGCGCTGGCCTTGCCCAGACCGGTTAGCTGCTTGAATACCTCGTTGACGTCGTCACCGATCTCCGGGTTGGACGTCAGCAGGCCGAAGTCGGTGTAGGAACGCGTGGTGCGTGGATGATAGTTACCGGTGCCGAGATGGATGTAGCGGCGATAGCCCTGGTCCTCGCGGCGCAAGACCATCAGCATCTTGGCGTGGGTCTTGTAGCCGACCACGCCATAGACCACGTGGGCGCCGACCTCTTCCAGCCGCGCCGCGATGGAAAGGTTGGCCTCCTCCTCGAAGCGTGCCATGAGTTCCACCACGACCGTGACTTCCTTGCCTTTCTCCGCGGCGCGCAGCAGATGTTCCATCAGCACCGAGTCGGTACCGGTGCGATACACGGTCATCTTGATCGCGACCACCTGCGGGTCGTCCGCCGCCTGCTGCAACAGCTGGATCACGGGAGTGAAGGACTGAAACGGGTGATGCATCAGGATGTCATGCTTGCGGATGCTGGCGAAGATGTCGTAGCGCTTGGTCAGTACCTTGGGCAAGCCGGGCTGGAATGGTGCATACATCAGATCAGGGCGATCCACCTGGTCGGGTACCGACATCAGGCGCACCAGATTGACGATGCCCGGCACGCGATACAGGTCGCCGCGCTCCAAGCCGAACTGCAGCAGCAGAAAGTCGGTCATGACCTCCGAACAATTGTCGGCCACTTCCAGGCGCACGGCATCACCAAAATGGCGTTGCGGAAGTTCACCCTGCAACGCGATGCGCAGGTTCTTGACTTCTTCATCATCGACAAACAGATCGGAATTGCGCGTGACGCGGAACTGGTAGCAGCCGAGAACGTTCATGCCGGCGAACAGTTCGCCGACGTATTCGTGGACCACCGATGACAGGAAGACAAAACCATAATCAAGCCCGCAAAGTTCCCTGGGCAGCTGGATCACTCGCGGCAGGGCGCGCGGCGCCTGAACGATGGCGGCGCCCGAACTGCGGCCGAAGGCGTCGGTGCCTTCCAGTTCAATGGCAAAGTTGAGACTCTTGTTCAGCACGCGCGGGAAGGGATGCGAGGGATCGAGTCCGATCGGGGTCAGCACCGGCATCACTTCCCTGAAGAAGAACTCGCGTATCCAGGCCCGCTGAGCATCACTCCACAGGCTGCGGCGGAAGAAGGCGATGCCTTCTTTTTCCAGTGCCGGGAGTATCGCTTCGTTCAGCAGTGCGTATTGTTCGGCAATCAGTTGGTGCGCCTGATCCCCGACTCGACGGAAGACGTCCAGTGGCGGCATGCCGTCGGCAGCGGCGGCATGGCTGCCCAGCTTGATTTGTTCCTTGAGGCCGGCGACGCGGATTTCGAAGAACTCGTCTAGGTTGGAGGAGACGATGCACAGAAAACGCAGCCGCTCCAGCAACGGTACGCGACTGTCGGCGGCCTGTGCCAGAACGCGCCGGTTGAAGGCGAGCAGGGATAGTTCGCGATTGAGGAAGTGCTCGTTGGGAAATCGGCGCGCGGTTGACATGAGGGTTTTCAGTCGATTCGAATTGGATAATTATGTTTCAATTTCATTGCCGCATCATGACACGAATCAAACCCGGGGCAGCAGGTAGAATCATTCATGACCTACGAACTGATCGCCGCGGTCGATCTCGGCTCCAACAGCTTTCGCCTCCAGGTGGGGCGAATTGTAGCCAACCAGATCTATCCTCTGGATGGGCTCAAGGAGTCGGTAAGACTGGCGGCGGGCCTGACCCCCGACAAGCGGCTCGATGCGGCGGCTCAGCAGCGTGGTTTGGAGGCTTTGTCGCGCTTTGGCGAACGCCTGCGGGACTTTGATCCGGGGGCCGTGCGTGCGGTGGCGACCAATACCTTGCGGGTGGCGAAGAACGCCGGGGAGTTCCTCGAAAAGGCAGAGGCTGCCCTGGGTTTCCCCATCGAAGTGATTGCAGGGCGTGAAGAGGCGCGTTTGATCTATCTCGGCGTTGCCCACACCCTTGCCAATCCGCAAACGCGGCAGTTGGTGGTCGATATTGGCGGCGGCTCCACCGAATTCATCATCGGCCAGAACATCGATCCGATCCGGCTGGAATCGCTCTACATGGGCTGCGTCAGCTACAGCCTGCGCTTCTTCCCGGACGGCCGCGTCGACAAGCGCGCATTCAAGGAAGCGGAGCTGGCGGCGCGGCGCGAGTTGCAGACCATAGTTCACGCCTACCGCGAGACCGGCTGGGACGAGGCCATCGGCTCGTCCGGCACGGCCAAGGCCATCGTAGATCTGCTTGAGTTGAACGGCTTTTCCGATAACGGCCTGACCCGCGACGGACTGGACAAGTTGCGCGACGAACTCCTGCATGCGGGCGAGGCCTCGCGCATGCGACTGCAGGGCCTGCGCGCCGACCGCATTCCGGTGCTGCCCGGCGGACTGGCGATCATGTCTGCCGTGTTCAAGGAATTCGGCCTGGAACGGATGGCTTTTTCAGAAGGCGCCCTGCGGCTCGGTGTGCTGTATGACCAGCTCGGCCGTTATCATCATGATGATTTGCGCGAAGCGACGGTGAATAGCTTCATGCAGCGCTATGAAGTGGACCGGCGGCAGGCGTCGCGCGTCGCTCATACCGCACTCGGCCTGTTCAACCAGATAGTTCCGGCGAGCCTGGAGGCGGGACATCCGGATGCGCAATTCCTGGTCTGGGCCGCTCGTTTGCATGAGGTCGGGATTTCCGTAGCGCACTCGAGCTATCACAAACACAGTGCCTACATCATTGCCAATGCCGACATGCCGGGGTTTTCCCGGCGCGATCAGGCGCGTTTGTCGCGGCTGGTGCTGGCGCATCGCGGCAAGCTGGAGCGAGCCCAGCCCTTGCGTGGGGAAGCTCCGGAATGGACCTTGATTCTTTGCCTGCGGACCGCCGTGGTGCTGCATCGAGCGCGCGACGACCAGCCCTTGCCGCCGATTTCCGCCGGACTCACCCGCCACGGATTTCAGCTGAGACTGGGTGACTGCGGATTGGAGGCACTGCCGCTCACCGCCGCGACGCTGGAGGATGAAGTGCAGCAATGGGCCGGCATCGGCAGCGAACTGCGGATTCATCGCGATGCCTGAACTGCATGGCTATAATCAAAGTCCTCTCAACCTGCCAACGCTTGCCCGATGTCCGTCGCGCGCATTGAAGTGATCGTTCGCGAAGGCGGACGCATTATCAGGCTTTCCGGGCGCTGGACACTGGCGACCACGTCGCAGCGTGCTGCCGGATTGGCGGATGAACTGGGCCGCGTCGCCGATCCGGCCAGTAGTTGGGACTGCCTCGAGCTTGAGGCGATCGACAGCGCCGGCGCGATATTGCTGTGGCGCGCCTGGGGTCGTGCCTTGCCGCTCCAACTGTCGATCAAACCGGAACATTGGCGGGTCTTTGAACGCATCGATACCGCCGATCACGAGCCGCGGGCGGCAGTTGTGCCGATTTCACCCTTGCATGGCGCGATGATCATCGGCACGACAGTGATTGGCATTGGTCGCCATCTCATCGATTTTGTTGCCCTCGTCGGTCAATTCGGACTGAATCTGGCGCATGTCCTGCGTTATCCCGCCGACCTGCCGCGGCGGGAAATTTCGGCCAACCTGTACAAGAGCGGCGTGCGCGCGATGCCGGTTACCGCGCTGGTCGGCTTTCTCATCGGCGTCGTGCTTTCCTACCTGTCGGCCTTGCAGCTCAAGCAATTCGGGGCGGATATTTTTATTGTAAATATCATCGGCCTCGGTCTCGTGCGCGAACTCGGGCCGGTTCTGGTGGCGATTCTGGTTGCCGGGCGTTCCGGCTCGGCAATGACGGCGCAACTGGGCGTGATGCGCGTTACCGAGGAAATCGATGCGCTGGCGACGATGGGTGTTCCGCGCGGGTTGCGGCTGGTATTCCCCAAAGTGGTGGCGCTGACCATCGCCATGCCCTTGCTGGTATTGTGGAGCACGGCGATAGCGCTGATCGGCGGCATGCTTTCGGCACAGTTGCAGCTTGACATCTCCTATGGGTTTTTCTTCCAGACCCTGCCGCGTGTGGTACCGGCGTCCAATCTGTTGATTGGACTGGTCAAGGGAACGGTATTCGGCATGTTCGTTGCGTTGATCGCCTGCCACTTCGGCCTCAGAGTGAGACCCAACACGGAAAGCCTGTCCGCCAACACCACGGCATCGGTCGTCTCTGCAATTACGGTCGTAATCGTGATCGATGCGGTGTTTGCAATAGCCACGCGCCACATCGGCTTGCCAATATGAATTCCATGGATGCATCGCCCCCGGTCATCCGCATTCGTGATCTGTCCACGCGCTTTGGCGACGTGTGGATTCACAAGGAACTCGACCTCGAAATTCAGCGCGGTGAGCTGGTTTCGCTGGTGGGCGGTTCCGGCAGCGGCAAGACCACGTTGCTGCGCATGGTTGTCGGCTTGCTGCTGCCTGACAGCGGCAGCATAGAAATTTTCGGCGAGCCCCTGTTTGGCGGTGGCGTTGCGCGCGAACGCGACTTGCGGCAGCGCTTCGGCGTGCTGTTCCAGCAGGGAGCGCTGTTTTCGGCATTCAACGTTTTCGACAATATCGCTTTCCCCTTGCGCGAGCTGAAGCGCTACGATGAGGACGCCATTCACGATCTGGTGATGCTCAAGCTATCCATGGTCGAACTGCTGCCGCGTCATGGCAAGCTGATGCCGGCCGAACTTTCCGGCGGCATGATCAAGCGGGTCGCACTGGCGCGCGCGCTGGCACTCGAGCCGGAACTGCTTCTGCTGGACGAGCCGACCGCAGGACTTGATCCGGATCGCTCCGACAGTTTTGTGCGCCTGATTCGCATGCTGGGCGAAGAACTGGGCCTCACCGTCATGCTGGTCACGCACGATCTGGATACACTGGCGGCACTCTCCACGCGTGTGGCGGTACTCGCCGAGCAGCGCATACTGGCCTATGGCACGACTGAGGAAATCATGCAGGTTGACCATCCTTTCATTCGCAACTTCTTCCTTTCCGACCGTAGCGTGCGAGCCCTGCAGAAATCCGGGTTCGCCGCCGTGCCGCACTGAAAGCGCCGAACCATGGAAAACCGATCTCACGCACTGGCAGCCGGCATCTTCACCATTCTTCTCGGCCTTGCCGCCGCTGTCGGCATCTGGTGGCTGGGGCAGAGCGACGAGTCGACGACGACCTATATCCTGGAAACGCGACGAAACGTGACCGGGCTAAACGTCCAGGCGCAGGTGCGCTATCGCGGCATTCGTGCCGGCAAGGTGGTGGCCATCGCACCGGATGACGCCGATCCGCGAGTGATCCTGGTGCGTGTGAATATCGACAACCGCTTCAGGCTGACACGGGGGAGCACAGCCCGGCTGGGCTATCAGGGCGTGACCGGTCTGGCCTATGTGCAGATCGAAGATGATGGTTCTTCGAGCGAATCGTTGGCGGGAAAAGGCGGCGAGACGATCCGCATTGCATTGCGTCCCACCGTGTTCGACACGCTGGATGACAGGGCGGGCGATATCGTGAACCAGATCAGCACGGCGTCCTTGCGCCTGGGCAAGGTGCTGGACGAAAAGAACGTGCAGAATTTTTCGCGCACGCTGGACAATCTGGCGAATGCCTCCGATGGTCTGCGCGACATGCCGAAAATCATGGCCTCAATGCGCGAGGCGCTGTCCGAAAGCAACATGCGCAGCTTGCGGCAGATTCTGGTGCAGGTCGAAAAGACGGCGGGAGAGAGCGCACCGCTGACGGCGGAAATGCGCGAACTGGTGAAATCGATGAACGTCCTGTCGCGGCGCTTCGACCGGCTTACGGGCAGCGCCGGCGATGAACTGACGACGGCGACGCTGCCGCGTGCCAATGCCCTGATGAACGAGTTGGCAACCAATTCACGTCAGTTGTCGCGTGTTCTGGACGGTCTTGAAAGCAATCCGCAGATGCTGTTTTTCGGCCGCGGTGCGGCCGCACCTGGCCCCGGTGAGGCCGGCTTTGCGGCACCGGTCAAACAGGGAGGAGAGCGATGATGAAGCGGGTAGCCGCAATTCTTGCGGGCGTGCTGCTGGCGGCATGCGGCGGCAATGTACGGACCGCCGAGATGGCGCAGTACGACCTGGGAAATCTGACCGGCAATTGGTCCGGGTCACGCATCCCGCTTACGGCAGTCGAGGTGCAGGCGTCCTCCTGGCTCTCCGGGCCGGTCATGTATTTCCGTCTCGCCTATGCCGAGCCCTTGCGCCGCCAGAGCTATGCGGAAAGTCGCTGGGCGGCACCACCCGCCGAGTTGCTGGAGGCTTTCCTGAAACGCCGGATCGTCTTCGGTCAGCCGGATTTCAGCGGTACGGGCTGCCGTCTGCAACTGGTTATCGTCGAACTGGAACAGCGCTTCGATGATCCGAAAAATAGCCAGGTGGTACTGGAAGTGCGGGCCGTCCTGACGCCCCTGCGAAGCTCGGAAATGCTCGCCAAGAGGGCTTTCGTGATCCACAAGCCGGCGGTGGTTCCGGTTGCCAGCGGAGGCGTAGCTGCGACTCGCGACGCGGTCCAGGCTCTGGCTGACGATCTCGGGGCATGGGTGGAAGAAACAGGTCGCGAGAAGCCTGCTATCGCCGAGCGTTGCCGCACGCACTAATCCACTCTGAGAGAGAACTTCATGAGCAATCCCTATGCCAACGGACTGGACAAGAATCCGGCCAACTATGTTCCGCTGACACCGCTGACCTTCATCGAGCGTTCGGCTTACATCTATCCCGAGCGCGTGGCGACGATCCACGGCCGGCGCCGCTATACCTGGAGCCAGGCCTACGCGCGCAGCCGGCGCCTGGCCTCGGCGCTGGCGATGCAAGGAGTCGGCGCCGGCGACACGGTGGCAGTGATGCTCAACAACACGCCGGAGATGTTCGAGTGCCATTTCGGCGTGCCGATGTGCGGCGCCGTGCTGAACACGCTGAATACGCGACTCGACGCCGAGTCGATTGCCTTCATGCTCAACCACGGCGAGGCCAAGGTGCTCATCAGCGACCGCGAGTATTCGGGCATGGTGAAGAAAGCCCTGGCGGAACTGGGGCGCGAAATTTTCGTCATCGATGTCGATGATCCGGAATACACCGGTCCCGGCGAGCGGGTGGGCAACATCGACTACGAATCCCTGCTCGCCGGCGGTCATCCCGACTATGCCTGGAAGACGCCTGCCGACGAATGGGAGGCGATATCCCTCAACTACACCTCGGGTACCACCGGCAATCCCAAGGGCGTGGTGTATCACCACCGCGGCGCTTACCTCAATGCCTTGTCCAACATTGTCTCCTGGGGCATGCCGCCGCAATCGGTGTATCTGTGGACGCTGCCGATGTTCCACTGCAACGGCTGGTGCTTTCCGTGGACCGTGGCGGCCAATTCCGGCACCAATGTCTGCCTGCGCCGCGTCGATCCGAAGCTGATTCTCGATGCCATCAGGGAGCACAAGGTAAGCCATTACTGCGGCGCGCCGATCGTGCATTCGATGCTGGTCAACGCGCCGGCGGCGTGGCGCGAGGGCATTAACCACAAAGTCTCGGCACTGGTGGCCGCCGCGCCGCCGCCTGCGGCTGTGATCGAAGGCATGGGCAAGATCGGCTTCGACATCACCCACGTCTATGGCCTGACCGAAACCTATGGCCCGGCCGCCGTCTGCGCCAAGCACGAGGAGTGGCTTTCCCTGCCGCTGGACGAGCAGGTGCGCCTCAACGGCCGCCAGGGAGTGCGCTATCACTGCCAGGAAGGCATCACGGTGATGGATCCCGAAACCATGCAGCCGGTGCCCTGGGACGACCAGACCATGGGCGAGATCATGTTCCGCGGCAATATCGTGATGAAGGGCTACCTGAAGAATCCGAAGGCGACGGACGAGGCGTTTCACGGTGGCTGGTATCACACCGGCGATCTGGCGGTGATGCAGCCCGACGGCTACATCAAGATCAAGGACCGCAGCAAGGACGTCATCATTTCCGGCGGCGAGAATATTTCCTCGATCGAGGTCGAGGACACGCTGTATCGCCATCCGGCGGTGATGGGCGCGGCGGTGGTTGCCACGCCCGATGCGAAATGGGGCGAGGTACCCTGCGCCTTCATCGAAGTGCGCGAAGGAGCCAGCGTCACGGCGGAAGAGTTGACCGAATTCTGCCGTGAGCGCATGGCACGCTTCAAGGTGCCCAAATATTTTATTTTCGAAGCCTTGCCGAAAACTTCTACCGGCAAGATTCAGAAATTCGTCTTACGCGAAAAGGCCAGGTCGGCCACGTCGTTTGAATAGGCGGTAGATGATGAAAACCTGGCTGCCGCGCATTGCCGGAGTAGTGCTGGCCCTGCTGGGTCTGGCGGTGATTGTCATGGTGATCTGGTGGCGCGTCGTCGCGCCTGTAACCGAAGGGCGGATTGAAGTGGCTGGCCTCGCCGGAGAGGTCAGCATCGAACGCGACGACGCTGGCATTCCGACCGTGCGCGGCGCGAATCGCGATGCGGTTTTGTTCGGTCTGGGTTTCGTCCATGCGCAGGATCGACTGTGGCAGCTCGAAACGCATCGCCGCATCGGCGCCGGGCGGCTGTCCGAGGCCTTCGGTCCCGGTGCGCTGGACAATGACAAGTTTCTGCGTGCGCTCGGCGTGCGCCGTGCGGCTGCGGCGCAATGGGAGAAACTGGGTGCCGATGCACGCGCCGCGGTGCTGGCCTATACCGCCGGCATCAATGCCTTCGCCGGCCATATGCGGGCGCGGCCCCCCGAGTTCCTCATCCTCGGTCTCCATCCCGAACCCTGGACGCCGGAAGACACGCTGGCCTGGGCCATCATGATGGCCTGGGACCTGGGCGGCAATTGGACCAACGAGCTGTTGCGCATGCGCATGGCCCTGACTATGCCAGTGGCACGCATCGACCAGTTGCTGCCGCCTTATCCGGGCGAGAAGCCGCTGCCGGCGCGAGACTACGCGGCGCTGTATCGGGAGCTGAAGGTCAGCGGCGACCTTGGCAAACAGGCGCTGCTCGATGCGCCCGAATCCGGCGTCGAGGGCGTTGGTTCGAACAACTGGGTGGTTGCCGGCTCGCATACCGTATCGGGCAAGCCGCTGCTGGCCAACGATCCGCATCTCAAGCTGACGGCGCCCGCGCTGTGGTATTTCGCCCGGCTAGAAGCGCCGGGCCTCAAGGTGGCGGGAGCGACCATGCCTGGCTTGCCGATGGTCGTGCTGGGGCAGAACGAGCGCATCGCCTGGGGCTTCACCAACACCAACCCCGATGTGCAGGACGTCTATCTGGAACAGATCAAGGCGGACGACGCGTCGCGTTATCGCACGCCGGACGGCTGGGCGGCGTTCCAGTCCTTCAGCGAAACCATACGTGTCAAGGGGCAGGACGACGTCAAGCTGACGGTGCGTGCCACGCGTCACGGACCAGTGATTTCGGATGCAGGCACGGCGGTTGTTTCCGGTCTCACCGGAAATGCGGCGGCTCCAGCCTACGCGCTGGCGCTGCGCTGGACCGCGCTCGACGCCGACGCCGGCAGTATCGATGCCGGATTGGCGATCAGTGGCGCCGGATCGGTGGCGGAATTCATCACGGCGGCGGAAAAGTACAAGGCGCCGATGCAGAACATGGTGGTGGCCGATGTTGACGGCGGCATCGGCTTCATCGCCGCCGGCCGCGTGCCGCTGCGTCGCGCCGACAACGACCTGCACGGCCTCGCACCGGCGCCGGGTTGGGAAGCGCGCTACGACTGGGCCGGCTTTCTCGATGCGGGCAAGACGCCGCGCGAGATCAACCCGCCGCGCGGCTGGATTGCCACCGCAAATCACCGTATCGCCAGCGCCGACTATCCATATTTCATTACCAGCGAATGGGCGGTGCCGTATCGACAGCAGCGCATCGAAGTTCTGCTCAAGGCGCGGCCGAAGCACGACAAGGAGAGCCTGCGGCAGATCCAGACGGATGTGATGTCGCTGGCGGCGCAGCGCCTGTTGCCTTTCTTGCGGCAGGCCAAGCCGACGCATGCACTGGGCGGCGCGGCGCTGCAGCGGCTGGCGGCCTTCGATGGCGAAATGCGCGTTGCCGATGCCGCGCCGCTGATTTTCGCTGCCTGGGCGAGAGAGCTTGCGAGAGCCATATTCGCCGACGAAATGGGCGGCGATGAAGCGTATCTGCGACAGGTGGGGCGCAGTGATTTTCGTGCCGCGCTGGAAGGTGTTCTGGAGAGAAACGACGCCTGGTGGTGCGACGACAAGACCACGCCGGCGGCAGAAACCTGCGAACAACTTGTCAGCCGCTCGCTGGACCGTGCCCTCGACGAGCTGCAGCAGCGGCTTGGCCCGGACATCGCGCGCTGGCAATGGGGCGCGGTGCATCAGGCACGCTCCGAGCATCGGCCGTTCTCCAGGGTCAAGGCGCTGGCGCCCTGGTTCGAACTGCGCACCGCGACCGGCGGCGACAACTACACCGTCAACGTCGCCCGTTATCATCTCAAGGGCGACGAACCCTATCTCAACGAACACGCTGCCAGCCTGCGCGCCATCTACGATCTGGGCGACGCCACCCGATCCAGCGTGATGCATTCCAGCGGCCAGTCCGGGCTGGTACTGGCACCCGAGTATCGCGGCTTCGTCGAGCCATGGACTGCCGTGCGCGACCTGCCGTTGTGGGGCAAGGGAAACCGGATATTGGTACTGCAAGGCCGCGCTGCGGCACAATGAGCCCATCGATCACCGTTAGGAGACATACCATGAACGCACCCGACCAAGCCACATTGCCCATCCTGATGCGCGAGGACAGGGAAGGCGTCGCCACGCTGACGCTCAACCGCCCGACGCAGTTCAACTCGCTGTCCGAGGAACTACTGACCGAACTGCAGACGACGCTGAATGCCATCGCGGCGGACAAGGCGGTTCGCGCCGTGGTCATCGCCGGCGCCGGCAAAGCTTTCTGCTCCGGCCACGACCTGAAGCAGATGCGTGCCAACCCGAGCAAGGCCTACCAGCAGAAGCTCTTCAAGCAGTGCGGCAAGGTGATGATGACCCTCGTCGAAATGCCGCAGCCGGTCATTGCCCGGATTCACGGCATCGCCACGGCAGCCGGTTGCCAACTGGTCGCGATGTGCGACCTGGCGGTGGCGGCGGAGGGCGCGAAGTTTGCGGTATCAGGCGTCAACCTTGGGCTTTTTTGCTCCACGCCCTCGGTGGCGCTGGGGCGCGCCATGGGTCGCAAGCAGGCGATGGAAATGCTGCTGACCGGCGAATTCATCGATGCCGCCGAAGCGCGGCGACGCGGTCTGGTCAATCGCGTGGTGCCGCTGGAACAACTCGATGCCGAAGTGAAGAAGCTTACCGATTCGATCTGCGGCAAGTCCCCGGTGGCCCTGGCCATGGGCAAGCAGATGTTCTACAAGCAGCTCGAAATGGGCCTCGACGGCGCCTACCAGCTGGCGTCGGAAACCATGGCCTGCAACATGATGGCCGAGGACGCAGCGGAAGGCATCGATGCCTTCATGCAGAAGCGCAAGCCGGAGTGGAAGGGCTGTTAGGCGTCCTGCAATAGTCGGCGCTGGCGATACGGCGATTGAAGTAGTGGAGGATGTTCCCGCCGATCGGGTGATGCGCCTGCTGGCAATCATCGACGCACTTGCCGCCGAAGTGCGGCCCGGCTCGCCGGCGAAGGCGACGATGAACAGCCTGCTCGACAAGGACCTCGGGCTCGACAGCCTGGCCCGGGTGGAACTGCTGGTGCGCATCGAACAGGCGTTTGGCGTCCGCATCAGCGACGAGGTGCTGGGCTCGGCCGAAACGCCGCGTGACTTGCTCAAGGCCGTGGCGGCCGGTGCGCCGGCTACGGCTAAAGACACCAGCGATCAAGCGTCATGGCTTGCTCCCGACGAAGTGGAGGAGGGCAATCCGGACAGCGCCGCCACTTTGGTCGAGGTATTGCAATGGCATGGGCGGTGTCATCCCGATCGTTCGCATGTCCTGTTCCAGCGCAGTGCCACCGAGACCGACACGCTAAGCTACGGGCAACTGCTGGCGACCGCGAGGGAGGTCGCCGCCGGCTTGCGCCGCAGCGGCATCGCACCCGGCCAGTGCGTCGCCCTGATGCTGCCGACCGGGCTGGAGTTCTTCCACAGCTTTTACGGCATCCTGCTGGCGGGTGCGGTGCCGGTGCCGATCTATCCGCCGACGCGGCCGGGCCAGATCGAGGACCATCTGCGCCGTCAGGCCGGCATCCTGCAGAACTGCGAAGCCGCCGCGCTGATTACCTTTGACGCCGCGCGGCTGGTGGCGCGAATTCTCTCCGGGCTGGTGCCGAGCCTGCGCGAGGTGACGACGCCAGATGAACTGCGCGAGTCGGGAAGGCCCCAAGTGCTCGCGGATGATCATTGCGGTCGTGCTACTGACATCGCACTGCTGCAATACACCTCCGGTTCCACCGGCAATCCCAAAGGTGTGACGCTCGACCACGGCAACCTGCTGGCCAACATCCGCGCCTGGGGTCAGGCCGTCGGATTGAAACCATCCGATGTCGTGGTCAGTTGGCTACCGCTTTACCACGACATGGGCCTGATCGGCGCCTGGCTGGGCAGTCTCTACCATGCCTGCCCGCTGGTACTGATGTCGCCGCTGGATTTTCTGGCGCGCCCCGAACGCTGGCTCTGGGCCATCCATCAGCATCGCGGCACGGTCACCGCGGCGCCCAATTTCGCTTTCGAACTCTGCCTGCGGCACCTCGATCCGGTCCGGCTGCAAGGCCTCGACCTGAGCTCCTGGCGCTATGCGGCCAACGGCGCCGAGCCCGTGGCCGCCGAGACGCTGACCCGTTTTGCGGCTGCATTCAAACCTTACGGCTTTCGCGTCGAAGCGCTCGCGCCGGTCTATGGTCTGGCTGAATGCTCGGTCGGCCTGGCCGTGTCGCCACCGGGGCGTGGCCCGCGGATCGACCACGTGCAGCGCGAGGCGCTGGCCGAGGGCTTCGCCCTGCCGGTCGTGGCCGACGATGACCAGGCGTTGCCGCTGGTGGCCTGCGGCCGGCCCCTGCCGGGCCACGAGGTGCGCATCGTCGATGATGCCGGAGTCGAACTACCGTCGCGCCGCGTCGGCCGGCTCGAGTTCCGCGGTCCGTCGACGACGCGTGGCTACTATCGCAATGAGGAAGCGAGCCGCAAGTTGATCCGCGACGACTGGCTCGACTCGGGCGATCTCGCCTATCTGGCCGAAGGTGACATCGTCATCACCGGGCGCATCAAGGACACCATCATTCGCGGCGGACGCAATCTCTATCCCTATGAACTGGAGGAAGCTGTCGGCGCGATTCTCGGCGTACGCCGCGGCTGCGTCGCGGTGTTTGGCGTGACGGTAGCGGGGCAGGGCACCGAGAAGCTGGTGGTGGTGGCGGAAAGTCGCGAGACGGACGCCGCGGTGCGGCAGGAACTGATGCGCCGCATCAATGCCATGGCCGTTGACCTGCTCGGCACGCCGCCCGACGACGTGGTGCTGGCGCCGCCTCACGCGGTGCTGAAGACCTCCAGCGGCAAGATTCGACGTGCAGCGACGCGAGACATCTATCTTGGTGAGGGATTTCGCACGGGCGGCCGCTCGCTCTGGCTGCAAGTGGCGCGGCTTGGTGTGGCCGGCTTCTGGCAGAGCGCGCATGCCGGCCTGCGCCGCGCTGGCGAACTGCTTTACGGTACTTACGCCTGGTGCGTGTATGGCCTGCTGGCACTGCCTGCGGCGGCGGGCATCCTGCTGCTGTCGGGCATAGCGCTGCGCTGGCGCTTTGCCGGTGCAATAGCGCGAAGCTGCATGCGCTTGTGCGGCATCCGCTTGTGCGTTGAAGGGCTGGAGCGGATGTCAATCACGTCCGGGGTGTTCGTCGCCAACCACGCCAGCTATGTCGACGGGATTGTGCTGGCGGCAGCGCTGCCGATGCCCGTCACCTTCGTCGCCAAGCAGGAACTTGCCGCGCATCCGCTTGCCGGTCCGTTGCTGCGCCGCCTGGGCGCCATATTCGTGGAGCGTTTCGATGCGCGGCAGGGAGTAGATGATGTGCGTCGCCTGGCGGAGGTAGCCGGCCGGCAACCCTTGTTCTTCTTCGCCGAGGGCACCTTCACCCGTCAGCCGGGCTTGCGGCCGTTCCGACTGGGAGCTTTCCAGATCGCGATCCAGAATGGACTGGCGGTGACGCCGGTGGCCCTCGCCGGGACCCGCGACATCCTGCGCGACGAATCCTGGCTGCCAAGGCGCGGTGTGGTCCGCGTCACCGTCTGTGCGCCCATTGTCGCGGCCGGCGATGGCTGGCAGGCGGCACTGCAGATGCGCGATGCGACGCGGCGGGAAATCCTGAAGCATTGTGGCGAACCCGATCTGGAAAGGCGCGCGCCATGAGCCGGAAGATTCTCGCCGACGGCGTCAAGGTGCGTGAGGTGTGGGCCTGGGCGATGTATGACTTCGCCAACTCGGCCTACACCACAACCGTGGTGACGGCCATTTTCAACGCCTATTTCGTCGCCGTGGTGGCCGGCGGCGCACCCTGGGCGACGCTGGCCTGGACCACGACGCAGGCCCTCGCGAGTCTGGGCATCATGCTGACAGCTGCCAGCGTCGGGGCCTACGCCGACCGCCATGGCGCCAAGAAGAAGTTGCTGGCCGTGGCCACGGCCGGCTGCGTGGCGGGCACTGCCGCTCTGTTTTGGGTCGGCCCCGGCGACGTCCTGTTGGCCATGACCCTGGTGGTGATAGCCAGCTTCTTTTTCGGCAGCAGCGAAAACATCATCGCGGCCTTCCTGCCCGAATTGGCGGGCGAAGAGGATCTCGGCAAGGTTTCCGGCTGGGGCTGGAGCTGGGGTTATCTGGGCGGCATGGCCTGCCTCGGCCTCTGCCTGGCCTGGATCGTCGCCGCCAAGGGCCGCGGCGAAGAGGCCGAGAGCTTCGTTCCCGCCGCCATGCTGATTACTGCCGCTTTTTTCGCCGTGGCGTCAGCGCCGACTTTCATGTTGCTGCGCGAGCGTGTGCAGGCGAGCCCAGTGACCGAGGTCGCCACCGAGTTTTCTGCCTTGGCGCAACGGCTGTTGCTCACCGCCCGCGAGGCGAAGCGCTTTCCGGACATGGCGCGCTTCATGGTCTGCCTGCTGTTCTATCAATCCGGGGTCTTCGCTGCCATCGCCCTGGCGGCCATCTATGCACAGGAGGCCATCGGCTTCACTGCGGAAGACAACATCAAGCTGTTCTTCGTGGTCAATGGCACTGCTGCCGTTGGTGCGTTCGCTTTCGGCTATCTGCAGGACCGGTTGGGCCACGTGCGAACCATCGCACTGACCCTGGCGGGCTGGCTGTTGATGACCGCTGTCGCCCTGAGTTCAGACAGTCGCGAGCAGTTCTGGGTGGCGGCCAATATCGCCGGATTGTGTCTCGGCTCCAGCCAGTCGGCCTCGCGCGCCCTGGTTGGCCTGTTCGCGCCACGGCAGCGGCGGGCCGAGTTTTTCGGCCTCTGGGGCCTGGCCATGAAGTTGGCCGCCATCGCCGGCCCCATGACCTATGGCATGACGACCTGGCTTTCCGGCGGCAATCACCGGCTGGCGCTGGCCGTTACCGGGCTTTATTTTGTGGCCGGCCTGTTTCTCCTGATAGGCATCGATGAAAAGCGTGGTCGCGAAGCTGCGGTGACAAACTGACCGGCTTGATCAGTCAGCGACAGGCGGCGGCCGCCTTGCGCATTTTCTCCAGCGTGGTCAGGGCCTCATCCATGCTTGTGACCGGGATCCTGACGTCATAGCCACTGCCAAAGGCCCCGCCGCCGTAGGAGATTTTCACCTCAGTGCGGGCCGCTTCGACATACTGGACGATGCCGAGGTTGATCCAGCGTCGCTTGCCGCTTTCCTCCGCGGGAATCTCATACAGGCAAAACGCGGTCGATCCCGCTACGACGGGTTGGGCGAATGTCGTGCGCGCCCCGGCCAGCACAAGCGCAACGCAGACGATGGACAGCACACGGGCCGGCATCATGGCGATACCCTGCGATCCTTACTTGGGTGCCATCTTTTGCCGCAGGGCATCGCGTTCCTGCTCGTGTTTTTCATGCAGCGCCTTGCGCTCCTTTTGCATGCGGTCTTCCAGGTCGCGCTGTTCCTGGCGCTGCTTGTCCTCCATCGAACGCATTTCCTTTTTCATCTGTTCGTGCTTTGCTTCCATTTCCTGCCTCTTGGCTTTCATGTCGCCTCCCGGACCTTCCGCGTAAAGCGGCGAGGCGGCAAGGGTGAGGGTAGCAGCGCCGAGCAGAGCGATGGTGACATGTCGGATCATGGCAATTCCTCCTTAAGGTGGCGTTCCAGTTTAGCGCAACGGCGGAGTATCGGAACGGGTTCAAGTGTGGTCTGCCGCAGACTTGTTTTCTCAGTCGCTTGCACAAACCGCAAGCCCACCGCATAATCGTCTTCAACAGAGACAGGGGTGTTCCCTGATGACATGAAAAGAGCTTGATGGCAGAAGATTGCATTCTCGAGACCACCGGTCTCGTCAAGGAATTCCGTGGCTTCGTCGCGGTCAATGGCGTGGACCTGAAAGTCAGGCGCGGCCACATTCATGCGCTGATTGGCCCCAACGGGGCTGGCAAGACGACGTGCTTCAATTTGCTGACGAAGTTTCTTGAGCCGACGCGGGGCGATATCTGCTTCAACGGCATCGACATTACCCGCGAAGCCCCCGAGAAGATTGCCCGCCGCGGCATTGTCCGTTCCTTTCAGATTTCCGCCGTATTTCCCCATCTCACCGTGCTGGAAAATGTCCGCATTGCCCTGCAACGCAAGCTCGGAACCAGCTTCCACTTCTGGAAGTCCGACCGCAGCCTCGATCTGCTCAACGACCGCGCCATGGAGTTGCTGACATCGGTCGATCTGCAGGACTGCGCCGACATGGTGACGGTGGAGATGCCCTACGGCCGCAAACGCGCACTGGAAATTGCCACCACGCTGGCCCTCGATCCCGAACTCATGCTGCTCGATGAACCCACCCAGGGCATGGGACATGAAGACGTCGACCGGGTCATGCAACTGATCAAGAAGGTCTCGGCCAACCGCACCATCCTCATGGTCGAGCACAACATGAAAGTGGTGGCCGGAATCTCGGATACCCTGACCGTACTCGCTCGCGGCTCGGTGTTGGCCGAAGGTCCCTATGCCGAGGTCGCCGCCAACCCGCTGGTCATAGAGGCCTATATGGGTACAGAGGTCGATGAACTGGCTTCGCCGGCAGGGCATTGAGATGAGCGCCACCGAGTTCCTGCGCGTTTCCGATCTCCACGCCTTCTACGGCGAATCGCATGTGCTGCACGGGATGGATTTCACGGTGCGGCGCGGCGAGTGCATTTCCCTGCTGGGGCGCAACGGGGCCGGGCGCACCACCACGCTGCGCGCCATCCTCGGCCTGACCGGCAGGCGCACCGGGTCCGTCATGCTCAATGGTCGCGAAGTCATCAAGCTGCCTTCGCACAAGATTGCCCAACTGGGCGTCGGCTACTGCCCGGAAGAGCGGGGCATCTACGCCAGCCTCAGCTGCGAGGAGAACCTGCTGCTGCCGCCCCAGGTGGGCAGTGGCGGCCTGAGCCTGGACGAACTTTACGAAATGTTTCCCAATCTGAAGGAGCGCCGTGGCAGCCAGGGCACGCGGCTGTCGGGTGGCGAGCAGCAGATGCTGGCCATGGCGCGTATCCTTCGCACCGGGGCCAAACTGCTTTTGCTCGATGAAGTCTCCGAGGGGTTGGCGCCGGTGATCGTGCAAAAGCTGGGCGAGGTCATCAGGATGCTCAAGCAGCGCGACTACACGATTATTCTGGTGGAGCAGAACTTCCGCTTCGCCGCGCCGCTGGCCGACCGCATGTTCATTGTCGAGCACGGACAGGTGATGGCGGAGATAGCGCAGAATGAAATCAAGGAAAAGCAGCATCTGCTGCAGGAGTACCTCGGGGTCTGAGCCTTCGGATCCCGTCCATTCTTACCAAGGAGGAAACATCATGATGAAACGCAAACTGCTGGCCCTGGCCCTTTCCGCAATGCTGTTGCCGGCGACGGGATCCGCCCTGGCTCAAACCACTGGCAAGATCTCCGGCGACGTGGTCAAGATCGCCGTGCTGACGGATATGTCCGGGGTATATTCCGATCTGGGCGGCAAGGGCTCGGTGGTGGCGGCCGAAATGGCCATCGAGGACTTCAAGGCGCAGTTCAAGCCCAAGTTCAAGGTCGAACTGGTGTCCGCCGATCACCAGAACAAGGCCGACGTCGGTTCCAACAAGGTCCGCGAATGGTATGACACGCAGGGCGTGGACATGGTCACCGACGTGCTGAATTCCGGGGTGGCCATCGCCGTGGCCAAGGTCACCACCGAAAAGAACAAAATCATGATCAACGCCGGCGCCGCGTCGACGCGGCTGACCAACGAGGATTGCGCACCGAGCAATGTGGTGCACTACGTCTATGACACCTACGCGCTGGCCAACGGCCCGGGCACGGCAGTGACGAAGCAGGGCAAGGACACCTGGTTCTTCCTCACCGCCGACTATGCCTTCGGCGCCTCGCTGGAGAAAGACACTACCGAGGCGGTAAAGGCGGCTGGTGGCAAGGTTTTGGGTGCCGTCAGGCACCCGCTGAATGCCTCCGACTTCTCCTCCTTCCTCCTTCAGGCGCAGGCCTCCAAGGCCAAGGTGGTCGGGCTCGCCAATGCGGGTGGCGACACCATCAATTCGATCAAGGCGGCCAACGAATTCGGCCTGACAAAGAACCAGACTATCGTAGGCCTGCTGACGACCATCATCGACATTCATGCCCTCGGCCTGCCTACCACGCAGGGCATGATGTTCACCGAGGGCTTCTACTGGGACCTCAATAAGGAGACCCGCGAATTTAGCCGCCGTTTTTTCGACAAGATGAAGAAAATGCCCTCAATGCTGCATGCCGGCACTTACTCGGCGGTGACTACCTATCTCAAGGCGGTCCAGGCGACCGGAACGGACGACACGGCAACAGTGATGAAGAAGATGCATGAGACTCCAATCAACGACGCGTTCGCCAAGGGCGGCAGGATTCGCGAGGACGGCCGCATGGTGCATGACATGTACCTGGTCGAAGTCAAGAAGCCCTCGGAGTCGAAGGAGCCGTGGGACTACTACAACATCAAGCAGGTAATTCCCGCCGAGCAGGCCTTCCAGCCAATGGCCCTGTCACGTTGTCCCGCGGTTGCAAAGAAGTAAGTCGCGGCTGACAGCACGGGAGTGATGTTCGCATGACGGAGATTTTCGGCGTACCGATCCAGGCCCTGTTCGGCCAGTTGATGCTGGGGCTGGTCAACGGGTCCTTCTATGCCGTTCTGAGCCTCGGTCTCGCCGTGATCTTCGGCATGTTGAACATCATCAATTTCGCCCACGGCGCCTTGTACATGGCCGGTGCCATGCTGGCCTGGATGGGCATGGAATATCTTGGCATTGGCTACTGGTGGATGCTGGTGCTGGCGCCCATCAGCGTCGGTCTGATCGGCATTGCCATCGAACGCTTGATGCTGCAATGGCTTTACAAGCTGGACCATCTCTACGGGCTGCTGCTGACCTTCGGCCTGGCCCTGATGATCGAAGGCCTGTTCCGTGATCTGTATGGCGTTGCGGGCCAGCCGTATTCGATTCCAGAAGAGTTTTCGGGTGCCTTCAACCTCGGTTTCATGTTCCTGCCCAAATACCGCGCCTGGATCGTCTTTGCCTCCTTGTCGGTGTGCCTCGCGACCTGGTACATGGTCGAGAAGACGAGGCTGGGCGCCTATCTCCGAGCGGCCACCGAGAACCCTCAGTTGACGCAGGCTTTCGGCATCAACGTGCCGCTGATGGTGATGCTGACCTACGGCTTCGGTGTCGGTCTGGCGGGGTTCGCCGGAGTGCTGGCCGCACCGGCGAGCCAAGTTGGTCCGCTGATGGGGTCCAACCTGATCATCGTCGTCTTTGCCGTGGTGGTGATCGGCGGCATGGGATCGATTCTAGGCTCGGTAGTGACCGGCCTCGGCCTCGGCATTATCGAGGGCATGACCAAGGTGTTCTGGCCCGAGGCCAGTGCCACCGTGGTGTTCATGATCATGGCGGTGGTGCTCATGTTCCGTCCGGCGGGGCTTTTTGGGAGAGAGAAATGAGCAGGCGCGTCACCATCGCCTATCTCGTCGGTCTAGTTCTGTTGCTGCTCGCGCCGACTTTGATCTATCCGATATTGGTGATGAAGGTTCTGTGTTTCGCGCTCTTCGCCTGTGCCTTCAACCTGCTGCTGGGCTATACGGGCCTGCTGTCCTTCGGTCATGCAGTTTTTCTGGGTACGGCGGGCTATGTCACGGGGCATGCCTTGAAGGTGTGGGAACTGCCGACGCTGGTCGGTTTGCTGGCAGGCACCGTCGCCGCGGCGGCACTGGGCTGGGTGATCGGCAGTCTGGCCATTCGCCGTCAGGGCATTTACTTCGCGATGGTGACCCTGGCACTGGCGCAGATGGTGTTTTTCTTCTTTCTGCAAGCGCCCTTTACCGGCGGCGAGGATGGCTTGCAGGGCGTGCCGCGCGGCACCCTGTTCGGCCTCGACCTGGCCAATGACATCAATCTCTACTACCTGGTGGTGGCGATCTTCGCCGCATCGTTCTGGCTCATACAGCGCACCATTCATTCGCCCTTCGGGCAGATTCTCAAGGCCATCCGCGAGAATGAACCGCGAGCGATTTCGCTGGGCTACGACGTGGCGAAATACAAGCTGCTGGCCTTTGTCCTTTCGGCCGGGCTGGCAGGTTTGGCCGGCGCGACCAAGACACTGGTGTTCAAATTCGCCACACTGACCGACGCCCACTGGCACACCTCCGGCGAGGTGGTGCTGATGACCCTGCTGGGCGGCATGGGAACGGTGTTCGGGCCGCTGGTGGGGGCGACCATCATTGTGACTTTGCAGAACGAACTGGCAGACAAGGTCGGCTCCCTGGTCACGGTGATCATGGGCGCGATTTTCGTGATCTGCGTTCTGGCCTTCCGCCGCGGCATCGTCGGCGAATCGCTGGCGCTGTACAAGCGCATGATTGGCCAGAAAATCTAAGAGCCGGCGCCAGCGGGACGGCGAAAAACTAAGCCTTGCGCAGTAGCGCTATCAACATCGCGATCGTCATGGACGTGAATGCGATCAGCGACCATTCCGCAATCGACAGGCCGAGAAACTTCCAGCCCGCCTCGGAGCACAGGCCGGAGGCTTCGAACATCAGCGGCCACTGGCTGCCGGCCCAATTCACGAAGCTCTCCCACCAGGGCTGGTCGGCCGTGCAACTCACTCCCTTGGCCCATCGCTGCAGCCAAGTCTGATACGCCGCAATGCCGGCGCCGGTAATCGTTGTGGCGGCCATGACCAGCGCCGCCGCACTCCGTGGCAACGCTTTTGGGTGCGATGAGCCGGCCAGCATCCACGCCGCAATGGCTTCAAGCGCCAGTAGCAGGTAGAGCATCCGCTGCAGAATGCACAGCGGACAGGCGGCCAGGTTCAAGGTCTGTTGAAGAAACATACCGCCGGCAACCAGCCCAACGGCTACAAGACCCGTGGCGGCGAACAGGCCGCGTGGCGTGAATAGCAGGCGCAGCAACGGGTGCACTTATTTGCCTTTGCGTTCCTGACGGGCTTTGGCGATGACGCTGTCAGTGAGCTTCAGCAGTTCTTCGTAGTTGCTCGCCGCTTCGTTGTTGAGCAGAAACCGGCCGTCGACAGCCAGTGAAGGTACGCCGGAAATTCGGGCGGCAGTCGCTTCCTGGTCGGCGCGCTGCACCTTGCTCTGCATGGAAAATGAGGCTATCGCATCGCCGAATTTTTTGCCGTCGGCGCCCTTGCTCGTCACCCAGGAAACCACTGCTTGGTCGGTCTTGAAGGCGACGCGTTGCTCATGAATCGCAACAAAAACCGCGGCATCGAGTTTCGCCAGATCACCGGTAGCTTCCAGCGCGTAGTAAATCCGTGACAGACGCGCCCACTCAGGGCGATTGAAGCTGACCGGTACGCGGCGGAAGCTCACGTCTTTCGGCAGCTTGGCCGCCCATTGACTGATCATGGGGTGGAACTCGCTGCAATGCGAGCAGCCGTAAGAGAAAAACTCGACGACCTCTATTTTCCCGGGGGGCGTCGCCAGCGGAGGATTGATCGGCGTGAAGTCACGGCCGGCCTGTGGCTCGGCAGCAAGGCCTGCGCCTGAAAGGGCGAACGATGAAATGAGGGTAACGAACAGCAATGCAATCAGTTTCTTCATAAAAATCTCCGTGAAAAGCGGGTTTGAGTGGAATTGTATGACAGCGTTCCCCATACAATGACCGCAAACTAAAAATTTCTGAACGGGCAGGGCGGCCATGGACCGATTGACGGCAATGCAGACTTTTGTGCGGGTGGCCGAGGCGGGCAGCTTTACGGCGGTGGCGGATCAAATGAATGTCGCGCGCTCGGCGGTTACGCGGCAGATTGCTGCGCTGGAAGCCCATCTCGGGGTCAAGCTGATCGCCCGCAGCACCCGTCGGCTGTCGCTCACCTCGGCCGGCTCCGCCTATCTGGAGCAATGCCGGGACATCCTCGACCGTATCGATGAGGCCGAAGGAAATCTCGCCGGCGAGGGGCAAACGCTGCGCGGCGAGATCCGCACCAGTGTGCCGATGACCTTCGGCCTGCTGCATCTGACGCCGCTGATCCTGGAGTTTTCCAAGGATCATCCGGACATTCGCATCGATCTCGACTTCAATGACCGGCGGGTGAACCTGATCGAAGAAGGGATGGATTTCGCCTTGCGCATTACCGATCGATTGCCTGAAACCACTGTGGCGCGGCGCCTGACGACCTGCCGCTCGGTGGTCGCGGCTTCGCCCGACTATCTGCGGCGACATGGCGAGCCAAAGCATCCGGACGAGTTGACGCAACATGCCTGTCTCGCCTATTCGCTGACCTCGCGCTCGAATTGGCCCTTCATCATCGACGGCGCGCAGCACTGGGTCGATATCAGCGGGCCGATCACCGCCAACAACGGCAATGCCTTGCAGGAGGCCGCCCTGCAGGGCATGGGGATTGTCTATGAGCCCACATTCATCGCCGCCGAGGCGATCCGCGAGGGCAAGCTGGTGCCGATCCTGAAGAGTTTTCCGACGCCGATACTCGACATGTTCGCCGTGTTTCCCGGCAACCGCTTCGTGCCGCAGCGCGTGCGGGCATTTGTTGATTTTCTTGCGGCGAGGCTCGGACCTGAGCCTTATTGGGATCGTGGTCTGGAGTTGGAGTAGCTTGCCATGGATATGCCAAGGAATGTTTTCAAGCAGTTGCTCCAGCAGCAGCGGCTGCAGATCGGGCTCTTCGTCGGTCTGGCCAATGCCTACAGCATGGAGATTCTCGCCACGGCGGGATTCGACTGGCTGCTGATCGACGGCGAGCATGCGCCCAACAATCCGGCGACCGTGCTATCGCAACTGCAGGCCGCCGCGGCTTATCCGGTCCAGTTGGCGGTGCGGCCGGTGAATCACGACGCGGCCCTGATCAAACAGTATCTCGACATCGGCGCCCAGACGCTGCTGGTGCCGATGGTCGAAACGGCCGCCGAGGCCACGGCGCTGGTACGCGCCGTGCGCTACCCGCCGCAAGGCATTCGAGGTGTCGCCGCGTCGGTGGTGCGCGCCGCGCATTGGGGTGGCATCAAGGATTACGCCCGGCGCGCCAATGAGGAAATCTGCCTGATCGTGCAGATTGAGTCGCGGCAGGGACTGGCGAATCTCGACGCGATCATGACCGTCGAAGGCGTCGATGCCGCATTCATCGGCCCGGCCGACCTCGCGGCGTCGATGGGCTACCTCGGCGAATCCGGGCATGCGGAAGTAATAGTCGCCACTGAAGCCGCGTTGACGCGCATTGCGGCCACAGGCAAGGCTGCCGGCGTATTTGTCACCGACCCTTTGCTTGCGCGGCATTACCGCAACTGCGGCGCAAGTTTCATCGCGGTCGGCGGCGACACCTCGCTGCTGCGCAATGCGGCGCTAAAACTGGCATCATCGTTCCGGGAACGTTAGCTCATGGCGGCATGGCGATGGGAAAACAGGAAACCAGTGCGTTGATCCAGTGGATACGCGATGTGGCGACGGCGGAGAGCGATTCGCTGGCGCCGTATCGGGACCGCGTCATGCATTCGATGGGCGGTGTCACGGTACTGCTGCTGACGCCGTTCACGATCAACAATTTCCTGCAGCAACGCTACCTGGTCGCGCTGATTCTCCTGTTCATCCAGGCGCTCACGTTCGCCAATGTCTACGCCGTACGGTGCGGGCGTCCCGTGCCGGTACCGTTTGCGCTGCTGCTGGTTCCCTTCCTTGCGGGGATTACCGCGGCGGTGATGATCCAGGGCGTTCCTGGCGTACTGTGGAGCTATCCAGTGATTGTGTACAGCTACTTCGTGCTCAGCCGCCGCGTCGCCATCGCATGCAGCCTGGCGATGCTCTGCTATCTGTCCTGGCTGACCGTTCACTACATAGACTCAGCGCTGGCGCTACGGGTATTCGGCACCTTGCTGCTCACCATCATCATGATCAACATCGTGTTGAACGTGATCTCCGACCTGCACCAGACGCTGGCCAAACAGGCGCTGACCGATCCGCTGACGGGTTGTTTCAACCGCCGCTTCATGGAGCAGAACCTCGAGGTGCTGGTGGCCCGCGCAGAACGGCATCCGATCATGGCCACGGTGCTGATGATCGACGTTGACCTTTTCAAGCCGATCAACGACGCTTACGGACATGATCGAGGCGATCTGGTCCTGCAAGGCATCGTGCAAGCCGTCGGTGAGCGCCTGCGCCGCGGCGAACGACTGTTTCGCTGGGGCGGCGAGGAATTTCTGCTATTGCTGGAGCACACCGATGCCGATGGCGCGGTGGTGGTCGCCGAGGATATCCGGCGTGCCGTCGAGGCGGCCGAGATTCTTCCCGGCCGTAGTGTGACGATCAGTATTGGCGTCGGTCAGTACCAGGCCGGGCAATCGGTCGAGGCGTGGACCAAGACTGCCGACGCGGCGCTGTATCGGGCCAAGGCCGCCGGTCGCAACTGCGTGGTACGGGCCGACGTGGTGGATGTGGCAAGCGCCACGGCCTGATCCAGTGCGGGCCAGGTCGTGGCGCTCGACCGCAAGAGTCGGCGCTGGCGGTACGGCGAGCGGAACGAATACGAAACTAAATGGGCCAGGCTCAGATATTCTTAATCATGCCGCCTGCGCCAATGCCATGCGAATCTCGACGGCATCGAAGGGAACGGTCACCGTGTCTTCATCGGTGCGTTCGATCAGTCCCAACTCAACGAGGCGGGCGACATCGGCATGGACATTTGAATAATTGCGTCCGGCCGTCTTCGCCAAAGCATAGATGCTCACCGGTCCCAGTCCGCGCAGCGTGTTGAGCAAATCCAGCCGAGCCGGCGTCAGCTCGGCAAACAGCATGCGCGCCGACTCGAAGGAAAGGCGGTAGTCCGGCGCCCTCCCGCGCTCCTTTCGCGCGACTTGTTCCCGCACGGCCTTGAATACGGCTCCCTTGCCGCCTACTTCAACAATGGCTTTCATCTATCTATCCTCCAGTTCGTCACGTCGCGTTCGAAGTCGGCCAGCAGCGAATCGAGATCCTTGAAGTTGTAAAGCTTCTCGACGCTGCCGGCGTGCCGATGCTCGCCTTTGCCTGTTGCATTGTCGTAGCGCACGAAACACTCGCCGGATGTGCCAAAGAACAGCCGATACTTGTAGCGGTGCGCGCAAGGCGGCAAGGGCTTGGCCAGTTCCCAGACCACGATCTCGACAATCGATCCATCGTCGCGCACTTCCTTGGCATGGGCGATCATGGTCGCTTTCATGTATTGCATCATAGCAATATATTGCGTATATGCAATAGGTCGTGGATCGCCTGACCAGCCGGGCGCCCATTTTTCGCCGCAATGCGGCAGAATCCGGCTCTGTCCCGAAACATTGAAAGCGATCCATGAAGAACTCCGAACTCCTGCGCAATACCTGTCTGATCAACGGCGAATGGCTGGCTGCCACCGGCGCCAGCATTGACGTCCACAATCCGGCTAACGGCGACCTGGTCGGCTCCGTCCCCAGTTTCGGCGCGGCCGAAACCCGTCGCGCAATCGATGCCGCAGACGCGGCGTTTCATCCCTGGCGGGCGAAGACGGCGGCCGAGCGGGCGAAAATCCTGCGGCGCTGGTTCGAACTGATGATGGAGAACCAGGAAGACCTGGCGCGGCTGATGACGCTGGAGCAGGGCAAGCCGTTGGCCGAAGCGCGCGGCGAGATTGCTTACGCCGCATCCTTCATCGAGTGGTTTGCCGAGGAGGCGCGGCGCGTCTATGGCGAAGTCATTCCCTCACCGCTGGCCGACCGCCGCCTGATTGTGCTGAAGCAGCCGGTTGGCGTCTGCGCCGCGATCACGCCGTGGAATTTTCCGGCGGCGATGATCACGCGCAAGGCAGCGCCGGCGCTGGCCGCCGGCTGCACCATGGTGGTCAAGCCGGCCGAGCAGACCCCGCTGTCAGCCCTGGCGCTGGCGTATCTGGCGCAGCAGGCAGGCGTGCCGCCGGGCGTGCTCAACGTGGTGACCGGCGAACCGGTTGCCATCGGCGGTGAGTTGACGTCGAATCCGAAAGTACTGAAGCTGTCCTTCACCGGCTCCACCGAAGTCGGGCGGCTGTTGATGGCCCAGTGTGCGCCGACGATCAAGAAGATGTCGCTGGAACTCGGCGGCAATGCACCTTTCATTGTCTTCGACGATGCCGACCTCGATGCTGCCGTGGCCGGGGCGCTGGCCTCGAAGTATCGCAACGCGGGACAAACCTGCGTCTGCACCAATCGTTTTCTGGTGCAGGAAGGCGTGCATGACGTTTTCGCCCGGAAACTGGCTGCCGCAGTGGCCGGGCTCAAGGTCGGCAACGGGCTGGATGAGGGCGTGACGCAAGGGCCCCTGATCGATGACGCGGGGTTGGCCAAGGTCGAGGAATTGCTGGCCGATGCGGTGGGTCAGGGCGCACGCGTGTTGTGCGGCGGCAAGCGCCACGCCCGCGGTGGCACCTTCTTCGAGCCGACCGTGCTGGCCGGCGCAACGCCGGCCATGCGCCTGGCGCGCGAGGAAATCTTCGGCCCGGTGGCGCCGATTTTCTGCTTCAGGGATGAAGCCGAAGCGGTGCGCATGGCGAACGATACGGAGTTCGGCCTGGCGGCCTATTTCTACAGCCGCGACATCGCCCGAGCCTGGCGCGTCGGCGAGGCGCTCGACTATGGCATGGTCGGCATCAATTCCGGGATGATCTCCAATGAGGTGGCGCCATTTGGCGGGGTCAAGCAGTCGGGGCTGGGGCGCGAAGGTTCGAAACACGGCATCGAGGAATATCTGGAGATCAAGTACCTGGCCATGGCCGGCTTGTGACCGCGCGTTTTTCTGAGTCATGAAACTTCCCGCCGCGATGCGGGCGCTGGGCCATCGCCCGTTCCGGCTGTATTTTTTCGGCCAGGCGGTTTCCATCCTCGGCTCCTGGATCCAGCAGGTCGCACTGGCCTGGCTGGTGTATCGCCTGACCGGGTCGGCGGCACTGCTGGGGCTTTCCGCCTTCGCCGCGCTGGCGCCGATCCTGGTGGTCGGGCCCATGGCCGGCGCGTGGATAGACCGCCATGACCGGCGCCGCCTGCTGATGCAGGTGCAAGTCCTGCTCTTCATCCAGGCCGGCGTGCTGGCGGCACTGACATGGTTTGATCTGATCGGGCCGACGCTGATCATCCTCATGTCGCTGTCGCTGGGCATCCTCAACGCCTTCGACACTCCCTTGCGCCAATCGCTGATTCCGGTCATGGTCGGCGGCCGCGAGGACCTGCCGAATGCCCTGGCGCTGAATGCCATGCTGTTCAACTTCGGCCGTTTCGTCGGCCCGCCGATTGCCGGGCTGATGCTGAGCTTGATGTCCGAGGCCGCCTGCTTCCTGCTCAATGCCTTTTCCTATCTGGCGCTACTGTGGGGCGTGGCCCTCATGCGCCTGGCGCCGAATGCGAAGTCGGGCGGCAGCGTCGGCCGTATTTTCAAGGAAGGCGTGCGCTACGCCTTCGACACCTGGCCGATACGCACGCTGCTGATCGTTCTGGCCCTGCTCAATTTCACCGCGTCGGCGTATGCCGTGCTGCTGCCGGTATTCGCCAGGGAGGTGTTCCAGGGCGATGCGCGCACGCTGGGCCTGTTGTGGGGCGCCGCCGGTTGCGGCGCCTTTGCCGCAACGCTGGTGCTGGCGACGCGCACATCGGTGCGCGGCAGCCTGAATCTCGCGATCTTCTGCGTAGTATTGGCGACGGTCGCACTCACGGTGTTTCCGCTCACGGCAAATCTGGCGATCGCCCTGCCGGCATTGGCAGCACTGGGCTTCGGCATTTCAGGCGCCAACGTCGGCATCAATACGGCAATGCAGACCATGGCGCCGGATCGCTTGCGCGGCAGGGTGGTTTCATTCTTTTCAAGTATTCGTTTCGGCCTCGATGCCGTCGGCGGACTGATTGCCGGCAGCATTGCCGCGGTAACCACGGCTCCCGCCACCTTGCTCGGCGAATCTGCGATACTGCTTGCCCTCTGTGTCTGGCTGCTGTTGCGAGCCGGGCGCCTGCGTCACTTTGTTGCGATCTGACGATTTCTGCCGTCGAAACTACTTGATCAATGTGCCCACAATGACGTCGCCATTGTCCAGTCGTTCCGCATAAATATCCCCTGCGGTAAGCCCTCGATACAGGCTCCCCCATGGGGGACTCTTTTCAAGTGCTGACTTTATGGCATCAATATACGGTCGATTCTGAGTGTCTTTAAATTTTGCATAATCCAAACCCTTGCCAGCGACCGGCAGCAACCCATCCGCTATACATATATCATCCGAATCGAGCAAAACGAGATACAGACGGCGTTTTCGGAATTGCGCATCCTGACTATCGATCAATTGGATCAATTTCTCTTTGCCATTGGCTGCGGCATAGGCTTTGGCAGCCAGCACCAACTTGCTGACTTCATCGCGCGTTGGCTCTGGTTTCGACGCCCAGACTGGCTGGCTGGCTGGGTTGGCAGCTTTAAGATGCCTGAAAAAAAACTCCTCCGTGGCTTGCTCCGCCTTTTGGTGCGCGGCGTGGCTATAGCCAACCGTCGCACCACAACAGAACTTCGGCTTGTTACTGTTCAAGAACTGAGCACCGTAATAATACTGGACGTCCGGTTTGTCAAACGCGTGAAGGGCTCCCTCGTATACCTTGATGTCGACCGGGTAGCCTTCGCTCTTTCTGAGGGCTGTCTTCAACTGGCACGGTGCGGCGGCCGTCCAGTCGTCCCGTTCACCGCTTTGTATCAACAACGGCACTGTTGTATCGACCTCGCTTGTAAGACAATCGGGATACAAGGCCGTCGCGGCAGCAAAGCGCGGGGCTACCCCAAGAGGGAAAGTTGTGGTTTCAGAGGTTGTCTTGAGTACCGTCATCGCGCCGTGGGAAAATCCCATGATGCCAATCCGATGCTTGTCGACATTGGCTAGCGACTGGAGATACTTGAGTGTGCCCAATGCGTCCCCGGCACGATCAGCAAGGCTAAGCCGCTGCTGGCCGGTGCATATCGAGGAAATCGAGCGGGTCGTGAAGCTATCAACAATCAGAGCCACATAGCCGCGAGCGAGGAGAAACTGTGCCCAGTTCTTATCGCGGATGCTTGTTCCATCACAGCCATGAGCCAATACGACGGCAGGAAATGGACCTGGGCCTTCGGGGGTGTACATGTAGGCATTCAACACCGCAGGTTTCTCGGTTGCCAGGGAGGGAATCGAAACCTGAGTTTGACCAGCGACCAACGTTGCGCCGAACAACAGGACGCCAGCGATGACAGAAACAAGCAACTTGTTCATATGATGCGTCCTCTCCATTGGCCCGAGCGCGGAATGCTATCCCGCACTATAACAAGGGTCAAGGCAGGCAGGCCGGCCTGCGCCAGGCCGGCGGGGCCCCCAGTCCGGTGACGCGCGTGCGAATGAAAGCACTATTTCGGGAGCGTTTGTTCGCGGTCTGGTGGCTTTGCATCCGTTTCGGGCTTGACGCGATTGCCGGCAGCATTGCCGCGGTAACCACGGCTCCCGCCACCTTGCTCGGCGAATCTGCGATACTGCCTGCCCTCTGCGTCTGGCTGTTGCTGCGAGCCGGGCGCCTGCGCCAATCGGTGACATCATGATCTCAACAGAAGTTTTGCTGGCCTTCCTTGCCGCCTCGGCGCTGATAACCATCGCACCGGGTCCGGACAACCTGATGGTGCTGTCCGTCGGCATCAGTCGCGGCCGTACCGCCGGGATCGGTTTTGGTTTGGGTTGCGCCCTGGGCTGCTTTACGCATACGCTGTGGGCGACGCTGGGCATCGGTGCGGTGGTGCTGGCTTCAGAAGCTACTTTTGCCACGCTGAAAATGGCCGGTGCGGCCTATCTCGTCTACATCGGCATCAATGCCTGGCGCCATGCCGGAAAGATGGCGCTGGTCGCACTCGATCAGGGTAGCGAGGAGCCGATCGGCGCCCATGTGCGCCGCGGCTTCATCGCCAATGTGATCAACCCCAAGGTAGCCCTGTTTTTCATCGCCTTTCTGCCGCAATTTGTCGACCAGTCGCGCGGTGCGGTGTGGCCTCAGATGCTGTTGCTGGGAGCGTTGTTCGCGGCGCAGACGGTGGTGATTTTCGGCAGCCTCGGCTGGTTTGCCGGCAGCCTTGGCGCGCGCCTGCAGCAGCAACCCAAGCTGGCGGTCTGGCTTGATCGATGCGCCGGGACGATCTTCTTTGGTCTCGCGCTGCATCTGGCCACGGCGGCACGATAGTCGCCGCGGCCTGTTCGATCAGGCGTCAAATTACAGCTGAATGCGAAAAGTTTTCCTTACCACCTCTATGGCTTCCGGGCTGTCCCATTCCTTGGCGCCATAGAACTTGCCGAGTACCCGACCCTGTGCATCGACCAGCAGGGTCAAGGGAATCCGGTTAGCGCCCAGCATGTTCTCCAGCAACAGTCGGGTGTCTATGAAGTGGCTGAAGGTGGTTCCTGATTTTTGCAGGAACGCCTTGGCGGCATCGGAATAGTCATCGGTGGAAATTCCGATCACGGTGAAATGTTTTTGCCCGTAGCGTCTGGAGAGCCGTTCCAGTGAGCCCATTTCCTGTCGGCAGGGACCGCACCAACTCGCCCAGACATTGATGATCAAAGGTTTGCCGCGGAATTCCAGCAGTAATCTGGACGGACCGGACAGCCCTTGCATCGGCGCCTCACGCAGCATTTCTCCGACCTCCACTTCGCCGGGAGTCTTGGCCAGGGCAAGCGGGGTTATGCCGGCCAGCAGGAACAGTATCAAACCAAGAATTGTTTTCATGCTTTGCAGTTTACCAGTCGTCGACTGCGGCCGACCTCTCGGTATCAGTGCGCGGCAGGCGATGATGATGTCGGCAAGTGTGCTAGTGCGCCTTGGTCAAACTGCTTGACATCAAACAAACCACGCCTACAATCTTTCCGTCGCTTCTGGCCTGCCATAACATGGCGAGCGAACACCAATTATTAAATACTGGAGGAACCATGAAAGTAAAACAACTTGTATTGGCACAAGCGCTTGCACTGGGTCTGGCGGCCGGATCGGTCTGGGCCGACGTCACCATCGGTGTCAGCGTATCGGCCACCGGTCCGGCGGCGTCGCTGGGGATACCGGAGAAGCAGACCTTTGCCCTGCTGCCACAGACAATCGGTGGTGAAAAGGTCAAGTACATCGTGCTCGACGATGCC
>JAPLQZ010000048.1 GCA_026399415.1 Rhodocyclales bacterium | reverse complement strand
GCGAACTGATTGAAGCAGTGGCCGAGCGTGCCGAGCTTTCCAAGGCGGCGGTCAACAAGGCCATCGATGCACTGACCGAGGTTATCACTTCCGTAATTTCCAAGGGCAATCCCGTTGCTCTGATCGGGTTTGGCACCTTCAAATCCGTCATGCGCGCCGCACGCACCGGCAAGAACCCGAAGACGGGCGCCGTGCTGAAAATTGCCGCCAAGTCGGTACCGAAGTTTTCTGCTGGCGCTGGCCTGAAGGCGGCTGTTGCCGGCAAGAAGCCCGCTGCCAAGAAGCCCGCTGCCGCGAAGAAGCCGGCTGCGAAGAAGCCCGCCGCCAAGAAGAAGTAATATCGGTCGGTTGGCAAACAACAAGGGCAACCCGCGGGTTGCCCTTGTTGTTTTTGGCCGGCGGTTTTGCAGCGTTCTAATCCAGCACGTGCGATACCAGCCCGTCAGCCAGTTTGGGCTCGAACCAGGTCGATTTCGGCGGCATGACGTGGTTGCTGTCAGCCACGGCCATGAGCTGATCCATGCGCGTCGGATGCAGGGCAAAGGCAATGGCCATCTCGCCCGAGTCGACGCGCTTCTCGAGTTCGGCCAGGCCGCGAATGCCACCGACGAAATCGATGCGCTTGTCGCGGCGCAGGTCGGCAATGCCCAGCAGCGGACTCAGCAGGTGATCCGAGAGCAGTGACACGTCGAGGCTCGCGACCGGATCGGTCGGAATCAGTTCCGGCTTGATGGTGAGCTTGCGCCAGCGTTCAGCCATATACATGCCGAACTCGCCGGGGCGGGACGGATGCACGCGTTGCGGGCTGTCCTCGACCGTGAAAGCCTTGGCGAGGCGCTCCACCAGTTCCCACCGCTGAAGGCCGTTTAGGTCCTCGACCACCCGGTTGTAGTCGAGGATCTTCATCTGGTGGTGGGGAAAGATTACCGCCAGGAAGGAGTCGGCCGACGATTCCCTGTCATGCACACGGCGCGCAGCGGCGACGCGCGAGGCGGCGGCGGAGCGGTGATGGCCGTCGGCGATGTAGAGCGCATTCATGGCGTCGAAGGTCGCCGTGATCGCGTCGACTCGCGCGGCATCCCGCAGCACCCAGATCTGGTGACGGACCCCGCCGTCAGCCGTGACATCGGCATCCGGTACGCCTTGCGCGATGGCATCGATCTGGCTATCCGCCGCTGCCGACGCGGGATAGGCGAGCAGCACCGGGCCAGTCTGCGCATTGAGCGCCTCGATCTGCCGCACGCGGTCGTCTTCCTTGTCGGGCCGCGTGAATTCGTGCTTGCGGATGCGGTTGCTGTCGTAATCGGCAACGCTCGCGGCCGCCATCAGGCCAGTCTGCACGTGGTCGCCCATGGTCAGCCGATAGGCGTAGTAGCAGGGCGTCTCGTCGCGCAGCAGCATGCCGGCGGCGAGCATCTGTTTCAGGTTTTCGGCGGCCTTGGCATACACGACGGGGGAGTAGGGATCGGTGCCGTGCGGCAGGTCGATTTCCGGCTTGGAGATGTGCAGGAAGGACCAGGGCTTGTCGGCGGCGCCACCATGGACAAAGCGGCGCGCTTCGTCGCTGGAAAGCACATCGTAGGGAGGGGCGGCAATGGCGCCGGCCTGGCCGGCGGCAGGGCGCAGGCCACGGAAAGGGCGAATCAGACTCATGAATGACTCTCAGGTTTGCTTGCTGTTGGCGATCGAGCCGCGCAGGGCGGCATCTGCATCGCGGATCATTCTTTCGGTGGTGGGCCAGTCCACGCAGGCATCGGTGACCGAGCAGCCATACTTCAACTGCGACAGATCCGCGGGAATCTCCTGGTTGCCGGCTTCGATGAAGCTTTCGATCATCAGGCCGACGATCGAACGATGGCCGGCAGAGCGCTGGGCGCGGATCTGATTCACGCAGTCCTGCATGACCAGCGGTTGCAGTTCCGGCTTCTTGTAGCTGTTGGCATGCGAACAATCGACGACGATGTTGTGCGGCAGCCCGGCCCTGGACAGTGCGGCCTCGGCCAGCGCGACGCTGACCGTGTCGTAGTTCGGCCTGCCGCCGCCGCCGCGCAGCACCAGGTGGCCGTAGCGGTTGCCTGCGGTGCGCACCACGCTGGAACGGCCCTGCATGTTGATGCCGAGAAAATTGTGCGGGCTGGAGGCGGAAATAATGGCGTTGACCGCGGCGTCCAGCGAGCCGTCGGTGCCGTTCTTGAATCCGACCGGGGTGGACAATCCCGATGACATCTCGCGATGGGTTTGCGATTCCGAGGTGCGCGCACCGATCGCCGTCCATGCGATCAGGTCGCCCAGATATTGCGGGGCTATCGGGTCCAGCGCTTCGGTGCCGGCCGGCAGTCCGACTTCATTGACCGCCAGCAGGAATTCGCGTGCCCGCTTCATGCCCTCTTCGATGTGAAAGGAATCATCCATGTACGGATCGTTGATGTAGCCCTTCCAGCCGGTCGAGGTGCGCGGCTTCTCGAAATACACGCGCATGACCAGCACTAGCGTATCGGCTACTTCGGCGGCCAGTCGCTTCAGGCGTTTTGCATAGTCGAGGCCGGCGACCGGGTCGTGGATCGAACACGGACCGACCACGACGAAGATGCGGGGATCCGCACCGTCGAGAATGCGCTCCAGGGTTCGCCGTCCCGCCAGCACCGACTCTGCGGCGGCTTCCGATAGCGGCACGCGGGCATGAATCTCCTCCGGCGTCGGCATCGGTTCGAAGGTTTCGATATTGAGGTTTTCAGTTTGTTGCATCAGGGTTTCAACTTGTTGAAGAGTTCTCTTACCGCGCCAATGCGTTCCTTCAGGTTCGCGCTGGGCTTCTGCCAGAGCAGTTTGTCCTGTCCCGCCAGCTTGAAGCTGCGGTCGCTCTGGAGCAGACGGATGATTTTCGCGGGGTCGATGGGAGGGTTCGGCACAAATTGTAATTGTATCGCGGCCGGGCCGGCATCCAGCTTGGCCAGGCCCAGAGCACGACCGGCCAGGCGCAGGCGGTGGGTTTCCAGCAGGGCCAGCGTCTGTGCCGGCATTTCGCCGTAGCGGTCGATCAGTTCCTCCTGCATGTCGCGCAACTCGTCTTCGCCGTCGCAGTTGGCCAGTCGTTTGTAGAGCGTCAGGCGCTCATGCACGTCGGGGCAGTAGTCGTTGGTCAGCAGCGCCGGCACGCGCAGGTTGATTTCCGAGGTGATAGCCAGCGGCTGGGTCAGGTCGGGCATCTTTTCGCCGGCTTTGAGCGCCCGCACCGCGGCGTTGAGCATGTTGGTGTACAGGGCAAAGCCGATTTCGTGGATCTCGCCGCTTTGCGATTCGCCGAGCACCTCGCCGGCGCCGCGGATTTCCAGATCGTGCATGGCGAGGAAGAAACCGGAACCCAGTTCTTCCATGGCCTGGATCGCTTCGAGGCGGCGCTTGGCCTGCGCCGTCGGCTTGGCGTCTTCGTGGGTCAGCAGGTAGGCATAGGCCTGGTGGTGCGAGCGGCCGACGCGGCCGCGTAGCTGGTGCAGTTGGGCGAGGCCGAACTTGTCGGCGCGGTTGATGACGATGGTGTTGGCATGGGGATTGTCGATGCCGGTCTCGATGATGGTCGAGCACAAGAGCAGGTTGTGTTTCTGCTGGGTGAATTCGCGCATCACGCGTTCCAGTTCGCGCTCGGGCAGCTGGCCGTGGCCGATCACCATGCGCGCCTCGGGCAGCAGGGTTTGCAGCCGCTCCTTCATGTTCTCGATGGTGTCGACTTCGTTGTGCAGGAAGTAGACCTGGCCGCCGCGCTTGAACTCGCGCAGACAGGCTTCGCGCACCTGCCCATTGGACCATCGGGTGACGAAGGTCTTGATCGCCAGGCGTTTCTGCGGCGGCGTGGCGATCACCGAAAAATCGCGCAGGCCTTCCAGCGACAACCCCAGCGTGCGCGGGATCGGCGTTGCGGTCAGGGTCAGCACATCGACCGAGGCACGCAGGGCTTTCAGCGCCTCCTTCTGGCGCACCCCGAAGCGGTGCTCCTCGTCGATGATGATGAGGCCGAGGCGCTCGAACTTGACGTCCTTCTGCAGCAGGCGATGGGTACCGATCAGGATGTCGATCTTGCCTTGCGCCAGCAGTTCGACGGCTTCGTCCTGTTCCCTGGCCGATTTGAAGCGCGAAATCTCGGCCACCTTGATCGGCCAGCTGGCGAAGCGGTCGGCAAAGTTCTGGTAATGCTGCTCGGCCAGCAGCGTGGTCGGGCACAATATCGCTACCTGCTTGCCGTCCGCCACGGCGACGAAGGCGGCGCGCATCGCGACTTCGGTCTTGCCGAAGCCGACGTCGCCGCAGACCAGCCGGTCCATCGGTTTGCCGGATTTCATGTCCTCGATCACGGCGTTGATCGTCGTCTGCTGGTCGGGTGTTTCCTCGAAGCCGAAACCATCGGCGAAGGCTTCCAGGTCGTGTTGCTTGAAGCTGAACGGGTGGCCCTCACGCAGGGCGCGCTGGGCGTAGAGGTGCAGCAGTTCGGCGGCGGTGTCGTGCACCTGTTCCGCAGCCTTCTTCTTGGCCTTTTCCCACTGGCCCGAGCCGAGCGTGTGCAACTGGATCGATTCGGGATCGGCGCCGCTGTAGCGCGAGATCACCTGCAGTTGTGCGACGGGCACGTAGAGCTTGGCGCCGTCGGCATATTCGAGGTGCAGGAATTCCGTGTCGCCCTCGCCGAAATCCATGTGCAGCAGGCCCAGGTAGCGGCCGATGCCGTGACTTTCGTGCACCACCGGATCGCCCACCTTCAGCTCGGACAGGTCGCGCAGCCAGCCTTCGAGATTGGCGCGGCGGGCATCGGAGCGGCGTCCGCGCGGACGTGCCGTGGCGGCATACAGTTCGTTCTCGGTGATGACCGCAAAGCCGTCCAGCAGGAAGCCGCCAGAAAGCGGGCCGATGCCGAGCATGAAGGCTTCAGTGCTGGCGAGAAACGCCGCGAAGTCCATGCACCCTACTGCCGGCAAGCTGTATTCGACGAGGTAGTCGTTGAGTGTCTGCCGCCGTCCGGCCGATTCGGCCAACAGCAATACGCGGCCGGCATGGCTGGACAGAAAGCCGCGCAGCGCGGCCAGCGGATCGTCAGCCCTGCGGTCGACGGCCAATGCAGGCAAGATCGCCGCCGTATTCGCCGTGTCGCCAGCGCCGACTCTCAGGCAGAGCTGTGGCAATAGTTTGGCTGCGACAAAAAATTCCTCGTCGCGCAGAAACAGTTCGGTCGGCGGCAACACCGGGCGCGAGCGATCGCCGCCGAGCATCTTGTACCTTCCTCGCAGGTCGGTCCAGAACTCGGCAATCGCGCCGGCGACATCGCCATGCAGCAGCAGCGTGGCATGCTCCGGCAGGTAGTCGAACAGGCTGGCCGTGGACTCGAAAAACAGCGGCAGGTAGTACTCGATGCCGGCAGGCAGGATGCCGTTCGAGACATCCTTGTAGAGGCTGATGCGCGAGGCATCGCCCTCGAAGGCTTCGCGGAAGCGTTGGCGGAAGGTGGTGCGCCCGGTGTCCCCGGCGGGAAACTCGCGTGCCGGCAGCAGCCGAATCTCCGGCACCGGGTAGAGCGTGCGCTGGCTATCGACATCGAAGCTGCGGATGGTTTCCACTTCGTCATCGAACAATTCGATGCGGTAAGGCAGTTGCGTGCCCATCGGGAATAGGTCGATGAGCCCGCCGCGCACGCTGTATTCGCCGGCGGCGACGACCTGGGTTACATGCTGGTAGCCGGCCAGCGTGAGTTGCGCGCGCAGCTTGTCGATTTCAAGCCGTTCGCCCTTTTTCATGAAGAAGGTGTGGCCGGCGAGGAAGGCGGGTGGCGCCAGACGCGTGATCGCGGTCGAGGCGGCCGCGATCAGCACCTCGCATTCGCCGCGCGAGACCGCATACAGGGTCGCCAGCCGCTCCGAGATCAGGTCCTGGTGCGGCGAGAAATTGTCGTAGGGCAGGGTCTCCCAGTCCGGCAGCAGATGCACGCGCAGATCCGGTGCGAACCAGGCGATTTCTTCGGCCAGGCGCTGCGCCTCCAGCGGGCTGGCGGTGATGATCGCCAACAACTGGCCGTGCCGGGCAAGCTGCGCCAGCGCCAGCGCATCGGCAGAGGCCGCCAGCGGCGGCAGATCGAGGCGTTGGCCCGGTTTGGGCGGGGCGGGGAGCGACAGCAGGGGGGTCACGACAGCGATGGGCCAAGGAACAGCATGAAGGCGCGCGATTATACGCCCGCCGTCAGAGGCGATTTTTACCCCCTTTTTACATCTCGGCGGGTAGCATGAATTCATGAGGGAATTCAATCCATCACGCGGTATCGGCGACTATTTTCGCGCTGCGCTTGCCTGCGTGGCGACAACCCTGCTGACCCTGCCTTTGCTGGGGGTGGTCGACGCCGCCAACATCGTCATGATCTTTCTTCTGGTCGTGGCCTTGGTGGCGATGTGGCTGGGTAGCGGGCCGGCAATCCTGGCGGCCTTTGGCGGCGTGGCCTTGTTCGACTTCTTTTTTGTGGAGCCGAGATTCTCCATGGCGGTGGCCGATGCCCAGTACCTGATTACCCTCGCCGTGATGCTGACGGTGGCCCTGGTGATTGGCCAGCTCGCCGCCCGCCTGCGCGAAAAGGCCTTGCTTGCGGCCCGGCGCGAGGACGAGACGCGCGGCTTGTACGACATTGCGAAAGAGCTCTCCGGTGCGATCGCTGCGGACCAGGTCGCCGATATCGTGCATCGGTTCCTCAATGCGCGTCTGGAGATCGAGGCGATTCTTTATCTGCCGCGCGCCAATGACACGCTGGTGGCGTTTCCGGCGCCGCGAGGCGGCGACCAATGCCAGACGCATGTCCGCGCCGTCTATGAGCAAGGGCGGCCGATGCACCTGGTTGCCGAAGAGAGCGGCTATGCGCCGGCGTTGGCACTGCCGCTGATTTCGCCGGTGAGGACGCGCGGGGTGCTGCTGGTTTTCGCCGACCACGCCGAACGGGTTTGCGCCACCGAGCGGCGTCCGCTGCTGGATGCCGTGGCATCGCTGACGGCTATCGCCGTCGAGCGCCTGCATTACGGCGAAGTGGTTCAGGAAGTCACCCTGGGCATGGAATCGGAGCGTTTGCGCAGTGCGTTGTTGTCCGCCGTGTCGCATGACCTGCGTACGCCGTTGACGGTGCTGGTGGGCTTGGCCGATGCCCTGACGCTGGCTCGTCCCGCCCTGCCGCCGTCGGCGCTGGATTCGGCAGTGGCGATCCGCGACCAGGCGCTGCGCCTGTCGGGGCTGGTGCATAACCTGTTGGACATGGCCCGTTTGCAAACCGGCAAGATCGTGCTGAACCGCGAATGGCAGCCGCTGGAAGAAGTCGTCGGCAGCAGCCTCAAGGCGATGGCGGGAATGCTGGTGGGGCGCGAGTTGCGTCTGGATCTGGCGCCGGATCTGCCACCCCTGGAATTCGACGCCGTACTGCTCGAACGGGTGTTCTGCAACCTGCTGGAGAATGCGGCGAAATATGCCCCACAGGGCGACATTGTCATTACCGCACGGACCGCCGGCGAGGTGGTCGAAGTAGCCGTAGTCGATGCCGGGCCGGGTTTGCCGCCGAATCACGAGGAAAGCGTATTCGACCTGTTTGAGCGCGGTCGTCACTCGGGTGCCGGTGGCGGCCTCGGCCTGGCGATTTGCCGCGCCATCGTCGAAGCTCATGGCGGGCGCATCCGGGCGGAGCGGCGAGCGGAAGGCGGGACCCGCATGGTGTTCACGCTGCCGCTCGGCACCCCGCCCGTGCTGGAGGAGGAAGCCGGTGAATGATGATCGTCCGCTGATTCTGGTGGTCGAGGACGAGCCGCAGATTCGGCGCTTCGTTCGCGCCGCGCTGGAGGACGAAGGCTGCGTGGTCGAGGCCGGCTCGGCGGCCGAGGCGCTGGAAGCGTTCACCGGGCCGGGGCCGGCACTGGCGATCATCGACCTCGGTTTGCCGGATCGCGATGGCGTCGAATTGATTCGCGAGCTCCGCACCTGGACCATGCTGCCGGTGCTGGTCCTTTCGGCCCGCTCGGCCGAGGCGGAGAAAGTGGCGGCGCTCGATGCCGGCGCCGACGATTATCTGACCAAACCTTTCGGCGTCGAGGAAATGCGGGCGCGGGTACGCGCCCTGTTGCGCCGGCAGAAAGTCGGCGCTGGCGAGACGGTGACCGAATTCGGCAGCATCCGCGTCGACCGCGTCCATCGTTCGGTCACCCGGGACGGGATCGCCATTCACCTCACGCCGATCGAATACCGCCTGCTCGGTGCGTTGCTGACCAATGCCGGCCGCGTTATGACGCACCGCCAGTTGCTCAAGGACGTATGGGGAGCGGGGTACGCCGAGCGCGGCCACTATCTGCGCATCTACATTGGCCATCTGCGGCAGAAGCTGGAGGCCGATCCGGCGCGGCCCCGGTATCTGCTGACCGAAACCGGAGTCGGTTACCGTTTTCAATTCCAGGATTCCGCAACATGAGCCAAGAAGAGCAATCCAGCAGCACCGCCGTCCTCGCCCTGGCCGCCCTCGGCGTCGTCTATGGCGACATCGGCACCAGCCCGCTATACGCCCTCAAGGAAGTCTTCGGCAACGCCCACCATCCGGTGCCGATCACGGCGGCGAATGTGCTGGGCATCCTCTCGCTGGTGTTCTGGTCGCTGGTGATCGTGGTTTCGTTCAAGTACGTGGCGCTGATTCTGCGCGCCGACAACAAGGGCGAGGGCGGCATCATGGCGCTGATGGCGCGGGTGTTGGCCGACAAGGGCATTTCCGGCCGCACGCGGCAGGCGGTGATCCTGCTGGGGCTATGTGGCGCCGCGCTGTTCTACGGCGACGGCCTGATCACGCCGGCCATTTCGGTGCTCTCCGCGGTGGAAGGCTTGGATGTGGCGACGCCGATGTTCACGGCCTACATCGTGCCGATCACCCTGGGCATCCTGGTGGCGTTGTTCTGGATCCAGAGTCAGGGTACGGCCAAGGTGGGCGTCGCCTTCGGGCCCGTCATGATTGTGTGGTTTGCGGTGCTGGCAGCCATGGGCGTGATGCAGATCGCCAGTCATCCTGGCATTCTCGCGGCGCTGCTGCCCCGGCATGCCCTGGCTTTCCTCGCCGCCGATCCGACCCTGGGTTTTCTCGCCATGGGCAGCGTTTTCCTCGCTCTGACCGGGGCCGAGGCGCTGTATGCCGACATGGGTCACTTCGGCCGGCGGCCGATCCGCCTCGCCTGGTTCGGGCTGGTGCTGCCGGCGCTGATTCTCAACTACTTCGGCCAGGGCGCCTTGCTGCTGGCCGATCCGGCGACCATCAAGAATCCCTTCTACCTGATGGCGCCAGACTGGTTTCTGTTGCCGCTGGTGGGACTGGCTACGGTGGCCACGGTGATCGCCTCGCAGGCGGTGATCACTGGCGTGTATTCGATCACGCAGCAGGCGATCCAGCTCGGCTATGCGCCGCGCATGGAGCTGGAGCACACCTCCGGCAGCCAGATGGGACAGATCTACATGCCCGGCGTCAACTGGCTGATGTTGCTGGGGGTGATCGCCCTGGTGCTGGCCTTCAAGTCATCCACCAACCTGGCGGCGGCCTACGGCATCGCGGTGACTGGCACCATGATCATCACGACACTGTTCGCCTACATCGTGGCACGCCGCCAGTGGGGCTGGCGGCGACGGCTGGCGCTGCCGGTGTTCGGTGCGCTGCTGGCCCTCGACCTGACTTTTCTCGCCGCCAACTCAACCAAGATTCTGGATGGCGG
>JAPLQZ010000118.1 GCA_026399415.1 Rhodocyclales bacterium | reverse complement strand
GTTGGCGGCGTCCGGATTGAGCGGCGTATCGACCCACAGATTGGTCGACTTCGGATGGGTCTTGATGAACAGCGAACCGCCGCCCTGCGCCTTGAGGGTCTGCACCACGCGCCACGATTGATCCTTGTGCTTCACCGGGTCGGTGCCGATCAGGCTGATGGTCTCGTCGCCGAGGTGGCTGGTGGCCCACACCGGGCCGAATTTCGGATGGACGAAGTTGGCGCCGCGACCGGGGTGCGGCACCTTGCCGACATCGATCAGGGCGGCCAGCTTGTCTTCCTTGGTATCGACCACGGCAATCTTGTTCGAGGCGTTGGCTGCGACCAGGAAGTAGCGCCCGGTCGAATCCATGCCGCCGTCGTGAAGGAACTGCGCCGCGTTGATGCTGGTGATCTTCAGGTTCGTCAGATCCCTGTAGTTGACCACCAGGATCTTGCCGGTTTCCTTGGCGTTGACGATGAACTCGGGGTTGTAGTGCGACGACACGATCGCCGCGACACGAGGCTCCGGATGGTATTCCTGGGTGCCGACCACCACGCCGCGGGTCGATTCGATGCGCAGCGGCTTCAGGGTGTCGCCTTCCATGATGACGAACTGCGGCGGCCAGTAGGTACCGGCAATCGCGTACTTGTCCTCAAAACCCTTGAACTTGGAGGTCTCCACCGAACGCGCTTCGAGGCCGACCTTGATCTCGGCGACGTTGGAAGGCTCTTCCATCCAGAGGTCGATCAGGTTGATGCGCGCATCGCGACCGATGACATAGAGATAGCGACCGGATTGCGACATGCGCGAAATGTGCACCGCGTAGCCGGTCTTGAGGATCTTGATGATCTTCTTGCTCTTGCCGTCGATCAGGGCGATCTCGCCGGCGTCACGCAAGGTGACGGAGAACAGGTTGCCCAGGTCGAGCTTGTTCATCTTCTTGGTCGGGCGCTTGGACGGCGGTACGGTGATCTTCAGCGAGGCCATCATTTCCTTCATGCCCCATTCCGGCGGCGTTGGCGGCTCCTGCTGGATATAGCGCGCCATCAGGTCGACTTCAGCGTCGGTCAGTTCGCCGGAGGTGCCCCAGTTCGGCATGCCGCCGGGTGAGCCGTACTTGATGAAGACCTTCAGATATTCGGTGCCGCTGGCAATCGTCTTGTCGGTGGTCAGGGGTTTTCCGGTGGCGCCCTTGCGCAGCACGCCGTGGCAGCCGGCGCAACGCTGGAAGTAAATGTTCGCACCCGCCTGGAACTCCGTCTCGGTCATCGGCGGAGCCTTGGGGTTGGTGTTCTGGTGGACTATCGCCGCACCGACGGGCGACGAGTCGCCTGCCTGGTAGCTCTTCTCGGACGGGCTTCTTTGTTCCTGGGTCTTTACCTGGGCGGTGACATGTGTCACACCCAGCGGCAGCGTCAGTGCAATGATCAATCCGGCTTTGCGCCAGACCGCGTAGTTGGTTTTCTCCATGCTTCCTCCCGATGTATTCTGATATTTGAATAAAAAGTTCTTATCGCGAGCGCGGAGGGTGCCCTGCATCCACCGGCGGGGCCTTGATTGGAATCAATTCGGCCCAAGGTGATTACTATTGGAGGCTGTCAGCTCAGGCCGGCAATTGTTTAGGTAAAAATCGTTTTATATCAATTCGTTTCCTGCCGGCATTGACGGCGAGCGGGTCTTGGCTTTGTTTGAATGAGTATTGCGCGCACCCGGTACTTGATTTTTATAAATATAAGCATATACTAATATGCATGGTGATACGAACACATAAGCGTTTCCTCTCCAAGGGCCTTCTCCTCCTCCTGACGGCCTTTGGTTCCCTGCTCGCCGGCCTGGTGCCGGCGAGCAGTTCTTTCGCTGCCGAGCCGGCGGCGACCAGTGTCGTGGTGCAGTTGCGCGAGGTGGACCTCGGATTTCCCGTCGAGGCCACGGTCGAAGCGGTGCGTCAGGCTACGGTGGCCGCGCAGATCGCCGGGCGGGTGATCGAGGTTCGCGCCGATGCCGGGCAGCGGGTCAGGGCGGGCGAGTTGCTGATGCGGCTCGATGCGCGCGAAGCAGCGGGTTCGGATGCGAGTGTGCGGGCCTCGTTAGCCCAGGCTGGAGTGGCGTACGAACGGACGAAGAACCTGTATGCGCAGAAATTCGTCAGCCAGGCCGCGCTCGACCAGGCCGCTGCGACGTGGCAGGCAGCGCAGGGTGCGGCGGGGAGTTCCGGCGCGGCGCTGTCGCACGGAGCCGTGACGGCGCCGATCACTGGGGTGGTGGCGCAGCGGCTGGTCGAGCTGGGCGAAATGGCGGCGCCAGGCCGGCCGCTGATTACCGTGTTCGACCCGAAAAGCCTGCGCGTGATCGCCAACCTGCCGCAGTACAAACTGGCTGAGTTGAAGAAGTCGGGCCGTGCCCGGATCGAGTTTCCGGAAACCGGCATCTGGGTCGATGCGCTGCGGGTTGAAATATTGCCTACCGTGGACGCGCGCAGCCATACGGCGACGGCACGGCTCTACCTGCCGGAAAATATCGACGGCGTGGTGCCCGGCATGTTCGCCCGCGCCCATTTCACCATGGCGCAGGTGAAGAAGCTCACGGTGCCACCGGCAGCGATCCTGAGGCGCGGCGAGGTTACCGCCGTGTATGTACTGGACGAAAAAGGCGGCGCGCGCCTGCGTCAGGTACGCCTGGGTGAAGCCGTGCCGGGCGGCGAACTGGAAGTGCTGGCCGGGATCAGTTCCGGCGAGCGGGTCAGCCTTGATCCGGTGAAAGCGGGCATTGAACTAAAAGCCGCTGCCGGCCGCTGAAGCGTAGAGGCTGACATGGGCATTTCAGGCCGCATTGCGGAGTACTTTCTCAGGAATTCCCTGACGCCGCTGATCGCGCTGATCGCGCTGCTGCTGGGTGTGGGCGCGACCCTGATCACGCCGCGCGAGGAAGAGCCCCAGATCAACGTCACCATGGCCAATGTCTTCGTGCCCTTTCCGGGAGCGTCGGCGCGGGACGTCGAGGCATTGGTGGCACGTCCGGCCGAGCAGGTGCTGTCGCGCATCGCCGGCATCGAGCATGTGTATTCTGTGTCGCGCCCGGGCATGGCGGTGATCACCGTCCAGTACAAGGTGGGCGAGGATCCGATCCAGGCGCTGGTGCGCCTGTACGACACGATCAATTCCCACCGCGACTGGGTTTCCCCCAATCTCGGCGTAATGGATCCGATCATCAAGCCCAAGGGAATCGACGACGTGCCGATCGTGACGCTGACATTCCACAGCGCCGACCCGTTGAAGTCGGCATTCGAAATGCAGCAGGTGGCGCGCGCCGCCGAGATCGACATCAAGCGCATTCCCGGCACGCGCGATGTCGAGACCATCGGCGGCCCCGGCCATGTGATTCGCGTCGTCATGGATGTTGATCGCATGAACGCGCACGGTGTCACTGCGCAGGATCTCAAGGCAGCATTGCAGGTGTCGAATGCCTCGCAACCGGCCGGCAGCCTGGTCGCCGGCAACCGCGAAGTGCTGGTGCAAACCGGCACCTATATCGAGTCCGCCGCCGATGTGAAACGCCTGGTGGTGGGAGTCTTCGAGCGCAAGCCGGTGTACCTGGCGGATGTCGCCCAGGTCGTCGACGGCGCCGACCAGCCAACGCGCTATGTCTGGCACGGCGATCGCAAAGCGGAGTTTCCGGCGGTGACGCTCTCGATCTCGAAGAAGCCCGGCGTCAATGCCGCCGACGTGGCGGAGGCCGCGATCGCCCGTGCCGAAGCGCTGAAGGGCACAGTGATTCCGGAGGGTGTCGAGTTCACTGTGACGCGCAACTACGGCGCGACGGCCACCGACAAGGCGCAGAAGCTGATCGGCAAGCTGATCTTTGCCACCGGCTTCGTCGTCCTGCTGGTCCTGTTCGCGTTGGGCCGGCGCGAGGCCGTGATCGTCGGCGCGGCGGTTACGCTGACGCTGGCGGCGACGCTGTTCGCGTCGTGGGCATACGGCTTCACGCTCAATCGCGTATCGCTCTTCGCGCTGATCTTCTCCATTGGAATTCTGGTCGACGATGCCATCGTGGTGGTGGAGAACATCCATCGCTGGCACCTGCTGCAACCCGACCGGCCGCTGTGGCAGATCATTCCGCCGGCCGTCGATGAAGTTGGCGGCCCGACCATCCTCGCCACCTTCACCGTGATCGCCGCGCTGCTGCCGATGGCCTTCGTCACCGGCCTGATGGGGCCGTACATGAGCCCGATCCCGATCAATGCCTCGATGGGCATGTTCATTTCGTTGGCAATCGCCTTTGTCATCACGCCCTGGTTGGCGCTCAAGCTGATGAAGCCGGCGGTGCACGAAAACGAAAAAGGGGCCAGGCTCGAATTTATAGAGTCACCAAATTCGAGCCTGGCCCCTTTTTCTGCTGACAGGTTTTTCCGTCGCTTGATGACGCCGCTGCTCGATCCCAAAACAGGAAAGGCAGCCCGGCGCAAGCTGTGGCTCGGCATTCTGGCGGCGATTCTGGTTTCGGTCAGCCTGGGCTTCGTCAAGCTGGTGGTGCTGAAGATGCTGCCGTTTGACAACAAGAGCGAGTTCCAGATCGTGCTCGACATGCCGGTCGGCACGCCGCTCGAAGATACGGCCCGGGTGCTGCGCGAAATCTCCGCCGAGATCGCGCAGGTCGAGGAGGTGGCCGACTATCAAGCTTATGCCGGCACGGCCAGCCCGATCAACTTCAACGGCCTGGTGCGCCAGTACTACCTGCGCAGTGCGCCGGAAATGGGCGACATCCAGGTCAATCTGGTGGACAAGAAGCATCGTCATCGCCAGAGCCATGAGATCGCGGTTTCGGTGCGCGAGCGGGTGGTGGCGGTGGCCAAGAAATATGGCGGCAATGCCAAGGTGGTCGAAGTGCCGCCGGGGCCACCGGTGATGTCGCCGATCGTCGCCGAAATCTACGGCCCCGACTACGCCGGGCAGATCGCCGTGGCAAAGCAGGTCCGCGCCGCATTCGAGAGCACGGCCGACATAGTCGGCGTTGATGATACGGTGAATGCCGATGCGGAAAAGCTGGTGCTGCGCGTGGATCAGGCCAAGGCGGCGCTGCTCGGCGTGGCGCAGAAGGATATCGTCGACGTGGTGCGGCTGGGCCTGTCCGGCGAGGACGTGACGCCGGTGCATGACGGCGATGCGAAGTACGAAATTCCGGTGCGCATCGTCCTGCCCGCAGAACGCCAGAACAGCATCGACCAGTTGCTCAAGCTCAAGCTGCGCGGGCGCGAGGGACAAATGGTGCCGGTGTCCGAAGTGGTGGAGATCAGGCGCACGCTGCGCGAGAAAGTGATCTATCACAAGGACCTCCTGCCGGTCGTGTTCGTCACCGGCGACATGGGCGGCAAACTGGATTCGCCTTTGTATGGCATGTTCGACATCCGCGACAAGCTGGCCGGCGTGGCATTGCCGCAGGGCGGCATGCTCGGCGAGTATTTCTTCAAGCAGCCGAAAGATCCCTACGCGCAATACTCACTGAAGTGGGACGGCGAATGGCAGGTGACCTTCGAGACCTTCCGCGACATGGGCGCCGCCTATGCCGTCGGCCTGATCCTGATCTACCTGCTGGTGGTGGCGCAGTTCAAGAGCTATCTGGTGCCGCTCATCATCATGGCGCCGATTCCGCTGACCATCATCGGCGTCATGCCGGGCCATGCGCTGTTCGGCGCGCAATACACCGCCACCTCGATGATCGGCATGATCGCGCTGGCCGGCATCATCGTGCGCAACTCGATCCTGCTGGTCGATTTCATCAACGAGCAGGTGGCCGGCGGCATGGACTTCGCCGAAGCCGTGATCCAGGCTGCGGCGATCCGGGCCAAGCCGATCGTCCTGACCGGGCTGGCGGCGATGCTCGGCGCCTTGTTCATCGTCGATGACCCGATCTTCGCCGGCCTTGCGCTGTCACTGATCTTCGGCATCTTCGTGTCCACCATGCTGACGCTGGTGGTGATCCCGGTGCTGTACTACGCCGCGATGAAGGATCGAATCAAAAAAACATGATCCCCAACTTTCCCCTCAAGGAGTCTTTCGCATGACCATCAATCAAATCGTTCGCATCGTCGCCGGCTTCTTCATCATGACTTCGCTGGTCCTCGCTCACAGCACGGGTCAGGTCGACATGAGCCATCTTTCATGGCTGTGGTTCACCGCCTTCGTCGGCGCTAACCTGTTCCAGAGCGGCTTCACCAAGTTTTGTCCGCTGGACATGATTATGAAGAAGCTGGGCGTTGCCGAGTCGACGGGCGCCAGCTGCGCTTAGGCGAACAGTCGCGCCAGCTCCGCTCCGGGTGACGGAGCGCGCATGAAGGCCTCGCCGACGAGGAAGGCATGCACGCCGTGGCCGCGCATCAGCGCCACGTCGTCCGGCGTCAGGATGCCCGACTCGGTCACCACGATGCGATCGGCAGGAATCCGGCCGAGTTGCGCCAGCGTGGTGTCGTGGCTGACTTCGAAGGTCCGCAGGTTGCGGTTGTTGATGCCGATCAGCGGCGTCGTCAGTTGCAGCGCAATGTCCAGTTCGGCCGCATCGTGGCACTCGACCAGCACGGCCATGCCGAGGCCGTGGGCGATGGCTTCCATCTCCTGCATCTGCGCCAGCGACAAGGCGGCGACGATCAGCAGGATGGCGTCGGCGCCCATCGCGCGGGCTTCATATACCTGATACGGATCGACCAGGAAATCCTTGCGCAGTACCGGCAGCGAGCAGGCGGCGCGGGCTTCGCGCAAGTAGGCTTCCGAACCCTGAAAAAACTGTCGATCAGTCAGTACAGAGAGGCAGGTCGCGCCGTGCTGCGCGTAATCGGCGGCGATCTGCGCCGGGCGGAAATCTTCGCGGATCACGCCCTTCGAGGGGCTGGCCTTCTTGATCTCGGCAATAATCGCCGTACCACCAGCGCCGACTCCCGCTTTCATTGCGCCAACGAAATCCCGCGCCATCGGCGCCGCTTCCGCGTCGGCGCGAACTACAGCCAGCGACCGGCTTGCCGATGCTGCCGCGACTTCCTCGCGTTTGACGGCGAGGATCTTGTTGAGAATATCGGACATCAGAACTTGCAGGTGAAGGCAATGAACTCGTCGAGCTTCTTGCGCGCCGCGCCGCTGGCGATCGCTTCTCGGGCGCGCGCAATGCCGGCGCCAATCGAGTCCTCCAGATTGGCTGTGTAGAGCGCGGCGCCGGCGTTGAGCATGACGATTTCGCGGGCTGTGCCGGGCTTGTTCTCCAGCGCCTCGATCAGCATGGCCTTCGATTCGGCGGCGTCGGCGACGCGCAGGCCGCGGTTGGACATCATGGCCAGGCCGTAGTCTTCGGGATGGATTTCGTATTCGGTGATCTTGCCGTCCTTGAGTTCGCCGACCAGAGTGGCGGCGCCGAGCGAGATCTCGTCCATGCCGTCCTTGCCCCACACCACCATGACGTGATCGGCGCCCAACTGCTGCATCACGCGCACCTGGATGCCGACCAGGTCGGGGTGGAACACGCCCATCAGGGTGTTCGGTGCGCCGGCCGGATTCGTCAGGGGACCGAGGATATTAAAAATCGTGCGCACCGCCATTTCGCGCCGCACCGGAGCGACGTTCTTCATCGCCGGATGATGGTTCGGTGCGAACATGAAGCCGCAACCGATGGTCTCGATGCATTCGCCGACCTGCTGTGGCGTCAGCATGATCTTCGCGCCCAGTGCTTCGAGCACGTCGGCCGAGCCGGACTTGGACGACACGCTGCGGTTGCCATGCTTGGCCACCGTGGCCCCCGCGGCGGCGGCGACGAACATCGACGCGGTGGAGATGTTGAAGGTATGCGCGCCGTCGCCGCCGGTGCCAACGATATCGACGAAGTGCGGGTTGTGCGGCGTGTCGACCTTGGTCGACAACTCGCGCATGACCATCGCCGCAGCGGAGATTTCGCCGATGGTCTCCTTCTTGACGCGCAGTCCGGTAAGGATGGCGGCGACCATCAGCGGCGAGATTTCGCCCTTCATGATCTGCCGCATCAGGTGCAGCATTTCGTCGTGGAAGATTTCGCGGTGTTCGATGGTGCGCTGGAGCGCTTCCTGGGGAGTGATCATGGCTTCAGTCCTTTTGTTAACCGCTTACAACACGGAGGGCACGGAGACACAGAGAACACAGAGAACACAGAGAACACAGAGAACACAGAGAAATGCCTTTCCTCCGTGCTCTCCGTGTCTCCGTGTTATCTGTGTCGAGAGAGTTTCATTTTTTCTGCAAAAAAGTTTTCAGCAGCTCGTGGCCGCATTCGGTGAGTATCGATTCGGGATGGAACTGCACGCCTTCTACTTTGAATTCCCGGTGGCGCACGCCCATGATCTCGCCGTCTTCGGTCCATGCCGTGATTTCGAGGCAGGCGGGCAGCGTCTCGCGCCGGATCGCCAGCGAGTGGTAGCGGGTGACGGTCAGCGGATTCGGCAGGCCGGCAAAGACGCCTTGGCCTTCGTGAGTGACCGGCGAGGTCTTGCCGTGCATGAGCTGTCGGGCATGCACGATCTCGCCGCCGAAAGCCGCGCCGATGCTCTGGTGGCCGAGGCAGACGCCGAGCAGCGGAATCTTTCCCGCAAACTCCCTGATCGCCGTCACCGAAATACCGGCTTCGGCCGGCGAGCACGGGCCGGGCGAGATGACAATGCGGGCAGGATTCATCGCGGCGATTTCCTTGAGGGTGATCGCATCGTTGCGAAACACCTTGACGTCCTCGCCGAGCTCGCCGAAATACTGCACCAGGTTGTAGGTGAAGCTGTCGTAGTTGTCGATCATCAGCAGCATTGTTATTACCTCTTTCGACACGGAGGGCACAGAGACACGGAGAGCACAGAGAAGACCTTCTCAATAGCCATTCACGATGCGTCTGATGCCTGTCTTCAATATCTTTTCGTTGAAATTGACAAGGAGCCCGAAGCGTTTGGCAGCAAGGCGCAGGTAGGTTAGTAGTTGAGCCTCGTGTATCGGCAGTAAGTGATCAACCGCTTTGACCTCGACAAGCAAACAATCATCGATCAGCAGGTCAAGACGAAAGCCATCACCCAACGTTACCCCTTTGTACTCCAGAGGCACCGGTTTCTGCCGTTCCACGGTGTGCCCACGCAATACCAACTCTCTCTCCAGCGCCAACTCATAAGCGGACTCCAGTAAGCCCGGTCCCAACAATCGATGCACCTCGATCGCCGCCCCAAGCACATCACCGGAAAGCTCATCCTGATCCATCTCCGTGTTCTCCGTGTTTCCGTGATCTCTGTGTTGAAAGCGGTTGGTCTTCATTCAAACCGCGTATCGAGGCCGGCTTCGGCCATCTCGGCGGCGCGCAGTTGCGCCCTCGCCTTGCTTAGCGTTTCCTGCCATTCCGAATCGGGATCGGAATCGGCGACGATGCCGGCGCCGGCCTGGACGTGGATCTGTCCGTCCTTGATCACCGCGGTGCGGATCGCGATGGCCAGATCCATGTCGCCGTTGAAGCCCAGATAGCCGACGCTGCCGGCATAGATGCCGCGCTTCGAGGGTTCCAGCTCGTCGATGATTTCCATGGCGCGCACTTTCGGCGCGCCGGATACCGTGCCGGCCGGAAAAGTGGCCCTGAGCACGCCGAGCGCACCCTCGTCATCCTTCAGTTCGGCTTCGACGTTGGAGACGATGTGCATTACATGCGAGTAGCGCTCGATGATGAACTGGTCGGTGACCTTGACCGTGCCGATTTTGGCGACGCGGCCGATGTCGTTGCGGCCGAGGTCGAGCAGCATCAGGTGTTCGGCGCGCTCCTTGGGGTCGGCCAGCAGGTCGGTGGCCAGTGCCTCATCGTCGGCGACGGTGGCGCCGCGTTTGCGCGTGCCGGCGATGGGACGCACGGTGACACGCTTCTTGCCATCCTGATGTTCGAGGCGCACCAGAATCTCCGGCGAAGCGCCGACGACATGGAAATCCTCGAAGTTGAAATAGAACATGTAGGGCGAGGGATTCAGTGTGCGCAATGCGCGGTACAGCGCCAGCGGGCTGGCCGCAAAGGGCTTGCTCATGCGCTGCGACAGCACCACCTGCATGATGTCGCCATCGACGATGTATTGCTTGGCGCGGCGTACCGCGGCCTTGAACGCGTCCTCGCCGAATTCAGAGACGGCGGGCGCGGAACTGGTTTGCACTTCGGGTGGAATTTGCACCGGCGCGCGCAACTTTGCCAGCAATTCCTTGAGGCGCGCCTGGGTCTGCTTCCAGGCGCCGGGGAAGCCCGGTTCGGCATACACCACCAGCGTCAGCTTGCCCGAGAGGTTGTCGACGATGGCGATTTCTTCGGACAGTAGCAGCAGGATGTCGGGCACACCGAGCGGATCGGCTAGTTTCTTGCGCGCCAGTTTCGTTTCTATGTAGCGCACCGTGTCATAACCGAAGGCGCCCACCAGACCGCCGCAGAAGCGCGGCAGGCCGGGCAGGTCGGGCACCTTGAAGCGGGCCATGAACTCGGAAATGAAACTCATCGGGTTGCTGTGGTCGCGCCGCTCGGCGACGCGGTTGCCGGAGAGCACCATGATCGCGCCATCGACCACGGCGATGCGCGTGCCGGCGGCCAGGCCGATGAAGGAATAGCGGCCGAAGCGCTCGCCGCCCTGTACCGATTCGAGCAGGTAGGAATAGGGATCGTTGGCCAGCTTGAGGTAGATCGACAGCGGCGTGTCGAGGTCGGCGAAGGTTTCGAGCGTCACCGGAATGCGGTTATAGCCCTCGGCGGCGAGCCGGTTGAATTCGGATTCAGTCATGGGGAAACTCCACGGAAGCGGGTGCTGCAAAGACGAGGCGCTCGGAATGAAAACTCCGGCGCGGGGAAAATCAGGCGCTCAAATGGCGCAGGAGAGCCAGGGCCGCCAGGGCCAGGCCTCCGCCCCGAGGGCGTGTTTCCTTGTCGTTTGCAGGTTGTGGTGGAGCATGAGCTTTAAGCGATCTTTCGAAAGTCGGCGCTGGCGATACGGCGGGCCGCCTCCACCAGCGACGCGACTATAGCATCGCAGTCGATTCCTTGCACGTCCTCGCCTTCGTTGTAGCCGTAAGGCACCAGGAATACCGGGCAGCCGGCGGCGCGGGCGGCCGCGGCATCGTGCCGGGAGTCGCCGATGTGCAGGTTTTCGGCGGGTGCGGTGCCCATGCGTTGGCAGGCATGCAGCAGTTGCATCGGATGCGGTTTCTTCTCCGGCAGGCTGTCGCCCGATACGGCGAACTCGAACCAGGAGGCAAGCTGCGTGGCGACCAGCAGCGGTTCGGTGAAAGCGGCCGCCTTGTTGGTGATCACGGCCATCGGCAGGCCTGCCTCGCGGAAGGCCTGCAAGCCTTCCAGAACGCCTGGATAGAGTTTGGAGCGGAGGCCGTTTTCGATGGCGTAATGACGGCGGAAGACGACTTGTGCCTGTACCACCGAGTCGGCATCGAGATCCAGCAGGCAGCGCTCGACCAGTTTCGGAATACCGCGACCGATGAATGCGGCAATAGTGTCGACGGGATATTCCGGCCGTCCCAGCTCGCGCAGCATGCCGTTGGCGGCCGCGGCGAGATCGGGAACGGTATCGACCAGGGTGCCGTCGAGGTCGAGGGTGACGGAGCGAATCGGGGTCATTGTCATGAAGATGGAGCGGGTTCTTCCGCAGTCGGCTCAATATCGTGGAAACGCGTCAGATCGACCAGGCGCTCGCCATCGGGTGTGGTCCGCAGGATATCCACGAAGCGACCGTCAAATACCAGATCCTCGGCTTCGTAGTCGGTGCCGGCATAAACTGACGCCGCCATGTTTTCGTCATGGCCGGTCACCGAAACCACGATGCGCGCGCGACTCTCCTTCAGTTGGGCGGAGTCGGTTCCATACAGGGGACTGTGTTCGTCGATGGGATGAATCAGGGTCCAGGTCAGAGCGAATACCGGCGTTCGCTGGCGTACCAGTTTCAAGTCATGAATGCGGAAGAAGCTCTCGCCTTGCGGGCTGACTTCGGCACGCACCAGCGATAGCGTCGCCGTAGCCTCGACGATTCTGTTGTGGCGCTCGTTGGCGATACGCAACATCAGAACGCGCTCACCCTCGAAGTCGCGAATGACGGCGCGATTGCTGAACAGTATGCGTGCCGTGGGTTTGGAGAAGCGCGCGAAAACCAGCCCGGTGGTCAGGGCGAATCCCACCATGCCGGTCAGGATTTCAAACGAAGCGACGACGTGGCCATACAGACTGGACGGCGACATGACTCCGTAGCCGACGGTGGCCAGCGTCTCGATGCTGAAGAAGAAATAGTCGAGGAACTGTCCTTCGCGGGCGTTCGTTACGCTGCCCGGCAACAGCCAGTACGCCGTGCCGAACACGAGGTTCGCGAACATAAACGCGAGTAGCAGTCCGCCAAAAAACTGCGGCCAGCTCAACGTCAGGACCAGGTGATAGACGTCGCGCAAGCTTTCGTGGCTGCGCCCGTGGGTCAGTATGTGAGTGTCGCCGACCTTGACTTTGCGTACGCGCTTTGAGCGGCTTTCGGCGGCCATCCTAGCCGATGCAAAAAACGCTCAGTTTGTTGCCGTCCAGATCGCGGAAATACCCGGTGTAGAAGCTTTCCCCGCGGAGGCCGACAGGACCCTCGTCTTTGCCGCCGAGTTCGAGCGCTCTCTTGTGCACCCGGTCGACCTCTTCATGAGAGTCGACGATCAGTGCCACCATAACTCCGTTGCCGACGGTGGCTGCTTTTCCGTCAAAGGGTTTCATGATGCCGAGGCTCGGCTTGTCCTGTGCAATTCCCCAGGAAATGCCCCGCTCGAATTCCCACAGGCGTTTTGCGCCGATCTCCGTCAGAAGCGCATCGTAGAAAGCACTTGCACGTGCCAGATCATTGGTTCCGAGAGTTGCATAGCCGATCATTGTTTTTCTCCAAGCCTGTATCGAACGGGTAGTTTAAATGATTGTGCTTTGTCGGTAGGTTATTGCCAGCGCAAATGCCCGGGCGCAATTCCTAAGCGGGGGCCAGGCCCAGCGCCACACGGGCTTCGGCCGGGCTGGCGACTTCGCGCCCGGCGATGTGCGCGCAAGCGGCCAGCGCCTCGATCAGGGCGCCGTTGCCCGGTGCGCGCGAACCGTCGGGGAGGTAGAAGGTATCTTCCAGCCCCGTGCGCAACATGCCGCCCGACTCGGCGGTGCGCTGGTGAACCGGCCAGATTTCGGCGCGACCGATCAGCGTGGTCTGCCACGGCGCGCCGGGTTCGATCCAGCGCAGCAGCAGTTGCAACAGGTCGCCGTCGACCGGCATGCCCGAGGCCACGCCCATGACGAAGTTGTAATCGATGTGCCTGGTCATGCCGGCCTTGCGGAACATGGCCACCGAGCGCGCGATGCCGACGTCGAAGCACTCGAACTCGGGCAGCGTGCCGGTCTCGGCCATGACGTCGAGGAAGGCCTTGACCTTCTCCACCGGATTGTCGAACACCATCGGCGGCCAGGCCCAGCGCCCGTCCTCGCGGATCTTCAGGTAGTTCAGGGTGCCGGCGTTGCAGGCGGCGATTTCGGGCCGCACGCGGCGCAGGCAGGCGGCCGGACCGCTGATGTCCATGCCGATCACGCCGGTGGTCAGGTTGATGATGACGCCGGGACAGGCGGCGCGGATGGCGTCGACGATCTGCGCCGCGACCTCCGGTTCCCACGACGGCAGATGGCCCTTGCCCGGCCCTTGCTGGCGCAGGTGCACGTGCATGATGCTGGCGCCGGCGTTGAAGGCGTCGCGCGCCTCGGCGGCCATTTGCGCGGGCGTCACTGGCACCGGGTATTGCGAGGGATCGGTCAGCACGCCGGTCAGCGCGCAGGTGAGAATCGCCTTCTCCCGAGTTTCTGCCATTTCATGCCTCCTTTTCGAGTTCGACCAGCACGGCGCCGGACGCGACCTGGTCGCCGATCCTGGCGCGCACGGTGGCGACACGACTGTCTACCGTGGCGACCAGCTTCATTTCCATTTTCATGGCTTCGACGCAGGCCACGGTCTGGCCTGCCACCACCACGTCGCCCTCGACGACCAGCACCCGGGTTACGGTGCCGGCCACCGGCGAGCGCACGCGGCTCGCATCGTGCGCGGCATCGACGGCGGGAAAGGGCGAGACCTCGGCGAAGACGAAGCCCGCCGCGGCGCGCGAGAAGTGCAGGCGGCCGCTGTCGCGCACCAGCGCGATGCGGCGGCGGATGCCGTCGAAGCGGTAGTCCAGCCAGCCCGCGCCCTCGGTGCCGAGGTCGACTTCGTGGCGCGTTGCGCCCAGATCGACATGCACGCTGCCGGCCCCCAGTTCGACGCGCAGCGTGCGCTTCGTGGTGCCGCATTCCAGGCTGAGGTCGAAGCCGGCGACGCTGGCCGGCCGCGCGCCACGACCGACGGCGACTGCGGCCGCCAGGCACCAGAGTTCGTCGTCCGGCGTGGGGCGTTGCAGCAGCGCTTCGCTGCCGGCCGCCCACTCGTCGAGCAGCGCCGTGTGCATGCTGGCGGCACGGAAGTCCGGGTGGTCGAGCAGGTCGCGCAGGAAGCGCGCATTGTTGGCGAGGCCCAGCAGCGGCGTATCCTCCAGCGCGGCCATGAGGCGCCGGATGGCGTCATTGCGGTCGGGGCCGTGGGCGATCACTTTGGCCAGCAAGGGATCGTACCAGGGCGTAACCGCGCCTCCCTCGACGATGCCGGCGTCGATGCGGATGCCGGGCTGTGCCGCGGCCGCGGCGGGGCGCCAGTGCAGCACCGTGCCGGTCTGCGGGGCGAAGCCCGAGTAGGGGTCTTCGGCATACAGCCGCGCCTCGATGGCGTGGCCGCTGAATCTAATCTGCTCCTGCGTCAGCGGCAGCGGCTCGCCGGCCGCGACGCGCAGCTGCCATTCGACAAGGTCGAGGCCGGTGATCATTTCGGTCACCGGATGCTCGACCTGCAGGCGCGTGTTCATTTCGAGGAAGTAGTGCTTGAGCTGGTCGTCGACGATGAATTCGACCGTGCCGGCGCCGCGGTAGCCGACTGCCAGCGCCGCAGCCACGGCATCGCGGCCCATGGCCTCGCGCAGGGCGGGGCTGACCACCGGCGAGGGCGCTTCTTCGATGACCTTCTGCCGCCGCCGCTGCGCCGTGCAGTCGCGCTCGCCCAGATGCACGGCATGGCCGTGGGCGTCGGCGAAGACCTGGATCTCGATGTGGCGGCTGCGTTCGATCAGCCGCTCGAGCATCAGCGTGTCATTGCCGAAGGCGGATTGCGCTTCGCGCCGCGCGCTGGCGATCGCCTCGCGCAGTTCGCCGGCGCCAAGCACCAGGCGCATGCCGCGACCGCCGCCGCCGGCGACGGCCTTGACCAGCAGCGGGTAGCCGAGCTTTTCCGCTTCCGCGATCAATCGTTCGTCATCCTGTTCGGCATCGAGATAGCCGGGCGCGGTCGGCACGCCGGCGGCGATCATGCGCCGCTTGGCGCCGGCCTTGTCGCCCATGGTCTCGATTGCCTCGGCCGGCGGGCCGATGAAGACCAGCCCGGCTGCGGCACAGGCGCGGGCGAAGCCGGCGTTTTCGGAGAGGAAGCCGTAGCCGGGATGCACGGCATTGGCGCCGGTACGGCGCGCGGCGTCGAGGATGGCCTCGATGCGCAGGTAGGACTCGGCCGCTGGCGCGGCGCCGATGGCAACTGCTTCGTCGGCCAGTTTCACGTGCGGTGCATCGGCATCGACCACCGAATGCACGGCCACCGTGTGGTAGCCCAGTGCGTGCGCGGTGCGAATGACGCGGCAGGCAATCTCTCCGCGATTCGCGATCAGGATCTTGCTGAATATCATGTCAGCCGGCGCGCGGCAGCGTGCCGTCGAGCTTGGCAATGATGCCGAGCATGATTTCGTCGGCGCCGCCGCCGATTGAGACCAGGCGGCCGTCGCGCCAGGCGCGCGAGACGTGGTTGTCCCAGGTGTAGCCCATGCCGCCCCAATACTGCAGGCAGGAGTCGGTGACCTCGCGGATCAGGCGGCCGCACTTGAGCTTGGCCATCGAGGCCAGCTTGGTCACGTCCTTGCCCGAGACGTAGGCTTCGACCGCGCGGTAGGTCAGCGAGCGCAGCGCTTCGACTTCGGTGCGCAGCTCGGCGAGGCGGAAGTACACGGCCTGGTTGTCGAGCAACGACTTGCCGAAGGCCTGGCGCTCGCGCGTGTATTCGATGGTCTCGTCGATCACGCTGTCGAGCATGCGCAGCGAACTGGCCGCACCCCACAGGCGTTCCTCCTGGAACTGCATCATCTGGAAGGTGAAACCCATGCCCTCCTGGCCGATCACATTACGTTGCGGCACGCGCACGTCGTCGAAGAACAACTGGG
>JAPLQZ010000088.1 GCA_026399415.1 Rhodocyclales bacterium | reverse complement strand
GCACCAGTAATAGAGCGGCTCTCAGCGGTGGGAGCCGCTCTTTTTTGGTTTTCGGGGCCTGCACAAAAAAAGACCGGAGGTGAGTCCGGTCTTCAATTAAATGGTGGAGGCGGCGGGAATTGAACCCGCGTCCATAAGTGCGCCACATACAGTTCTACATACTTAGTCGCGTCATTTGATTTAACCCGCAACACGCCGACGGACAGGCTGGTTGCAGACGATTCGCTGGATTTTCGAACTGTGCATCGCGACTCCGCACAGCCTTATCTCCTGTATATGATTCCGATGTAGCTTGCGCTACCTGGCCCAGAAGCAAACCAGTTCGGAAGCCAGCCGCTGTTAAGCGGCTAGAGCGAAACGCTCGTCGTTGGCAGTTAGTACTTTCCAGATGGATTTACGAGGTACCCGGATCCTCGGTATGCCCTGCATGCTTTGTCACCCATGTCGAAGCCATGTCGCCCCCAAGATGGTGCAGTTCAGATGGTACTTGATCTGCGGATTGCAAGCACAATTTTATCGGTTTGCCGCGGCAAGGCCGAGAATATCGTGTGGCGACGCGGCGATGGCGTCGGCTCCCCAGCTCGCCGGAGGCTTGCCGCCACCGAGATAGCCCCAGGCGGCGACAACGGTCGTCATGCCTGCGGTGCGGCCGGAGATGACATCCCGCTCGTCGTCACCTACGTAAATGCATTCTGCTGCAGCGACCCCGATCACGGCACTGGCGAGTTGCATGGGGTGGCCGTGGGGTTTTGAGCGCCAGGCGCTGTCACCGCAGACGATGCAGGCGGAGCGGTGGCGCAGGCCCAAGCCTTCCATCAGGGGGATCGCAAAGCGCTGCGACTTGTTGGTGACGATGCCCCATGGAATCCCTTGGGCTTCGAGTTCGTCGAGGTGCTCGGCCATGCCTTCGAACAGGCGGGTGCCGACGCACAATGCTTCCTGGTAGATGGCCAGAAACCGCTGCTGCAGTTTGAGATAGCCGGGATCGGCCGGGGTGATGCCGAGGCCGGCGCCGATCATGCCGCGTGCGCCGGAAGAAACGTGCGGCCTGAGCTGATCCATGCCCAAGGGGGCACGCCCTTGTTCGAGCAGCAGCTGGTTGAGCGCGCCGCCCAAGTCGGGGGCGGTATCGGCCAGCGTGCCATCGAGATCGAAGAGCACCGCCTCAGGCATTGCGCCGGGCCCTGAGAAGGTAGTTCACGTCGGTATCGGCCCCGATCGAGGCGTCGCGCTTGAGCGGGTTGTAGCGCAAGCCGGTGATTTCGAGCACTTCCAGCCCTGCATCGCGGCACAGACGCGCCAGTTCGGCGGGTTTCAGGAAGCGTGTGTAGTCATGGGTTCCGCGCGGCAGCAGGTTGAATATGTATTCCGCACCGACCACCGCGAGCATATAGGCTTTCGGATTGCGATTGATGGTGGATAGAAACACCTGCCCTCCCGGCTTGACGAGGCGAGCGCAGGCCGCTACCGAACTTGCCGGATCGGGTACGTGTTCCAGCATTTCAAGGCAGGTGACGAGGTCGTAATGGGAAGGGGTTTCCTCCGCCATGGCCTCGGCCGAGATCAGGCGATAGTCTATGACGTGCCCGCTCTCATAGAGGTGCAGGCGGGCTATGCCGAGTGCTTTCTCGGACAGGTCGATACCGGTGACCTCTGCGCCCAAGGCCGCCATGCCTTCACTCAGCAGTCCGCCACCGCAGCCGACATCAATCGCGTGTTTGCCCTTGAGTCCGACGTGACCGTCGATCCACGCCAGCCGCGCCGGATTGATGTCATGCAGCGGGCGGAATTCCGAGTTCGGATCCCACCAGCGGTGGGCGAGTTCCCCAAATTTATCGAGTTCGCGAGGGTCGGCGTTGCTGGTTGCGTTCATTTTGGCGTCCCAGGTCCACAAAAAAAGCCCTGCAGGGCAGGGCTTTTTCCGGAGTCATACCAAATTATTCGGTCTTGGTACCGATGACTTCGATTTCGACGCGACGATCGGGTTGCAGGCAGTCGATGGTCTTCTTGCTCTTCGGGCCCTTGCATTGATCGGCCTTGGTGATCGGCTGCTTCTTGCCCTTGCCCTCGGTGTAGACACGGTTCGGCTCGATGCCCTTGCTGACCAGATAGGCCTTGACGGCTTCGGCACGCTTCTCGGAGAGTTTCTGGTTGTAGGCGTCGGTACCGAAGCGGTCGGCATGGCCAACGGCAATGATCACTTCGAGCTTGATGTTCTTGACGTCGGCGGCAAGCTTGTTGAGCTTGGCCTGGCCTTCGGCACGCAGCGTGGCCTTGTTGAAGTCGAACAGGGCGTCGGCGGCAAGTGTCACCTTCTGTGCAGCCGGCTTCGGCGCAGCAGCAGGTGCAGGAGGCGGAGCAACTACCGCGCGGCTCTTGGGAGCCACCGGCTCAGGTTTCTTTACCAAATCCGGATCGCATTCTTCGATGGCCATGGCCGGTGTCCAGTAGCCGGTACGCCAACACAGGCCGGTACCGCTTTTAACTACCGAACCACGCTGGTCGATGGCATAACCGACGGTACCCTTGGTATCGATCCCGGGTGTCTGGGCGAGGGCGGACATGGAAAGTCCGAGCAGAGTGGCGAGCAGCAGAGAGTGTTTGGCGCTATTGATCATGTTCCCCCCTTGTTGGGTTTAAGTGTAACGGAAGTCGGCATTTCATTTTTTCCCTGATTGCGGCATCGCGTCAGGACGTCATACGAGTATGCCACAAACCTGTAAGGTCAAGCAATTCTGAAATGTCGATTTGCACGGGAACACCGTTGTTCATTACCAGTTCGCCCGCCACCCAGGTGTGGGTTACCTGTTCGCGTCCAGCGACATAGACGAGGTGCGATGCGGGGTCAAAGCAGGGCTGAATCAGCCATTCATCAAGGCGCACGGCGCAAAGGTCGGCTGCCTTGCCAGGGAGCAGCGAACCGATTTTTCCGTCCATTCCCAGGGCGCGAGCACCTCCCAGTGTCGCGGCATGGAGTGTTGTATGCGCGCCAAGCGCCTCCGCATTCCGGCTCGCCCCCTTGGCCAGCAGCGCGGCATGACGCATTTCCTGAAACAGGTCGAGGCGATTGTTCGAGGCAGCCCCGTCTGTGCCGAGGCCGAAATTGACGCCGCGCGACTGGATTGCCGACATCGGCGGAATACCGCTGCCCAGTTTCAGGTTGGACGTCGGGCAGTGAGCCAGGTGACACCCTTCATGGGCCAGCAGATCGATTTCGCCGGCGTCAAGATGTACGGCATGCACGGCAATCAGTTGCGGCCCCAGCAGACCGAGACGGCGCAGTCGCTCAAGGGGGCGCACACCGTGCAGTTTGAGGCTCTCTTCGATTTCGTGAAGGGTCTCGTGAAGATGCACATGGACAGGTATTTCCAGTTGCGCCGCCAGAGTGGCGATGTTCTTGAAGGTCTTGTCGGCTACGGTATAGGGTGCATGCGGAGCGAGGCAAAAGCTCACCAGCGGATCGCCGCTCAACGCGTCACGGACGGCCAGCCCTTTGGCCAGATAATCGTCGGCGTCGGCGGCATAGCGGGTGGGGAACTCGATCGCAATGATGCCAAGGACGGCGCGCATCCCGATCCGCCTAGCTGCCTCGGCGGTGGCATCGGGAAAGAAATACATGTCGTTGAAGGTGGTGATTCCGCCGCGCACCATCTCGGCACACGCCAGCAGTGTCCCATCTCGAACAAAATCCGGTCCGGCATAACGTGATTCGGCCGGCCAGATGCGTTCGGAAAGCCAGCGCATCAAGGGCAGGTCGTCGGCATAGCCTCTTAGAAGGCTCATCGCGGCATGGGTGTGAAGATTGATCAGGCCGGGCAGCAGCACCTGACCCGGCAAATCGAGGGTCTGCCGCGGACGGAATCGCTGCAGGGCTTGGTCATCAGGGAGCAGGGCGACGATGCACCCGTCGTTTACCGCCAGAGAATGCGCCGAAAGGGTGACTCCGGCCGGCTCGATGGGGATGATCCACTGCGGGCGGATCAGGAGATCGATTTCAGCGGGCATGGCGCCCGGAGCAATGGGGGTATTCATGTGCTGATTCAACCAGATTTGGCGGCTTCGGACAACCCGCCGGGCTAACCGCGCATGCTAAAATCGTTCGCTTTCCCGCCATCGCTCGCCGCAAGTCGGCAACGGTAAGCCTAAATGACCTCGTTTGCCAAAGAAACCCTGCCGATCAGCCTCGAAGAGGAGATGCGCCACTCTTATCTCGATTACGCCATGAGCGTGATCGTCGGGCGGGCACTGCCGGACGTGCGGGATGGTCTGAAGCCGGTGCATCGTCGCGTGCTGTTCGCCATGCATGAGCTTTCCAACGACTGGAACAAGGCCTACAAGAAGTCGGCGCGCATCGTCGGCGACGTGATCGGCAAATATCACCCGCATGGTGACACCGCGGTGTATGACACGATCGTGCGCATGGCACAGAATTTTTCTCTGCGTTACATGCTGGTCGATGGTCAGGGCAACTTTGGCTCGGTCGACGGTGATAACGCGGCGGCCATGCGCTACACCGAAGTGCGCATGGCGCGCATTGGTCATGAACTGCTGATTGACATCGACAAGGAAACCGTCGATTTCGGCCCGAATTACGACGGATCGGAACAGGAGCCGCTGATTCTCCCGTCACGCATCCCGAACCTGCTGATCAATGGTTCTTCCGGCATTGCGGTCGGCATGGCGACCAATATCCCGCCGCACAATCTCAACGAGGTGGTGGATGGCTGCCTGCTGCTGCTTGGCAATCCGGAAACTACCATCGACGAACTGATCACTATCATTCCGGCGCCCGATTTCCCCACTGCCGGACTGATCTACGGCGTTTCCGGCGTGCGCGATGGCTACCTCACGGGCCGCGGTCGCGTAATCATGCGTGCGCGAACCCATATCGAGGATTTGCAGCGCAGCGGACGCCAGGCCATTGTGGTCGATGAATTGCCCTACCAGGTCAATAAGAAGACCCTGCAGGAGAAGATCGCCGAACTGGTTCACGAAAAGAAAATCGAGGGCATCGCGCACATTCAGGACGAGTCCGACAAATCGGGCATGCGTCTGGTCATTGAGTTGAAGAAGGGTCAGGTGCCGGAGGTGGTGCTGAATCACCTCTACAAGCAGACACAGCTGCAGGACACCTTTGGCATGAACATGGTGGCGCTCGTCGATGGCCGTCCCAGACTGCTCAACCTGAAGGACATGCTGCAGTGCTTCCTCGCCCACCGGCGAGAGGTCATTACACGGCGTACGGTATTCGAACTGCGCAAGGCGCGCGAGCGTGGGCACATTCTGGAAGGCCTTGCCGTCGCACTGTCCAACGTCGATGAAATCATCGCCCTGATCAAGGCCGCACAGACCCCGCCGGAAGCCAAGCGTGCGCTGATGGCGCGCACCTGGCGGTCGACCCTGGTGGAGGGCATGCTGGCGCGAACTTCTGCCGAATCCTCGCGGCCTGATGGTCTGGCTGCGGAGTTCGGTCTTTCCGCAGAAGGCTACCGGCTGTCCGATACTCAAGCTCAGGCTATCCTCGAACTTCGCCTGCAACGCCTGACCGGGCTGGAGCAGGACAAGATTGTGTCCGAGTACAAGGAGGTGATGGATCAGATCGCTGACCTCCTCGATATCCTGGCTCGCCCGGAGCGCATCACCACAATGATTGGTGAAGATCTGGCGGTGGTAAAAGCACAGTTTGGTGACGCACGGCGTTCGGAAATTGTGCTTAGTACTGCCGACATCAATCTGGAAGACCTGATCGTCCGTGAAGACATGGTCGTCACGCTGTCGCATACCGGTTACATCAAGCGCCAACCACTGGCCGACTACCGGGCTCAGCGCCGTGGCGGTCGTGGCAAACAGGCGGCGGCGATCAAGGAAGATGATTTTGTCGATCGCCTGTTCGTTGCCAATACCCACGACTACATCCTGTGCTTCTCCAGCCGCGGCCGAGTATATTGGCTGAAGGTCTATGAAGCGCCGGAAGGCACGCGCATCTCGCGCGGCAAACCGATCGTCAATCTCTTCCCGCTTGAGGAAGGCGAAAAGATTACCGCCATCCTGCCGGTCAAGGAGTTCGACGAGCAGCACTTCGTCTTCATGGCCACCGCCATGGGCACAGTGAAAAAGACGCCGCTGACCAGCTTCGCCAACCCGCGCAAGGCGGGAATTATCGCCGTCGGGTTGGACGAAGGGGATCACCTGATCGGCGTGGCCATTACCAATGGTCAGTGCGACGTGATGCTGTTCTCGGATTCGGGCAAGGCCGTGCGCTTCGCCGAGGATGACGTGCGGCCGATGGGCCGCGAAGCGCGCGGTGTGCGCGGCATGATGCTGGAACCCGACCAGCGAGTGATTTCCATGCTGGTGGCGGACAGCGAAAATTATGCGGTGCTGACCGCGACCGAGAACGGTTTCGGCAAGCGCACTCCCATCGCGGAGTACACCCGCCACGGCCGCGGCACCAAGGGCATGATCGCCATCCAGACTTCGGAACGCAACGGCAAGGTGGTAGCGGCGGTACTCGCCGGTCCGGGCGAAACGCGCGAAGAGATCATGCTGATTTCGACGGGCGGAGTACTGATCCGCACCCGCGTCACCGACATTCGTGTCATGAGTCGCTCAACCCAGGGTGTGACGCTGATCAACCTTGACGACGGCACCTATCTGGCCGGGGTCGAGAAGGTAATTGAAACCGAAGATGAAGACTTGCCTGCGGAACCACCGCTAGAGGACTAGCCGGCATTGCTGCGCGGCGCCCCACAAGAGTGGACGTGACAATCGATCGATGAATGTATACCGTATTCCGTATTCTATTTTGTATACTGTATTTTTCGCAATCTAGTTTCGTCACTTTTGGAGGATGGTTATGGCACGTATTTTCAATTTCGCTGCAGGACCCGCCACGCTGCCCGAGTATTTTCAATTTCGCTGCAGGACCCGCCACGCTGCCCGAGGCAGTTCTGAAACAGGCAGCCGAGGAATTGCTCGACTGGCACGGCAGCGGTCAGTCGGTGATGGAAATGAGTCATCGCGGCAAGGAATACATGGGCATTCATGCGCAGGCGGAGGCGGATCTGCGCGAGCTGATGGGCATTCCCGCCAACTACAAGGTGTTGTTCCTGCAGGGTGGGGCGACATTGCAGTTCGAGATGATCCCGATGAACCTGCTCGCGGGCAAGGCCAGCGCCGATTATGTGCATACCGGCGAATGGGCCAAGAAAGCCATCAAGGCGGCGAAACTCTTCGGCAAGGTCAACATCGTCGCCAGCAGCGAGGACGGCAAGTTTGCCTACGCCCCGGCGCAGAAGGACTGGAAGCTGGACAAGGATGCGGCCTATGTGCATTACACCGGCAACGAAACCATCGGTGGTGTCGAGTTCCACTGGACGCCGGAAACCGGCGACGTTCCGCTGGTGTGCGACATGTCCTCCAACATCCTGTCGAAGCCGATTGATGTCAGCAAGTACGGCCTGATCTATGCCGGCGCGCAGAAGAACATCGGGCCGGCCGGTCTTACGATAGTGATCATTCGCGATGATCTGATCGGCAAGGGCGTCCCCGCGCCGCAAACCATGCTGGACTATAAGACCCACGCCGAAAACGACTCGATGTACAACACGCCGCCCACCTACAGCATCTACATCGCCGGCCTGGTGTTCCAGTGGCTCAAGCAGCAAGGAGGCCTGGCCGCCATGGAGAAGCAGAATATCGCCAAGGCAAACATGCTTTATCAATATCTTGATGCGTCGAGTTTCTACGCCAATCCGGTGCGCAAGGAAGACCGTTCGCGCATGAATGTGCCGTTTACGCTCAAGGATGCGGCGCTCGACGAAGAGTTCCTCAAGGGCGCCAAGGCCAAGGGCATGGCGCAACTCAAGGGGCATCGCTCCGTGGGCGGCATGCGCGCTTCCATCTACAATGCCATGCCGGTCGCCGGCGTCGCCGCGCTGGTGGCGTACATGAAAGAATTCGAGGCGAAAAATGGCTAATCCATACAACATCCTCATTCTCAACGCCATCTCCCAGAACGGCCTGAAGCGGCTGCCGGCGGAGCGTTATACCGTCGGCAAGGAAGTTGCAAATCCCGATGCCGTCATGGTGCGATCGGCCGACATGCATTCGCTGGAGATAGCCAAGTCGGTACGGGCGATCGGGCGAGCCGGTTCCGGGACCAACAATATTCCGGTCAAGTCGATGTCAGCACGCGGCGTGCCGGTATTCAATGCCCCCGGCGCCAATGCCAACGCGGTCAAG
>JAPLQZ010000015.1 GCA_026399415.1 Rhodocyclales bacterium | reverse complement strand
CGAGATTGGCGGGCAGGCTTGGACGCGCCGTCAGCGCCTTGACGGTCGTGGCCAGCAGTTCGGGCTCCACCTCGGCCTGCAAGCGACCCCAGAACTGGTGGATCAGCCGAGCGTCGCCGAGTGCCCGGTGCCGACTGCTGACGGTAAGGCCGTGCCGCGCTATCAGGCTGTCCAGATTGTGCTTCGGATGCTGCGGAAACAGCTTGCGCGAGAGCTTCACGGTACACAAGACCGTGGCCCGGAAATCATGGCCGGCACGCTTGAATTCGTTCTTCAGGAAACCGTAATCGAAGCGCGCGTTGTGGGCAATAAAAAGCCGTCCTTCGAGACGCGCCATGACTTCCGCAGCGACATCCTCGAACGGTGGCGCGTCAGCCACCATCGCATTCGAAATACCTGTCAGGCGCTCTATGAAGCCGGAAATCGGCGTGCCCGGGTTGACCAGGCAAGACCACTCGCGCACGCCGTTCTCATCGACCTCGACGATGCCGATTTCGGTAATCCGGTCGGCAGTGGCCGTGGCACCGGTAGTTTCAAGGTCGACGAAAGCCAGAGCAGGAAAGGACATGGGGAAGACGCAGGGGATTTGGAGCGCGACGCATCATACCGTGCGCGGCCCTGCCATATCCCACAAGGGGATACCATCACGGGCGAAACGCCCGTGACATAATCCGGCATATGAACTCCGGCTTCCCCATCCGCTATGTCGATCCCGTCTTCCGCCCGCCCAGCGAGGCCGAATCGCTGATCCTGCCCGTCACCGACGGCTGCTCGTGGAACCAGTGCACCTTCTGCGAGATGTATACCGCGCCACAGAAGAAGTTCCGCGCCCGCGATGAAGCGGAAACGCTGGAGACCCTGCGCCGCTGCGGCGCACGTTTCGGCAACGACATCCGCCGGGTATTTCTCGCCGATGGCGATGCGTTGGTGTTGCCGACCCGGCGCCTGCTTGAAATTCTCGCTGCGATCCGCGAACATTTGCCGGCGGTGCGCCGCATCTCCAGTTACTGCCTGCCGCGCAACCTGCGCAAAAAACCGGTCGACGAACTCAGGGAACTGGCGGCGGCCGGACTCAACATGGCCTACGTCGGCGCCGAATCCGGCGATGACGAGGTGCTGGCGAAAGTGCGCAAGGGCGAGACCTTGGCCAGTACCTGCGAAGCCCTGGACAAGTTGCAACAGGCCGGCATCCGGCGCTCGGTGATGATCCTCAACGGTCTCGGCGGCAAGACACTGTCGCGGCAGCACGCGGAAAATTCCGCGCGCCTGGCCAATGCCACGCAGCCGGAATACCTGGCCACGCTGGTGGTGAACTTTCCACAGGGCGAAGAACGCTTCCGCGCCACATTCCCCGAATGGCAGCCTTGCGATCAGCATGAGTTGTTCGTGGAAATGGAAGCCTTCATCTCGGCGCTGGAACTGCGGCGCACGGTATTCCGCAGCGATCATGCCTCCAACCGCCTGGTGCTGAAGGGCACCCTGGGTGCTGAAAAGACGCGCCTGCTCGGTGAAGTCCGGACCGCCATCGCAGCGCCGGAGGCGGCCAGGCTGCGGCCGATCTGGGCGCGGGGACTCTAGCGAAAAGCCGGGGGACGACGATGAGCGCAACGGTGGCTGTGCCGCTCTGGGCATTTGTCATACTGGCCGGCTTTGCCGGCTGGGCAGTGCTGGTGCTGCTGCTGGTACCCGGCATGCGCTGGTTCTTCCGGCGCCGCATCAAGATGGTCATTCGCCAGATTGGCGGACGGCTCAACATCGAGTTGCCTTCCTTCAAGCTGACGCGCCGGCAGGTGCTGATCGACCGGCTGTTCCATGACCACAAGGTGCAGGCTGCGGCCGCGGCCCATGCGGTGGTCAGCAACGAGGCGCTGGGCGACGTCTGGCGGCGCATCGACCGTTACGCGCGGGAAATCGTGCCCTCGTTCAATGCCTACATTTATTATCGGGTCGGCTATGCGCTGGCGCGCGCCGCGGCGCGGGCGCTCTACCGCGTGCGCATTGGCTTCGTGGACGAAGCGGCCCTGTCCCGGATCGATCCGAAGTCGACCATCGTCTTCGTCATCAATCATCGCAGCAACATGGACTACGTGCTGGTCGCCTTCCTCGCCGCCGAGCGCGCCACGCTATCCTTCGCTGTCGGCGAATGGGCGCGCATCTGGCCGCTGCAACAGTTGATCCGGGCCATGGGCGCCTATTTCGTGCGGCGCAATTCCGGCGATCCGCTATACCGCACCGTGCTTTCCCGCTATGTGCAGATGGCCTCCGAGGCCGGGGTCACCCAGGCGGTGTTTCCCGAGGGCGGGCTGACCATCGACGGGCGCCTGCGGCCACCTAAATTCGGCCTGCTCGACTACATGCTGAAAACCTTCGACGAACGCGAGGAGGAAGGCCGCCGCGACCTGGTCTTCATCCCGGTCGGGCTCAATTACGACCGCGTGCTGGAGGACCGCAGCCAGTTGCTCAAGCTGCACCCCGAAGCGCCGCGCCCGGGCCGCCTGCGCGGGCTGGTCATTACCGCCGGATTCTTTCTCCACAATCTGTCGCAGGCACTCACAGGCGGCTGGCACCGCTTCGGCTATGCCTGCGTCAATTTCGGCACGCCGTTTTCGGTGCGCGCCTACGCCCGCGAACGCGGCCTGCATTTTCCCGTGCTGAACGACGTGCAACGCCGTGAACAGGTAGGGATCATCGCCGCGCGGCTGATGGACGCCATCGGCCAGGTCATTCCCGTGCTACCCGTCTCGCTGGTGGCCGGCATCCTGGCGCGGGACCCGTCGCGCGCCCTGAGCGAACTCGAACTGAAGGCGGCGGCCCATGCCTGGATGGGCGAACTGGAGGCCCGCGGCGCGCATCTCTACATCCCGCGCCACGACCACGACTATGCCTTCGGCGTCGGCCTGCGCATGCTGACCCTGCGCCACATCGTACTGGAGGAAGACGGTCTGTTCCGCCCGGCGCCGGAACAGATCGAAACGCTCAACTACTATGCCAACGCTATTTCACATCTGGGCGGCAAGGCCTGACCGGTCACACTGATCAGCAACGTCCCCATCATTGCAACAATAAACCTGAGAGCAAAGGAGCCCCACATGAGTCTCCCGCCATCCGCCAGTCCATAACCGACAGCAATGCCGACATAGTGCAGGAAGTGCAGGCAGCCGTCGCCGCCAACCAGGTAGTCGTGGTCGGCATGGCGCAAAACCCCTTCCCGAAACAGGCGCGCAAGGCGCTGGATGCGCTCGGCACGCCCTACCAGTATCTGGAGTATGGAAGCTACCTGCGCCAGTGGCGGCGCCGCAACGCCCTCAAGATGTGGACCGGCTGGCCGACCTTCCCCATGGTGTTCGTGAAAGGCAGCCTGGTCGGTGGCGCCGGCGACCTGAAGCGCCTGATCAGCAGTGGCGAGTTCTCGCGGATGATTGCCGATTAGGCAGGCAAGCGCGGCCGGCTACGCTCACAAGGCCAGTACGCCTTGCGCCGCGACGATTCCGTCCTCGGACGACTTGACGCCGGACACGCCGATCGCGCCGACAAAGACGCCGTCGCGGATCAAGGGCAGGCCGCCCTCGAGGCAGATCGCGTCTGGCATTGACATCATCACCGGGCGCCCCTGCAATACCATGTCCTCGAAGGCCTTCGTCGGCCGCTTGAACAGTATGGCGGTCTTGGCCTTCTGCTCGGCGACGCGCACCGAGCCCTTCTGGGTGCCGTCCATCCGCTCCAGTGAAATCAGGTGGCCGCCATCATCGACGACCGCAATGACTACGTTCCAGTTGTTTTCCGTCGCCGCGCGGCGGGCCGCCAACGTGATGCGGAGTGCGTCTTCGAGTGTGAGCATGTGTGGCTCCAAAGTTTGTGAGTGACTGGAATGAAAAAGCCAATCACCGCCAAGTGATTGGCTTCATCCATTATTACTGGTTGCGGGGGCAGGACGCCGGGTATATTCAGGATTAGCTTGTCGAGTTAGTGGATCAGCAGGAAGCGACCAAGCCAATCTGTTGCACTCAGCTCAAGCCGCAACGCCGGAATCATTCCGCTTGTAGAAGAAAGCCGCCGCAACCGCAAAGCCAATCGCAAGCGTCCCCGTAACAACTCTCAGATCGTCTGTGGCGTCGAGGGAGATCACCAGCACCCACGCAGCAAGACATGAAGTTGCCAAAACAAGAAGAATTCTGAATAGAGTTTCCATTGAGTAGCCTCTGATTGCGTGGAGTCGGGGTGGCCAAGCACGGTGCAAGTAGATCACGCATTCTGTTGCATCGCAGCAAATATTGCACTGCAATAAATGTCCTGTCAACTCCCCTCGAAAGATGCCTTCAAGGATTCGAGCCGGTGTCCATCTGGGGTAGAGCCTGACACCGCCGCACTCACTGGTTATTCCCAAGCGACACGTGGTGGATTATTTCGGTCTCAGTCGTCCTGAATACGATTCTTGGCAAGGGACAGTACTGACCAATGCAATGTCAGCTGATATCCTGCGAACTTCCTGTTGCGAGAACCCTGTCATGAAAGCGTTGCCATCCGCCCTTGTCCTTCTCCTCTCCGTCGCCAGTAACTTGGCCATTGCACAGAGAGCAGCCCAGGTAAAAGGGCCTCCGAGT
>JAPLQZ010000271.1 GCA_026399415.1 Rhodocyclales bacterium | reverse complement strand
CACCAGCGCCGCGTAGAAAACGAACGCGGAGAGTTGTCCGGGACTGATGCGACCGGCCAGCACGTCGTGGCCGCCTACCCAAAGGATCAGCGAGATGGCGCCGAACACCAGCACCATGACGGCAGCTACCAGCGTCGCCCGATTGCGGACGCGGGCCAGCGCCGTGGCGAAGCCGGTTTCAACCAGCGTGGCGAAATCGCGCCGGTCGACGTTCTCGTGTCCATAGGCCTGCACGATGCGAATCTCGTGGATGGTCTCGTCGATGCGGTTGCCCAGATCAGCCACGCGGTCCTGGCTGATGCGGGCGAAACGCCGCACGCGCCGCCCGAATAGCACAATCGGCACTACCACCAGCGGCACGCCGGCCAGTACCATCAGGGTCAGCTTCAGGTTGGTGGTAAATAACATTACCAGCCCGCCGATCAGTATCAGGGTATTGCGCAGGGCGATGGAGAGGCTCGAGCCGATGGCTTGTTCAATCAGCGTCGTGTCGGCGGTGAGGCTGGATATCACCGCCCCGGTGCGGCCCTGTTCGAAATATGAAGGCGGCAGCGACAGCAGGTGGTCGAAGACACGCCGGCGCAGGTCGGCGGTGACGCGCTCCCCGAGCCACGAGACGTTGTAGAAGCGCGTATAGGTTGCCGCCGCCAGCAAGGCGATGATGCCGAACATGGCCATCAGGGCGCGATCGAGCCAGGCCGGGTCGCCGGCGGCGAAGCCCCGGTCGATCACGGCGCGCAAGCCCTGACCCACTCCCAGCATGGCCAGGGCCGCCACCACCAGGGCAATGGCGGCGAGGATGACGCGGCCGCGGTAGGGCGCAAGCAAAGCCACGACGACGCGGGCGGGGGTTGTTGGATCGGTCATGGCCTAAGTTCCGGGAGAATCGGAACGCATTGTAGGCTCTTGATGAGGCAGGCCGGGCGGGCTCACGCAGATCAGCTTGCGGTCATCGTGCGTGCCGAACCGGGTGTGTCCCGAGACGATCCTGCGTGTTGCTCAGGCCGGGCCCGCCGGAACCCGGTCGACGGTTCTGGCGAAAACGTCTTCCAGCATTTCACGGGCCTTGCCGAAGTCGAGCACGGCTTCTTCATAGGCATCCCGCCCCAGCGCGTAGGCTTCCACCCGTTCGGTACTGATGCCATCGCCATGGAGACGCCGGTACAGTTCCTGGCATTCCTCGAACAGGCGATCCGCCAGCAGGCGACGGCGCATGTAGATGCGCGCACCTTCCTGCGGCCAGGGACTCATCTGCGCATAGGTCGGAACATGCGTGCGCTGCAAGGTAGCGAAATCCCCCCGCAGCAAATCCCACATGCCATCCCAGTCGGGCGCCGCATCGCCGAACGGCGTGTAACCGAAACGCTTGAGCCCGGCGATTTCACCGTCGATCAGACTTTGTGGAGAGCCGGGCATGGAACTAGGCGGCAACCGGATCTTCGGTTTCGTAACCCATGCGCATGTCGTAGTCGGCTTCGACGCCGGCAGGCATGATCAGGCCGATTTCCTTGAGGCGGGAATCGAGCAGTTCCAGATATTCGGTCTGCAGTTCCTCCGGTTTCTTCACCTTGATGCCATACTCATAATAGATGTCGAACATCTGCGACTTCTCACCGCCGGCTGACGGCCGGCCATAAAAGCCGAGGCCCATCTGCATGAATTTTGGAATCCGCTGCTGCATGAATTCACGGGTCTTCTCGCCGCCAAACTCGATGCAGCGTTTCGATGCCCAGACGCCGAAAGCAAGGTGGCCGTACTCCTCCTTGTGGATGCGCACGTTGACGCGCGCCCAGGGCAGGTAGGAGCATTCGCGATACTGGCCGAGGAAAGCCACGGCAGCCGGCGT
>JAPLQZ010000214.1 GCA_026399415.1 Rhodocyclales bacterium | reverse complement strand
GGCCGAGGAAATCGCCAAGGCCAAGATGAAGGATTTGACCGCTGCGGATCTTGAGGCGGCTGTACGCACCATCGCGGGTTCCGCCCGCAGCATGGGCATTGTCGTGGAGGGCCTGTAATCATGGCGAAGAGTTCCAAGCGAACACAAGCGGTTCTGGCCAAGGTCGACCGCAACAAAGCCTATCCGATCAGCGATGCGCTGAGCCTGGTCAAGGAATGCGCGACCGCCAAGTTCGATGAGTCGATCGACGTCTCGGTAAACCTTGGCATCGATGCGAAGAAGTCGGACCAACTGGTACGCGGTTCCGTTGTGCTGCCGTCCGGCACCGGCAAGACCGTTCGTGTCGCCGTGTTTGCCCAGGGCGAAAAAGCCGAAGCTGCCCGCGCTGCCGGCGCAGATATCGTTGGATTCGAGGATCTTGCCGCTGATGTCAAGGCCGGCAACATGAACTTCGATATCGTGATCGCGACGCCCGATGCCATGAAGGTGGTCGGTGCCCTCGGCCAGATACTGGGTCCGCGTGGCTTGATGCCCAACCCGAAGGTCGGCACCGTGACCATGGATGTCACCACAGCGGTGAAAAATGCCAAGGCGGGTCAGGTGCAGTACCGCACCGACAAGGCCGGCATCATTCATTGCACCATTGGCCGCGCTTCGTTCACCGTTGATGCGCTCAAGCTGAACCTTTCGGCCTTGATCGAGGCGCTGCAAAAGGCCAAGCCGGCGGCGTCCAAGGGGCATTATTTGAAGAAAGTGTCGCTGTCCAGCACCATGGGCGCCGGCGTCCGCGTCGATCAGGCCAGCCTGTCGGCGCAAGCATAAAAGAACTTTGGGCTGTTGCGCCGTTCGTGCAGTTTGGCGAATGGCGCGGCAGGTTATCAAAGACCGCAGGTGTCCGCGAGGACTTAATTGTGGCGACGGAACATCGTCGCAAAGCCGGCGTAGATGGCGTTACCCGATGACGGAATTTCGGTTCCTGAATGAAGGTCGCCGTATCGCCAGCGCCGACTGTTCGGCGCTGGGGTTTGACTAGGAGTTGACCGTGAGTCTCCCGACTGTTCGGCGCTGGGGTTTGACTAGGAGTTGACCGTGAGTCTCAATCTTGACGACAAGAAGACGGTAGTTGCCGAAGTATCCGCAGAAGTTGCGAATGCCCAGTCGATCATCGTCGCAGAGTACCGTGGTCTCGGAGTGGTTGATCTCACCGCATTGCGTGCCAACGCGCGCAAAACCGGTGTTTACCTGCGTGTAGTAAAAAATACCCTGGTTCGTCGCGCCCTTGCCGGCACGCCGTTTGAAGGTCTGTCCGGGAAGCTGACTGGCCCCCTGATCTATGGAATTTCCAAGGATCCGGTGGCTGCTGCCAAGCTGCTCAACGACTTTGCCAAGGGTAATGACAAGCTCGCCATCAAAATCGGCGCAATGCCCAACTACGTCATGGACGTGGCTGGTGTCAAGGCGCTGGCGACGATGCCGAGCCGCGAGGAGCTGCTGTCCAAGCTTCTCGGCACCATGCAGGCGCCAATCACCCAGTTTGTCCGCACACTCAACGAAGTCCCGACGAAGTTTGTCAGGGGCCTCGCTGCTGTGCGCGACGCCAAAGAGACTGCGTAATCGTTTTTCATTGATCCAAACATTCATTCAGGAGTTGTAATCATGGCTGTAAGCAAAGCTGAAATACTCGATGCCATCGCTGGCATGACCGTTCTCGATCTGTCCGAGCTGATCAAGGAAATGGAAGCAAAGTTTGGCGTTTCCGCCGCTGCGGCTGCTGTTGCCGTTGCCGCCCCGACCGCCGCCGCGGCTGCCGTCGAAGAGCAGACCGAATTCACCGTGATGTTGCTGGCCGCGGGCGAAAAGAAGGTCGAAGCCATCAAGGTCGTTCGCGCTGCCACGGGCCTCGGCCTCAAGGAAGCCAAGGATCTGGTTGATGGCGCTCCGAAGGCT